>CAVXFA010000055.1:0-79965 GCA_963760605.1 uncultured delta proteobacterium | reverse complement strand
CGGTAGCCACCTTGACCCCGCCATGGACCAGGCCGAGGGCATTCTCGAACTGCTCGCGCTTCGGTTCAACCCACGGCTGACCGTTCTTGTTCGTCTGGTGCTGGTAAAACACGAGTACATCACCGGGGAACATATGGCGCCAGATGTCCCCGAGTTCCGACACCAAGACGTGTTCAAGTGTGGGTTTACGCGGCTCCAGACCAATGTCGGGATCGAGGAACACGACGCAGCCCTCGCCGTCAGGGCGGGAGGCTATGGCTTTGATCACTGCTTCTGCGTACTGACAACGATCCACGAACTCCGAGCCCACAACCTCGATTCGTGGACCATCCCTTAGTCTCGTGATATCAAACATGTTTCTGAAGTGACCAATCACACCCTCCGGAATGGGGCGCGGCTGTCCATCGATTTGGAGCTGAGGCCATTTGCTCGGTCGGAAGTAGGTGACTTGGAGGATCCGCTTCGCGGAATGATCGCGAGCGATGTGAAGCAGAACTCCCCACTTCACCAGATCACGCTTATCGCCATACCACTCGGGTTTCACGGCCCAATTCTCCTAACATAATGACAGATTGTAGCCGGGCCGACTTGCGGGGTCGTCTGCAGCGTCTTGTTGGCCAGGTCATTCTGTCGTTCCAGGTTTTAGTGTCGATTCTAGAAAAAAGGGTAATCGGATCTCTTCAGCAACCGGAACAGGACCTATATCAATTGCCTCTAGTGGTACTGAACCGTCATCTTCCCGGAGATATTCTTCGGCTGCCACAACCATAATTCCCTGGGCTGTTTCGTTAAACCACCTAACTACTTCTGAGCTTTCTTTTATCAGTGCTTCCATAGCGCCAGCTGGATCTCCAGGTGAGATTGAATCTAGAAGCGCAACATTAACCGCGTATTCGCTTAAATAAAAAAGTGTGTTCCCGTTGGTTTCAGACATATAGGAAATCAATTCATCAGGGTTGAACTCTTCAGGAACGAGCTTCGAGATCTCGTTGATGTCATAGTGGAACGAGAAAGAATTGCGCACCGTCTTTATTAAGTTATCCCGATTAAAATATTTCCGCAACGATTTCAATGAATTCTTCGCCTCATCGTTCAGCTTAGCATGATAGTCTTTTGAAAGTTTAGTGTCGAAGTACGCCTTGGTCATTAGCTTCCATGCTTCCCATAACTTTCCGGTTAGAGTGCGGGCCAATACTAACCCTTGAGTAAGGTGTGCATGTCGCCGCCAGTTGTCCGACGCTTCGTATTGATTAGACAGGTAGAACAACTTGTTTAGTACGTTGATTTCATTAATTGCATGCCCAAGGAGAAAGAATAATGTGCGCTCCTTCTCAGGCATTTGCGCTATGCGTTCTCGTTTCATTTTCCACCGATGGAGAATCATTTCTTTCTTTCACCAAACAATCGGCAGGAAGGGGAGGCGATTCTATTAGCCATAAGGTTTACTCATATATCCTATGGATGAAAAGAGAGTTGGTGAACCCGGAGTAAATCTAAAAAAGGCTATTCTATTGCTTATCGATTGAAATCTACACCCTTTTGAAAAGCCTGTCAAATCTCTCTTTCCCCTGAAAATAGATTTTCATACTTATTTGTGCCGACGTGTCGGCATGGGGGTTTCAGGAAGGAAGTGTGAGGTTTAAGGGCAAACCCGCCGTGGCTTGGTAGTTTTACCGAGTACACCTACTGGAGAGTCAAGGGATGCCATAGGCATTGAAGATTACCGAAGGAAGTCATGGAGTCCGATTGGGAGTAAAGAGATTCAAAGGCTCAAAGAAAAGGCTCTGTTGTGGAGGATTTTGTCGAGTTGGTGTGATCACGGACGAGGCAATTTTCAGCAAAGAAACCTGAACACTCAAATTGTTCCCAGAGTAAACCGCTGAATTGAGGGAGAATGCGGGGGCGACAACGAAGGGCAGGCCGATGGGAACTCGACGAAGGACACAATTATTCAGAGGCATGGCTCAATCATCGATGTTGGAGGGGAAATCAAAAGGCTCGGCTTCGTAGGGTACCGCCTTCATGCATTGCTACTTTTTCTACGTTTCGCCTTCAGTATCAACGCGGTCTTCCCGGGTTGCGGTCGAACCTCTGTATACTTCCTCCCAGCGGTTCGAATGTGAAGGGTGCCTCGTCATTTGCCACTATCCCAATCTCTATGTAGCTTTCAGCTGCGGGGACATGGGTTCTCCCATTATATGGACTGAGAATGCGCCATCTTTTCTTAAATTCGCTTGTTAACTCTATTTCAACCGGCGTGCCAGGTGCTCTTTTGCGAGTAAAATAAAAATAGGCGATCCCCGCGTCGCTCGTTTCCACATCTATTCCTTCCCCACGGAGCTTCAATCGGAGTCCTGGAATTGGTTGATCGTTCACAATGCGGCGTACCTCGACCTTCATCACCTCAAGAGTCCTGGCGCCGGGGCTATCCTGGGCTGATATCGATGTCGGCCCCTGGACTGCCCAAAATAGGCTTAACATAATGATGAGCCTTCTCGTAATGGAGAGATAAGCATAGGCGGCGCATCGAATCATGGGCTGCGGTGCCTCGCGTTCAACGCTTCAAGATTTTGTTTTATTGCGCTAGTCGTTGCATGATCGGGGCCGAGCATCTTAATTGAAATCCTCAGGGCGCGCTCGTAAAGCTTCTCGGCCTCTGCGTAGCGGCCCTGAGAGTTGTGGAGTCCCGCGAGGTTATTGAGTGCGGTGGCGACTTCCGGGTGCTCGGGGCCGAGGGTTTTCACATAGACAGCGAGTGCTTTATCGTAGAGCTTTTCAGCATCCGCAAAGCGGCCCTGATTCTTGTAAAGCAGAGCGATGTTACTGAAAAGGGTGGCAATTTCCGGGTGCTCGGGGCCTAGAGCTCTCTCCCCAATCGCGAGTGCGCGCTCGTAAAGCTTCTCGGCCTCTGCGTAGCGACCCTGTGCATAGTAGAGTCCCGCGAGGTTGTTGAGAACGGCAGCGACGAACGGGTGCTCGGGGCCGAGGACTTGCTCATAGATAAGGAGCGCTTTGTGGTAGAGCTTTTCAGCATCCGCAAAGCCGTTTTTGGCGTCGTATAGGGACGCAAGGTTGGTAAGGGTGAAGGCGAGCGTCAAATCCCTTGGGCCGTAGGTTTTCTCCCTAATCGCGATTGCGCGCAGAAAAAGCTCCTCGGCCTCTGCATAGCGGCCTTGATATTTGTAGAGTCCCGCGAGGTTATTGAGAATAGTGGCAATTTCCGGGCGGTTTGGGCCGAGAGCACTTTCGCTAACCGCGAGTGCGCGCTGATAAAACTTATGGGCCTCTGCATAGCGGCCCTGAGAGCTGTAGAGTCCCGCGAGGTTGTTGAGAATAGTGGCAATTTCCGGGTGGTTTGGGCCGAGAGTCCTCTCCTTAACCTCGAGTGCGCGCCCATAAAGCTTCTCGGCCTCTGCGTAGCGGCCTGTGGAGTTGTAGAGCCCGGCGAGGTTGTTAAGAGTAGTGGCAGTTTCCGGGTGGCTTGAGCCGAGGGTTGTCTCCCTAATCTCGAGTGCACGCTTATAAAGGCTCTCGGCCTCTGCGTAGCGACCCGTGGAGTTGTAGAGCCCGGCAAGGTTGTTAAGGGTAGTCGCAATTTCCGGGCGCTCGAAGCCGAGGGTTGTCTCCCTAATCTCGAGTACGCGCTTATAAAGGCTCTCGGCCTCTGCGTAGCGACCCTGTGCATAGTAGAGTCCCGCGAGGTTGTTGAGAACGTCAGCGACCAAAGGGTTCTTGGGGCCGAGGGCTTTCTCCCCTATCACGAGTGCGCACCGATAAACCAGCACGGCCTCTGAGTAGCGGCCCTGAGCGTAGTAGAGACTTGCGCGCACGTTAAGTGCATTGAGGTTTTCCGAGTATTCGGCATCAAGGGAACTGCCGGTCAGGATACCTGCGCACTCAGATTTCACCTTATCGTCGCTGGCCGACGCAGCAGGGAATGCGAGGGTAGCAAGGATAGCAATAATGGCAAGGGGGTGAATCATTGTTTGTCGAGTATCACAGGGATAGGAATATCCCGAGCTGGATAGTATTCTTCTTTGCTACGATAGCCGGGTTTTTTTATACGTAGACGCACCTCTTGACCAGCTGCAACATGCGCAGGCAAGGAAAAGCGCCCTTCTGGGTTCGTGTGCGCGGTTTCACTGCTGCCCACCACGGCAACAACGGCGTCAGCGAGCGGCGTGCCCCCAGGTGCAACCACTATTCCTGTTATATACGCCGAGGTGTCGCGCACGAGCTGAATTTTGGCAGTAACCATCCGCTCTTGCCCAAGCTTTATCTCTAGGCTTCCTTTCAGAAAGGCCGGCCTGTGGGCGGCATAAATGGTAAGCTTGCGGTCGATGGGTAGTTTGGATTCTGGAATTTCGAATTCCCAGCCGCCTGCTACGCGCTTGGACTCCCCGCCCAGTGAGGACCACACCTGTGCATCCTCGATTGGCATCTTATCGACTCCGAGTACCGTCGCTCGTATAGTTAGCAAACCATCAGCCGTGCCCACCGGTGCTAGTGGGCTCAACCACCAAAAGAGTACGAGAACGAAGAGCGCGACCCCGCCGGTGGCATCGACGGTGAAACCGCCAACCTTAGAGCGTAGCGAATCAAGCTTGAGGCCGATCGAGCCTGTCAGGAAAAAGCCGAAAAACCCCGCTAGACCCGCCGATACCAGAGCAAGGATACGTTGCTTATAAGGAGGAAGCTGCTCTGGAGCAAAAACAAAGACGGCGAGGACGAACAGCAGCAGTGTAGCTCCGAAAATTAAGGTACCTATTATCTTCATGCGCCCGGGTTTCCACAAAGTCCTTTTTTGGGTACCTTTATTATTCATATTTCATGCCTCAGCGCCTTGATTAAAACCAGAAAGACCATGCAGCCAGGTGCCAATGATTATCAATCGTTAATTATTCAGCCTGCATAAGAGAGCATAGGAATGCTCTCCCCCTTTGGAAAAACCTAAAAATTTTTATGGTTGGAGGGATAAGTGCTTTGGAGTACCCAAAATCTCTTTCAGGTTCGTCAAAGACCATGGTTTACACAACCTGGATGATTCACTACATATTGCAGGAATACCGAAGCCCCCCGGAGGCGATCAAACAACCCCCTGGAGGCTTTATATTGGTACCTTCCAGATAATCTTTCTCAAGATTCGCTCCAGAAAGTTAAGCTGTATATTTTGGGCTCTACTCAAATGCAAGGAAGGAATATTAACTAGCCCAAGATACTCTTTTCCTCCCAGAAAGTCAAAGGGAAACTTTCCTTAGAAATATCCTTTAGAAAAAGCCTCGGTTTTCAAGACCAAATTGCAGATTTACCTTTGAAATGTTCTATCCCCAGAGAGGAAGAGCCAAAATCACTCTTTCAGGAAGGAAGTCTTGATTAGATCAGACATGCCGAAATCCTGGCCTCCCCTCCACAACTCCTTCTTCCTTTCCCTCGCTTCGCGATAAGCCTTCTGATACTTCCACCCGATCGTATCAAACCAGAAAAGGGAGAGCAATGTCTAAGGGGTTTTGAGGAAGGAAATTATTTGTTGAAATCGATCCCCCAGGACAAGAGGATTAATAAGCTTAAGATTTAGATTACCAATTATCCATCTCTAACGCCCAAAGCCCTTTCCGAAATTAACCACCCTTGAGCCTAAGCCTCTTCGATGGGGCTTTATTTGTTTCGAGAAATGTGGACTTCACTTACTGTTGAGTCAAGGGATACTTTAAGAATTGACGATTACGGATAGAAACATTCGCTATCATTCAGTATCATTCAGTAGCTGTGGGGCATGGGCCTTGGGAGTGGGTCTTGATTTGACGAGCCACACCTTCAGGTGTTTCAGGATGGTCTTGATGACAAGCGTAGATTGACTCATCTCTCAGCAGACGAAAGATCGCACAAAACATGGTATAAAGTTGCTGGAGGAGCATCGGATTAACGTAGGGGTTGATGCTGGCTAAGCATCTTTTTGGTGCGCTGCCATGCATCAGCGGAGTCTTCAGCTCTATAAGCAGGGGTGTTTACCCAGGTGAAGGCGTGACCCGCGTTCGGGTAGACCACAAGTTCGAATGATGCCCCACTCTCCTTCGCCGCAGCCTCCATGGCCCTCATGGATTCGATCAGGCAACAATTCTTATAGGTGTCTCGTTCGCCGGCCAAGACGAGGATCGGAACCTTGAAATCGGCGACGAAGCTGCTCATGTTCGATACATACATGGTCATCGGGTAATAGGCGACGACGGCAGAGACAAGATCCGGCATGCCTGCGGCATGTGTGAGCGCATCGCCGCCACCCATTGAGAAACCGATTACTGCAGCCTTACCCGGAAGCGCCTTCGGCGAGCTTTGTACCCGCTCAATAACACGCCTCAAACCATCTGCGGCAGACTTGCCATATTTGGGGTGGAAGTCATTACCATCGAGAAGAACGGCATAATAACCGAGTCGGGCTACCTCGGCCGCATAGCTGCGATAGTTGTCTGGACCCGAGGCACCGGAAAGCAGAATCACTACTGGGCCTCGCCCACTGGGCGGGGAATACTCCGTCTGCCGCAGATTATCCATGGTCGCGCAGGCACATGCTAACGCCACCACAGAGGAAATGATAAAAATTCGCCAAACAGTGCATCCATCAGGATGCTGTTTCATAATGTCTCCCTCCTTTGACAAGAATTTATTTTGGCCACCTGGGCCATTATGAGATTTCAAAGTGGAAATTTCAGTTTGACGGGGACTGGCTTTCTGGTATTGATAGAATACAGGGAAGGCTCCTCCAAAGGGAAATCATAAGCCCTTTGGAGGTTTCACTTGATCATCTTCTGATAATCCCACCTTCTCACCTTACTCCCCAGAAGGTTCGATATTAGGATATTGCCTTTACTGAGCGACCGAGCGATAAAACTGCGGAAAAAGTACTCTTATCCTCATGGATAGTCAAGCGAAAAATTGCCTCTTCAAGTTACCTCCCTATATTATTGATTTTAGTTTGATATATTGCATTCTGAAGGAGAATTCCAAAAAGAACATCTCAGGAAGGAAGTCTTCATTAGATCAGACATACCGAAATCCTGGCCTCGCCGCCACAACCCCCTCTTACTCTCCCCTCCCAGCAAGGCTTGTGATACTTCTAGCCGATTGTATCAAAACGGAGAAGAAGGCACAATGGTAATAGGGAGCGGGAATTATTCCACTGGGGGTTAAATGTCTAAGAGGTTTTGAGGAAGGAAATTCTTTGTTGAAACCGATCCCCCAGGACAGGAGGATTAACAAGCTTAAGATTTATATTACCTGACAACTGTCAGGACATCGTGGACAGATATCAATTACCAATTATCCATCTCTAACGCCCAAAACCCTTCCCAAGATTAACCAACCCTGATCCTAAGCCCCTGCGATGGGGCTTTATTTGCTTGTGGATTATGGATTTCACCTACTACTCCTCGGAAAAGGATAGTGATAAGAGTCAACGATTAGGAGTAGAAATGTGCATAAAAAAAGCAGGGCCATTTCTGACCCTGCCTTCTAATCATTAAGCTTAGAGACGATCTGAAGGGTTTCCGAGATCCTTACGGGAGCGTGTACTCCTCTTCCCCATCCATGTAACAGTCAGCGGGTCCTCCGGGGGTCAAGGGCGCCATGCGCTTGCCGGTAAAGGAACCGGTTCCCTTGATTCCCTCGAACCGGCCAGTCCCCTTGATGTAGGTATACGCGCCCTTAAACGTGGAGACTCCGCTGGGGAGGGCCGTGGTGGTGCCTTGGCTCTTAGCAATGGAGGTGGATCCGTCCTCAAAGGTGGTGACGCTATAACTCTGATTTGGGCCGCTCCCGTTGGTGTAGTCAAACAAGAGCTTGATTAACTGGGTCGCGACCTCGCCGGTATCGAAGGAAATCAGTCCTCTTCCATCGGCTACGCCGATCACGTGGCCAGGCAGGTCGCCCACTTCGATTCGTTCCACCTTGAAGAAGTGATAAACGATTCGGTATTTTTCGGATACCCTCTCAGCCGCTGCCACGGACATTGCCGTGAACACTCCCAGAATAATTACTGCCATTACTCCAAGCCATAGTTTCCTTCTCATGGTATCTCCTCCTGGGAATTTTATTCCCCGCCTCCCCACCCAGAGGACAGGGAGGTACTTTCATTTCCGTGTTCCATTAACCAAGAGGGAATTATCTCTTGGCACATCACCGAAGTCATTGCCTGCACATTCACCTCCCTTCCTCATCCGAATATGTTTGATACGAACTCGCTTCTTGGTCAATATCGGCTCCTTCTGCTACTTCCCTCCAGAAGATTGAGGGTTAGGTTGTTAGATTAACGAGAGCCTGTGAGGACGACAGGAATGAGAGCTTGCAGCGGAGGAGTTAAGGAACAGAACTGCAAGTTCGGCTACCTCTCCCGTCGCCTCTATCCGGAGATGCCTTTCAGGTCAGATGGAGATCAGCTGGAGGACAGGCTATGTTGAGAGATGAATTAAAAAGCCTCCAAAAGGGTATTACGACCCTCTTAGAGGCTTCACAACGACATCTTCTGGTAACCCCACCTTCTCATTTTACTCCTCGGAAGGTTGAAGGTTAAATTGTTGGGTTAATTGGCTATGGACAGGAATCTACGACTTGCATTTTAGATCAAATAGGAATGTTGTCAAGAGAAATTTTGCATTATTTTTTATTTAATAATAACAAATGGTTATCTTGGATAGCGCTATGTGACAATATATTTTTTCAGTATAGCGTATTTCTTGCCAAGATCCGCACTTTCTAAAAAGTTAAAATCTCAAAACATATCCAACCTCTAAAGCAGACGATGACAACAACCGTGGATTCTTTTCCATCAGCATGAATAAAAAGCGAGGCCTTCGATCGATCTCCAATTGTAATCGAGCATGCTTGAAAAATAGGGACGGCGCCCGTTATCTCCATTTCCTCGGCCTGCCAGGCGATAATAGCTTCAGACGCCTGCTGAATCTTCCCTCCAATTCCTGGACAAATGCCTCATCGCCACAGGGCCGGCCGGTTAGAGAGCACTTCCGGATCTTTTGGGTGAGGAAGTCCCTCCGCTACTGCTCGTGCGATCCTGGGCATGGGAGGAATCTACTCTTTGAAGTTCCCTTTGTCATTAAAAATGGGTGCTGTCCCTGGTATTCACAGGGGACATTGAGCTGGGGGTTTCAGGCTCGTATCCAAGAGAATCCGATTTTCCCAGGCCTTCGAAGTTGTCCAACGGCCTGTACTGAGGGCATAGGGGAATAAAGGAATCTAGACCTCGGGACTTCTCACCGCACAAAATCGGCAAGCACCAAAACGGTAACGCCTTCAGCCCTGAGAGCGCGCAGACTGGCATCATTGGTTATAAAAGCATCTGCCTTTTCATTCATGGACGTAGCAATCAGGAGGGCATCTGGGGTTCGGATTCTATATTTAGAACGGAGGCGTGCGGCTTCCTTGGCGATGGGGTAATCCGGAGATTTTAGTTCCGTATTCGGCAGGGAGAAAAGAAAGCGTTCAAAAGCCGCGATTCGATCCTTCTGGCCGGCGGTAAACGGTTGGACCAAAAGCTCTGTCACGGAAACTGTGGATAACACCGCGCTTAAGGATCCTTCCGCAACCCTGGCGAAAATATTTTCGGTCAAATTTGCATAAGGCTCCAGATCTTCGAGGTGATAAATCAGGATGGAACTATCCAATCCCACTTTCTTCAGCTTTCTTAATGCGTTCTGAAACTCCATGATCTCTATTCCCACGACCGGCGTTCCTTTTTGATATACCGTTCCACTGCCTTTCGATCCTTTCCCCAGGTGCCTTTTAAAAGACCCCGGGTAGTCCTCGCATATTCCTGCGGACGGGTTAATACAACCTTTCCGGCTTCGAAAGTAACGAGGAGTTCCTCTCCCTCTTTCACTCCCAAAGCCTCTCGCATTTCCTTGGGGATCACAAATTGCCCTTTTTTGCTAATTCTTACCGACTTAGTTATATTCATACCTAGTCCTCCTGAGTCATATTATAATTTAAAGGGTAAGAAAATAGCAATAGTAAAATAGAGGAAAGAGCGATGAAACATGTTTACAAACAGCCGGTCCCTCTCAACTGCCCCTAAACCCTTTAGCCTTGGTTCAATCGTTGGACCAGGGCCTTTCTTAGCTTCCACATCGGCTACCAGGGAAATTTTGAGGTGCCATCTGTGGGTTGCCTAATGGTGCCATGTTCCGTCCCTTTTGGTCCTAACTCCAGCCTCATCTGGATAAATCTTTGTTCAAGGTCAAAGATTACTGACGAGCATTTGCTTTGACAGACAGTGTCAGATTCGGTCTCGATTGAAGCTTCTACTACTGTTGAGCCCAGGAATGCTTTGGGGATTGAAGATTACGGGCAGAAATCACGCATCCCGATTCAATAGATGAGAACCGTATCGAAACATTTTGGTTGGTCCAAGATCGGAAGATATATAGCAGGTATACGCTACTTCCTTCTCCCCCCCCCGCAAACGGAGCTGTGGAACTTTTTCTTATTCGTCGATCATGACTCGATCGCCGAGAGGTTGCGGTAGAGGGTCCGTAAAAAAAGCGATGAGCCAAATCTCTTCACCATCCGCAGCGCGGGTACTATGGGCAACCCCACGCGGGCAAGTGTGAAATTGGCCAGCCTTAACCGGGACCCATTTGCCATTAATATACATTTCCCCTCTGCCTTTATATACATAAACAAGCTCATCGACGACCGAGTGGATATGCCTGCCCAAGAGAAGACCCCTTGCCCCGGATAAATAGCACTTGGGCGCGGGGTGATAGAAAAACTGTTTCGGCCCTAACATTGCCTTGTTCTATGGGATGGTCTTCAAACCACTTATCCACATCAAATAGCAAGGCTTCCGGGGGTTTTGCGTCAATAAGGTGCTTGGCCATGGGCTGAGCGAACGCCTGCCCGGAGAAAAGAAAGAGGATCATCGATCCGATAATTAAAATCGTCTGCATTTAACTAACCTCCTTTCTTGTATTTGCACCGAAACGTGATGATCGATTTAATGAAAAAGGCTCCAAAGGATTATTAAAATCCCCTAGGAGCCTACACTATCGTCGTCCTCTGAGAAATCCATCTCATAAATCCGCCGAAGTGCGAGGTCAAGTTGTTAGGTTGCACATTTACAAGTCGGACAATTACGGTGCCAAAGTATCAAGATTCCCTATTTAGGTCAATAGGATAATAGCGAACATCGTGCCACTGTCCGCAATTTGTCAAGACTTCCGAGATAAAAAGCTTATCCAAGCCCTTAATGATTATGGGTAAAAACCTACACTCTTTGACAGAAAATGTCAACCACCGGGTATAGGAAGGCCTAAACAGGATTTCCCCGCGGCAATTTTCCAAAAGCAGTTGTCATCCAGAATGGCGCCTTCACCTAAAAAGGTGTTGTCTAGATAGCTTTGATGATGGAGGATTACCGGTTGAACCGCATCCGCCGCAGGCACAAACCGCCAGTTGCATGCCGAAGTTCGGCGATGGATATTCACCATTTAGCCCCGGTTACGTGCCGGCTCGCCATCCCTTAAAACCCGTAAAGCCGCGCTGGGTTGTCCACCAGGATCTTCTTGCGGATCGCCGGATCAGGCGCCCACACCGGCAGCTGGTTCAACAGACGACCATCATCGATCTGCAACAGCGGCGTCACGTCGGTCGGTTTCTTTCCGGGCGGCGTGACCGAGTCCGGATGTGGCCAGTCTGTGCCCCAGACGATCCGGTCTGGGTTCGCGGCGATCAGCGCTTGGGCGAGCGGTACGCAGTCTGCATAGTCAGGCGCCAAATTGGACGCGCGATAGGCGCCCGAGATTTTGACATAGGCCATGCCCGACCGGACCAGCTCCAACAGATCGGCAAAGCCCGGCTGTTGCGGCCCGAGCTTCGCTTCGGCGCCACCGAAATGGTCGAACACAATAGGCACGGGCGACGCGGCAAGCTGGCTCTTGAGGGCCGAGATCATCGCCAGCCTCGTATAGATCTGGACATGCCAGTTACGCTTTTTCATGCGCTCAGTCGCCGTCTGGAATCGCTGGCCCCCAACCGACGGGTCGTTTATGCCGCCTGTCGCGAGATTGAGCCGGATGCCGCGCATGCCAGCCCGCCCCATGTGCGTCGAGGTCGCTCTCCGAGCTCTTCTCGTCGATCACGGCGACGCCGCGCGCGTCTTTCCCGCGCGCCTTCATGCCATAGAGCGTAGCCGAGTTATCGGTGCCATAAACGCTCGGCGTGACGATCACCACGCGCTGAATGTGAAGCGCCTTGTGGAGCTTCGCCATCTCTTCCGGCAGCGCCATCTCCGGCGTATAGACTCGCCCGGGGAAGAACGGAAATTTCTTAGGATCGCCATGGATATGCGTATGGCAATCGCAGGCTCCGGCCGGCACGTCGAAGTTCACCGGCGTGGCCGGCTGGGATGCCTTGGCAAAGACCCTCTGGGTACGCAGGATCACTCCAGCGGCAACCGCTCCGACCAGAAATTCACGTCTTGTCAAAATGGGTTTCCTCCTTTCGGTGAGGTCGGCACTCGTCTTCTTACCTGGCTGTTCGCCGATCAATAATCTTAGGCTGGTCTATGTTTGGCCTTTAGCAAGCTGTTTTGGGTCTTTATATCTATACTGACCCAATACCAATTTTTCGCGTGAATATTACAAATTTTCATTCAATTAACCAAACTTCGGTCAGAGCAATTCAGGGGTGAGACAGCCCATACAGTGAGACCACGATACTGGGGGCATCGTCGCTGATCCACCAGCGCAAAAGTGGCCGCGCCACAGCCCCCCTCTTCCCCCCTCGCTTCCCGGTAAGCCTTCAATAACTTCTACCCGATTGTAGCAAAACAGAGAAGGCAGAGCAATGGTAATTGGGGAGGGGGAATCATTCCACTGGGGGTTAAATGTCTAAGGGGTTTTGAGGAAGGAAATTATTTGTTGAAACCGATCCCCCAGGACAGGAGGATTAACAAGCTTAAGATTTATATTACCAATTATCCATCTCTAACGCACAAAACCCTTTTCAAGGTTAACCACCCTGATGCTAAGCCTCTTCAATGTGCTTTATTTGTTTTGGGAAATGTGGACTTCACCTATCTGCAATTGGAGGCTGACCTTGGAGTTGATGATTACGGAAGGAAATAAACAAAAAAGGCAGAGCCGAAATCACCCTGCCATTTCACCTTCCTATAAACTCTTTTCGCAATTGCTAATTTTTTGATATTGTATTTAGCAAAAGTAGTGTCTTATGTTATGGGCAAATAACAGGGGCTGCGCAATCTACGCATTCAATATTCTTCCATGGTATTCCACCATGTCCATAGGTTCTTCCCTGATTTCCCACCATCGCATTAATCCAGTCAACAAACGGAACACCTGCGGAGTCTTCATCGAAGAATTTGTCATCTCCCATGATCGTATGGTCGGTTCCAGCACCAATGTAGTATCTATAATTGTGTGTATGTGCAGCAAATTCAGCATATTCTATCATTATCATTTGCTGATGCCAGTCGCACCAAACCTCTTGTGGGGGGAGAGAAGACCATTTCGTTGGATCGAATGTATTGAGCATAACATTGTAGAAAAATGCCTGAGTCGCATCCCAGGCCGTTGTATACTGGCCAATTTTCCTGTGTGGATAGTAGTGGGCAATCATTTTGTACATTTCGGCGTTAGAATACTTGGAAAACGGCCTTTTAAAACCAGGAATCCAATGGGGTAAATTTTGCTGGATCCCCGAATTATTAATGTAATTGTTATGGAAGTCCTCGCTTACGACTCCAAAGCCAGCATCTCCCAATATACTGGCTTTAGAGTCCGGATAGGCTTCTTGTATGTAAGGAAAGGCCAGCATCGCCCCGTAGCTCCCAGCACTTGATCCAGTGACAAAAATCTCATGGGGTCGACTGAAATTCTCATTTATCCATTTCAAAACCACTAAAAAGTTATCAAAACCCCGATGGTGAATTGTAAACGTCACCCCTCCGTACCAGTTCAGATAGTCAAAATATTGTTTGTCATTGCTCCCCCAGTGTATATCTCCTGTGCAGTATGGAATAAATACGAAGTTCCAATCCTTAAATGGATTTGCAGGATTATCCGTGTCAAAAATCCCTCCGGCTGCAGTTAACCCCTGTACGGTTTCATCTACTGTAGGATAATAGGTGGGATAGTAAATGCAGTTCATAGTATCCCAGCAGGCCCCCCCGCCAGCAAAAAAGACTACCAGCTTGTTAATAGGACCGCCTTTCACGAAAAACTTGAAAGTGGGATCTGTCCCCGGAGCCCCCGAACAGGTTGGATTCAGGTCCCTGCCCATAAATTCTGTTGGTCCTGGTGTGATTTGGGTCCACGTTTGAAGTATATCGGGCAAGAATGGTTTCGATTTGGGGCTGCCAGCAAACGCAGTAGAAGCGACGAACAAAATTAATACTACGAAAATTATCATTCTACCATAAACTATGCGTTTCATAACCCAGCCTCCTTCCTTTGCTGTCAAAAAGCTGATGAATATTACCTGGGGTCGGATATGTCGCAGCCACGGATTCCATGTCTTCCCACCCGTTAAATTATTTTTACACTATCACCTCCTTTGGAAAGAAAAATCTTTATGGAACTATTGGATAAACGATACCATAAGGGGTCACATTGTCAATACCAAACATGAGGTTGTGAAAATTATCTTTTGTCGGGGTTTAGGGAGATTTTCGTTAAGGGGAGGCAATGGTCATTGATTTGCATTTGAGAGTATGATGATTTCGAGACTCACCCGCTTGTCGGGTATAGTGAGATTGGTCGAAGGCGCCTTAATTGGCCTGACCTATACTTTAGCTGACAGACGGTGTCAAAAGAAGTATTGGTCTAATTCTCCACTTCATTTTACTCCTTTCAGAAGTGTATCGCGTGACCGAGCCAGAAGAAAAACGTCACGGCCACAATGTGCAGTATCCACCAGTTTCGTGTAAACCACTTGAATTGATTCATGGCTAGCTCCATAAACGGTTGCCAAAGTAATAGACAAAACTGACGGCGGCCAGGTGGATCAGCCACCATCCCATATTAGGATACCGGTAGGTAATGCCTGCTTTCGGCCGGTTTGGGTCATAACCGAAGGTCTCCAGTTCGAACAGGGCCTTCCCGACGAAGAACTTTCCCCAGACGATGAGGATATCGATCAGCATACTCTTCAACAGGATATCCGGTGGCGATGTCGGGGCGAACCAGCGGGCAATGGCGAAGTGGCCCATGGTGACGGTCCCGATGATGCACAGAAACCCATTCAGTACATAGCCATAGGCGAGCGTCTTTTTGAACCAAAAGAGTGCCGGGATGACGGTAATATTCAGGATGCCGGCGACAAACGGCACGGTAAAAGACGGGTTCTGGGCTATAAGATGGATCCGGGCGTGGATCATAAACCCCGCAAGGGAGAGGGTGACAAGCGCCCCCAGCAGGATCGATCGAATATAGGTTTTGATTGTCATGGTTTTCATCCATACGACTGTTGTGCTTGATCGTGATCGGGGTCGGACCAGGTTAACTTATTGATTTTCACCAGGTAACGTCCCAACAATACGTGTTTTCGGCCTTTAAATCCACATTTTTGGGGTCATAAACAGCCTCGTAAGGACTCATTGGATCTCGTAACTCATCAGACCCATCCACCCCTATGACCTCCCGTCCTTTTCCTTATCGCGCTGCTGTAAAAGAAAGTTAAAAGGGATCAATCATTTATACTTCCGTATTGGTTACCTCCTTCCTCCTGATCAGACTAGAATATTCTGCTCAGTTTATAACATTCAAGCGAGAATATATCGCATCCACAAATTTGTTGTTGCCCTTCCGGCTCTTAAAAAAATACCCGAAAGAAATAATAGATGGCAAAGCCATAGGAGCCCACGGCAGAGGCAAAAGATCGTGTCCAGACCTCCCACGGATGCCGAAAAGGTTATCCGCCTGCTGTAATGGATTTTGCCAAACTCATTCGGGCATGGGCTAACCCAACCCCTTTGCCTAGGCTCACCTCACCCTTCTTGTCTCAGCATATATTTATTCTAGCAAATATTATGCCTTGAATCGAGTATTAAAATGTTCATAGTGTTCAATGATTATAAGAGTTCAAGACAGGGGAACAAGAAAATTTGTCTTGTCCAAAAGCATAAAAGTCCTGGAAAATAGGACTTCAATTTGCAGTTCGGTCGTTCCGGGGAAAATTCACGGACGATTTTTAACCGCGCAAATCCGAGCAAACTAAACTATTTTCTCTCAAAACCAGTAGGGTGTCCCCCGATTCCAAATAGGATTGGATGTGCCAAGGCGGAAATTGAGAATGGTTAATGAGTACCGTTTGAAATCCAGCAATCCAGCTGCAAAATCAGACCTACCTCTTTCAGGAAGTAACCCTCCCTTTGCGCAGGATCTCCCGCGCAAAAATCCAATTTGACGCTTTCACCTACGAAGCAGCGGTTTAGTTAAGCCTTAATCCAGCGATAAAGTCTTATTTTTCTTGAACCAAGGCAAGAAATGGCCTATATTTACAGCGCGAAAACAGGGTTCTACAATCGGAGGCCATTTCATGAAACAGGTGAAAAGAGCGGACCCCTAAAAAATTACAGTCCGGAATTCCGCTCAAAGTTCGTCAGGGACATACCGTTCACCTGGAAGCAACCGAAGAACCTTTAACAGTTCATACGGGCCTTTCTCTCCTCTATGCCATGGCGGAAGCTTTGGAAATCCCACGCATCCTGGATGAACATATTCACGTAAAGGAGCGAGAGAGGGGATACCCGGAATCGGAACATATCCTGGCTCTCGCTGCCAATGCGTTTATCGGCGGCGATTTCATCGATGATTTGGAAGCCCTCCGGGAAGATGTAGCGATTCAAAGAGCGATTGGACGCAAGGACATTCCGGATCCTACGACCGCCGCTGATTTTTGTCGACGGTTTACCCTGGGGCATATTTTGCAATTCAATCGGGCCATGGCAGAAATCCATAGCCGAGTTCATCGTCTTAGACCCAAGATTAAGGCTTGGACCATTGATACGGATGCCAAGGCCCATGAAGTTTTTGGAGAAAAGAAAGAAGGGGCGGCCCGGAACTACAATGGGATTTACTCCTTGCAAGCGATGTATTCGTTTGTGAACGAGACGGAGGAAATGATTCATAGTGAATTGCGTCCTGGGGAAACCCAACCCGGGGCGAAGGCGGTAGCCTATTTGCGGAGGATGAAACGCAAGATTCCCGTGGGGATCAAAGAGATCTATCTTCGGAGCGATTCGGCTTTTTACAATAAAGATGTGGTTGATTATTGCGAAGGGGAAAGTTGGTCTTTTAGCATCACTGCGGACCAGACGGCGCCCCTGCGACAGTTGATCGAGAATTTGACGGAGGAGAACTGGAAAGAAGACGTTTCGCATCCTGGCTTGTGGTATGGCGAGGTTTGGTATCAGCCGATCGGTTGGGCCAAGCCATATCGTTATTTGTTGCGCCGGGAGAAGAAGGAGTCCAAAGGGGGTCAGGGGATTCTTTTTGGGGCCCTGGGTTATGAGTACTATGCGGTCGTGACCAACCGGGAGGGAAAAGTCCAAGAGCTGATGGAGGTTCATGATCAGCGAGGGGCGGCGGAGAGACGGATTGGTCAGTTTAGTAATGAATTTATGAGTCATCTTCCCTTGGGCGGGTTTATGGCGAATTGGGTTTATATGTTGTGCGCCCAGTTGGCCTACAATATGTCGTATTGGCTGAGAGATTTGGTATTGCCGCCTTTTTATCGGAAGAAGCACATCAAGCGAATCCGTCGATGTGTTGGTTTGGTAGCGGCTAAAGTGACCGAAGGCGGTCACCAGATTCGATTGAAGATATCGGTCACCCATCGTTGGTTGCGTGATTTTGTTTATGCTTGGCAGAAGATTCCCACTTTGTGTCCGGCTTTCCGGAGTGGTTGAACGATGCAATGAATCCTGGTGGTTATCGATGGGGTGATCTAACCTGCCATGATGGATAAGTATGCCTTTGCAAGATTCTCGATTCCTTTTGTAGCAGTCGCAGTTATGCATTTTGATAGAAATATTTCAAGCGATGCGCTCGTGCGTTCAATTTTTTACTGTAAATCCATCTATAATTTTCTTTCGGCCTATCTCGCTAAATCTGTGGCGCTTACCGCCGGATTAAGGTTAAGGTGAATCAAGTAAGGATTATTGGTTGAAAGTAGCATAACACCCAAGCTCAGGGGCGCCTGGTTAGCCCTGAAGATCATCAATGGCTCCTTTGCGCCAATACCTGACATCAAGATGTACGCGGTGTGTGTGGAAGCGCTTCGCTATAACTTCGGCTGCCGCCTGCAGCTCGCCGCTTACGCCAGAGAAAACATCAAAGAGTTAGTAGAAGAAATGCCGAACATCCCCCAAAAGGAGACAAGGCGGCGGGAATTATCGTTCAAAGCCAGCAAGAAGGTCTTGGAGAATGCAGGTATCCTCAATACACTTTCGCCCTCCCCGACCATGGTCAACATCATCCAAAGAGACTCCCCTTATATTCCCCTTGGTGCAGAGAATTTTAGATGCCTATGCCGCCAGCAGCCTTAGGCTTCCCCCGGAGGAATCAGAAATTGACTGGGAGGCTGATGATTAGGGGAATTAATGCACCAAGGGCATAAAATGCACAGAGAAATGCGTATCGCAGGGGAGGAACATCGGGAAACTCTTGATAAGCCTGTCATGCTCAAATATCAACCCTTTTCGGCTGACAGCTGGGGAGCATCAGAACCTCATGCAAAATATAAAGCAAAACCATGATGATAGAACCATGATGATAAAAACATGACGATAAATAGAGGACAGATTAACCACCATATGGAAGATCAGCCCGCAAAAAGCCACCTTTTCAGCGACTTATTTCCAGGAAGGACACCAGATCAAGATTTGGGGCCGATATGGGTCGGAGATGGCCTTTTTTCACGGGTTTTCAGAAATACCCACATTGAGATTGTTGATAACTCAAGATTTTTGGGCTCTCAAAGCCCAGAAACCCAGTACCAGAGCGGACTTTATACATAACATTTCAATATTATTAATTTTTTAATGCTTCAAAAATAGGCAAGTCGCAAAAAACTCTTAAATTTTGTCAAATTATCAGCTTGGTTCATAACTTTTTCCACATCTTTTCCACAGAATTTGTTGATAAATCAATGTCGGGCCTTCTGGTATCTTTCTTCAACAATTCTGTTGAGCCAAGCCATTTTATTTACAGCATTATCTATGGGTGTCAAAAAGGCATTGCTTGATTTTTTAGAGAAAAGATATCGGAACAGGTTGATAGAGCTTTAAAGTGGGATTTCAATTCGAAAGTTTATTCAAAAAGTTTTCCAATTTATTCTTGTTCTCTGGGGAAATATCGACAAATCTGACTCCGGATCGATAACCCCCCTCCTTTTCCAAATTATCCCTCCAAACCACTTGCGAAAATATTTCAATAGCATTTATGTCAGGACCGAGAGATAAAAAGAGTTTTAATCTCAAATGTTGACCAATATCCAACTGTTCGGGAAAATTAGCCATCACCCCCCCTTCGCTGGCATTGAACGTATATCCAGCATGGGTGACGTCCGATTCGCCTTGAGAATATTCTATGGGCAAATTCAATAAAAATCTTGGATGCCTTCTCATATCGAATTTTTTAACGCCGGAAGGAGGTCTCCTTTCCTCTATTCTCCTTTTTGTTTTGATATGCATCCCAGTCAATATCCTCCACTTTTACATAAAGGCCATACCTACCGTTTTTATGCAATAAGAAAATTGTATCATCTATTTCAGTTCCTTGATGAACATACTCCCTCGCGTTTATATTTTTATACACTTCATCCCGCAATATTAATAATTCTCCTGGAGTATGTGCCCAAAATGCAATCCAGGACCTCTGCGATATTTAGATTGATTTGATCACAGATTCAAGACATTTCTGTTCCGTTGGAGGGATGTCAACGAATGCTATCCCGAATTCAAATTTGAATTCAGCGTAAATCGCATTATACCAGAGAATTTGCGCCCTTAATGTCCAAGGGACCCCTTCCGAAGATGGCGGAAATTCAAGAATGAGAGCAGTTTCTCCTTCTAAGCCACCACTTATGACGAGATGAAGGTATCCAATACGGACAGTATTGGTTTGGAGACAAGCCCCTTTACGGGAGATATCAACGAGGCGTCCCGTAACTTTTGGTGTAAGGGGTTTCTTTGTTGCCCTATCCCAGACATAAAATTCCACGTCGATGCCGGTGGGATAACGATGTTGTCGGCGACGTTCAAGGGCGAAATATTTTCGCCAACCCATGATTGAGCGACCTATCTTCTGGAAACTTCTTTTTCCTGTCATCTCTAGAAGATTAAAGGCTCGATTCAAAAGAATAAAGTCTCCAGGGGATACAAGGACTCCCCAAACATTTTCCCATTAGCACCTTCCGTAAACTCCACTCTATCCTTCCCTCCAGAAGCTTAGGGGTTATGTTTTTGAGTTGAGTTGACCTGTTTCTGATGGCAAAAACCAATTAAAAAATACTTTTAAATGCATTAACGGTCAAGGGGAAAGTTTTATCTGAAGTCTCCCAGCATTGTCGAGTAGAGTAGACTACGGGCGCCGTAGGGTCTCTCAACCACCGGTCTCCCGTAGCCCCTCCCCGAACCGAGCATGCGCCTTTCGTTACGCACTCGGCTCTCCAGAGACCATAGCGTTATCAGGCCGCCACACCTACCTTAAATTGGCGGTCACCCCGTCGATGCCCGGCGTTCTGTTGCCCTTATTTATGGCAACCGTTGGCCAGGCAAACCGCAAGTTGCGGCGATCGGTAATCCAACCCCACAGCTCACGGTACTGACCTCCGGAGTTCTCCCGACTCCACTGATAGAGTTTTCTCTGCACGTTGAGTAACCAGACCTTATCGGTCCTTGCATCTGTGTCCACAGATTCCCCCGGCTTCAAAAACCTATCGGTCTCCTGTCCCCCTTCGCCTTCGTGGACGGCTTTCCCGCCCTCAGACTACTACGAGGACTCCGCCCCGTACGTGCCCTTCCCCGGTCTCCACGGATAGCCTGCTCTCCGTAACAGGCAGACACGCACGGTTCCCATGTTCCCGCTCTCAACCCTTGGATGCTTAGGCGCCTGCTTTACCCCTGGCGGCTCTGGGGAGACAGGTAAGAAGGAGTCACCTGCTCCCAGGTACGGGTTTATTCGTACCTTCCAGGCGAGACGGTAAAACCCACCCTGATCACACCGCATTCCTCCCGCGCCACCACACTACTAAGAGAGGTATTTCATAAATACAGAGGCTTCCAACACAGATTCGTTGTCTCACCCTACATCCTATGGTAGCCCGACCTTACGGTGATGGCCGTAATCCGGTACATTTTGGACCGCTCTGCTTATGATAACCCCAGCCGTTGGAACCCGGCAGAGCTTCACGGCCCCCTTCTGTCCGATCTCCTCCATCGGTACAGGACACATCATGTGCCGGTCGAGAACGAGCAAGTACTGCGCTAAAAAAACGCACCACGTTCATGGCGCACTTTCCGTTTAAAATGTTGCATTCCATTAGGAGATACCGAAATCACTCGTTCAGGAAGGAAGTCTTCATTAGATCAGACATGCCGAAATCCTGGCCTCCCCTCCACAACCCCCTTTTAATCTCCCCTCCCAGCAAGCCTTGTGATACTTCTGGCCGATTGTATCAAAACGGAGAACAAGGCACAAGGATAATAGGGAGCGGGAATTATTCCACTGGGGGGTAAATGTCTAAGGGGCTTTGAGGAAGGAAATTATTTGTTGAAACCGCTCCCCCAGGACCGGGGATTAACAAAATTAAAGCTTTCGCCCGTCAAGCCTTTTTTGAAAGCTCCCGGGATGACAGGAGATATTTGGAGTAACTGTTATCCAATGAGGGGGGAGAGAAACGGAGAGCCGCCATGGATTGCTGTTTTGGTTTGTTCAAGGAGGTAAGTGGTGATATGATTCAATGAATTCCCATGGCCATTTGGCCACCCGCGAGCTATGAAAATCCCCCCCTGCCCCCCTTTGGTAAAGGGGGGTTGGGGGGATTTAGGGTATTTTCTAAGTAAATCCAAGAGGAGTGAATTTTGCGGCTGAAAGCCTTCATCGCCGGAATCATTTTTCTATCCCTTCTGGACCTCCTGGCACCCATTTCCAAAGCGCCCATTTGCTTGGGAGAACCTATTCTCTTTGAGCAGAGAGAAATCATTCATCCCCTGGCCGATGATGCGGATAAAAGTTCCTTACAAACCGCCGTGGAAAGAAGCTTGGTCCATCTGGCCAAATATATTTCGGCCAGCCCCCCGCCAGAACCGTCGAGCAATTTTTTTATGCCCGAGAGGACCTATCGTTCTCTGGCCCTTTTTCGTGAAATTTTGATAAGCGCTTCCGCTGAGGGGGAATTCGAAAGAAGAGTGCGGGAAAGCTTTACTTTCTGGGAGGCAACTCGGGAGGGCAAGGCAAACCCCACCCTTCTTACGGGGTATTATGAACCCATCGTAGAGGGAAACCTCGAACCCGGAGGAGAATACCTGTATCCCATCTATCGCCGGCCGGACGACCTGGTAGAGTTAATGAGCAAAGAATTATCCTCGGAGGGGTGGGGGGTAAAGCGGGTCGTCCGGGTTGAAAAAGGACAGGCCATTCCCTATTACTCGCGCCAGGAGATCGACGGCCAGGGAGCCTTGCGGGGTAAAGGATATGAGCTGGCCTGGGTGAAGGACCCCTGGGAGCGATTCCTTCTCCATGTCCAGGGTTCGGGGCAGATCCGCTTGCCAAAGGGGGAAACTCGGCGCGTGGGTTTCTCCGGTTCCAACGGGCGACCCTACCGAAGCATTGGACGCTACCTGATCGACCGAGGTTTTTTGGCCGAGAAACCGCTTTCCCTCTCGCGGATAAAAGAGTTTCTCCGGCAGAACCCTGAGAGAGTCGCAGAAACTTTTAATGCCAATGAACGATATATTTTCTTCCGCTTTATTCCCGGAAAAGAAGGACCCATCGGCGCCTTGGGCTTTCCTCTCACTAGCGGGTAGATCCATTGCCACAGACCGGGCCATTTTCCCCCAGGGAGCCTTGGCCTATCTTATCGCCCAGCAGCCAATTTTCGATGAAGCCGGAAGATTGATAGGCAGAAAAACTCTCCGGCGGTTCGTGCTCAACCAGGACACGGGCGCAGCCATGAAGGGACCGGAACGGGTTGATCTTTTTTTCGGCAGTGGGGAGCAAGCCGGAATGGCCGCGGGGGAGATGTGCGAGGAAGGAAAGATCTATTTTCTGCAAACCCGATAGTACGCCCGCGGCACGTGGACGGGGACAAAGCCGGTGCTGCCTGGACGCGAATAGGACCCTTTTTAGATTGGTTCCGGTTAGCCCAGGCCGTGGGAAAGGAAGGAATGGAAAACCCCGGGGAGAAACACTGGCATGACGCGTGACGAGAAAATGGTCGTGGCCCTCACGGGTTGCTCCCATGCGCTCACCCATGGGTACCTCCTGATTTTTCCGGCGGTGCTCCTCCTCTTGAAAGAGGAGTTCTCCATGGGATACCTAGGGTTGGGGGCGATCAGCAACATCATGAGCTTTGCTTATGGGCTGGGCGCTCTTCCCGGGGGAATGATCTATAACCGCCTCGGGCCCAAAAAACTCTATCTTTTTTGCTTTTTGGGCTCGGCGGGAGCCTCGCTTCTGGTAGCCGCCTCTCCCAACTTAATCCTTTTCACTTCGGGCTTAGCGCTTTTAGGGGCCCTGGGCAGCGTTTACCATCCGATGGCCAATTCCCTGGTTACATCAAAAGTGAAAGAATATGGACGGGCGCTGGGGATTCATGGAGCTGCCGGCAACATCGGGTTGGCTGTAGCGCCCTTTATCGCCGGCTTAATTGCTTCCCACTGGGGATGGCGATATGCTTATCTCTGGTTTGGTGTTCCGGGAATCGGTCTTTCCATCTGGTCTCTCTTCATTGACATGTCGGTAAGAAAAGGAGAGGAAAACAAACCTCCCCCAATAACCCCCCAAGCCAGCCCATCGCCGAAAACGAGGGACCTCTGGATTTTTTTCTCCGTCCCTTTTCTGCTTTTGTATTGTCTGAATATGCTGCAGAGTTTTAGTTTCCATGGGGCCACGACTTTCTTGCCTACCTATATGGCCAAGCATACCTCCTTTAAGATTTTTTCCTGGGACAGCGTGGCCGTAGGGGGGATGCTTTCAGGCCTGGCGTTATTCATGGGAGTTTTTGGCCAGTACATGGGAGGAATCTTGGGACAAAAACCCCATTTAGAGCGCAATGTCCTGATCATCTCTTCGGCAGCATTGCCTTTCATACTAACCATGTCCTTTACCAGGGAAGGTTCCCTGCTTATCGTGGCCCTGGTCTTTTTCTTCTTTATTTTTGCCCTCCAACCCATGATGACCGTGCTGCTGGCCCAGCGCACGACTCCGGAGATGCGCGGGACCGCTTTCGGCATCTATTTTTTTGCCGCTTTTGGAATTGGTTCCTTGGCTGCGAGCTTTTCGGGTTATGTCGCCCAGAGGTTCGGGCTGCCGTCGGTTTTTCTGGGCCTGAGCGGGAGCGTCCTGCTTTCGATCTTTTTTTCCTTCATCCTGCTGAAGTTAAAAAAGCCGGGCTGGGCGTTCGAAGATTCAAGAGGCTAAAAATCGAAAGAAGGCGAATCATCGTTTTGATCTTCACAGAGGGGAAGTTTTTTCCCCCGAAATTCAAACGCAAAGGAGAGTCGGAATGATCACAGGCTTGGATCATGTACATGTTATCTGCCAAAATGTGGAAGAAGCGGTGCAATACTTTAAAAGAGTATTCGATGGACAGGAAGTATCCCGGGGAGAAGTGCGCGGCCTACCCATGGTTCGGATGGAGGTACAAGGAGTGCCCGTAAACTTGATGGGGACGGACCCAAGTGCAGGCCAGCTCATTCCCGGAAAAGGAAGCAGAGGGCTGGATCATTTTGGATTTAAAGTAAGAGATATGGACCGGACAATTGCCGATCTTCAGAAAAAAGGGGCCCGGGTTACCCTTGGGCCCAGCGTGACGTCCGCCGGAATCAAATACGCCTTCATCGAAGGCCCGGAAAGCATTCGGATCGAGCTGGTCGAGAGGGATTAAGCCCACAATGGGGCAGCCGGATCAGGCGGGGGTGTCGAAAAAATATCCGGGGCAGCGAAAAGCCACCTTTTTCAGCGACCGGCTAAGGTTTAACCATGAATCTTTTTGAGGAGCCAAGCCATGTTCTGACCGAGGGTCTTCATGGTCTGGAGGCCCTCGCGATCGTTCCGCACATCCCCGGGGGCCATCCCGATGCCGATATTCCAATAACTGGAGCCGGCGATGATCATCTGGTTGATCAGGAAGAAATAATTAAGCGAGCTGAAGGCGTGAATGGCTCCCGCCCGGCGGACTGCTATGACTCCCGCTCCTACCTTCCGTTTAAACATTTCCCCGTTCGCCCGGGATACGATCGTGCTGCGCTCTACGAGGGCTTTCATAGAGGCGGTCACGTCCGCAATGTACGTAGGGGACCCTAAAAGAATCCCCTCTGCCTGATGCATTTTGGCGATGTAATCGTTGATCCGGTCGTTATCCACCGCACATTTCTGGTCCTTGTTCTTGATGCACTTGTAGCAGGCTAGGCAGCCGGCTAGGGGTTCTCCGGCTAATTGGATGACCTCCGTATCCATCCCTTCCCCTTTCAATTCATCCAGTACCAGGTTCAACAGGATTGCCGTGTTGCCATCTTTGCGCGCGCTGCCGTTGAATGCCACAACTTTCATAAGCCTTCTCCCTTGACTATCGTAGGATTCGCTCCTCCCCATTTCTCAAAAAATTATATTTCCCCTCAGAATCTTCATTCCCCATCAAGCCTTCTCAAATATATATCCTGAAAATATAAAATTTCAACAAGGAAGATCGAGCCGCAGCGGATCCAGGCCTAGGAGAGGCGGCCAAACTTTCATTCCTCCATCAGCCGGTCCATTCTGTAGTACTGCAGCAGAGAGATAAATTCGGCGGATTGGAGGGGGTCTTTTAACATCCCATAAAGGTGAGAAGGACAGGAGCAATCTGAGGAACCGAAGCGGGGAACTTCCCACTCGGAAATGTCTTTTACCGCACGAGCCATCTCACACTCCAGGACATCTTGAGTGCGGACGGGTAGGGCGAGGTGAAATTCGGCGATGGCCCGCAGAAAATCAACATGCCAGAAGAGTCGCTTGCGCATCCTGCGGTGTCTCTGGATTCGCTGGGATAGATTTTTTCTGGCGGAACCGATGTAGAGATAATAACCCTTCCTGAATCTGATTTCACCGAGCTTTCCAACCTCAAGGCTGGCTTCTTCTGGAAGCTTAAGGATGAGGATATAACTCCCCCTGTCTCTGGCCTCCTTCTCCAGGGTATTCCAGGGAATTTCCAGGAGGCGTATCCGGGATGTGAGGGATAAATCCTCCTGCAATTCGACGGCCAGGGGAATAATGGATATCTTCTCCCGCGCAGCCAAGAGAGCCCTGGCAAATTCCAGGTCGGTATGATATTCCGCCGCTATACTAAAAAGAGTAAATTTTCTAACCCCTTGAGATTGGTCCGGTTTTCCCGTAACTTGATGAAAAAACATCCTAAATTCTATCTCATCTGATTTCTATCTATTCCACTTTATTCTATCTGTTCCGGTCTTTTTGAGTTGATTTTAGCACAAATTTAGCACAGTAACTTTTTACTTCCTCCACCCCCCATCCGCTTTCACTCCCACATCTTGACCACCTCTTAGCCGGTATCTCAATCTTCGCCCAGGTCGCCGGATTGCGGTTTGTATGCGAGTTGGGCTTTGATGGGAGGAGTTTTCGGGTACTGGCAAGGGTAAAAGAGGGGGGATTCTTGGTTTGGAAGGTGGGCAGTAGCTTCGGTGTAGCAAGGACTGTTGATACCGTCTTGTGGAAAAATCTGGATTTTTTCCATGAGCCCAAACAGCGCTATGAAGAATTCTTAGAACTGGGAGATTCGTTGTTTCCTCTTCTGGTAGATTCGGAGATCAATAGCTGGCGTTTTCTTGTCATGCCCCGGATGGTTTCATTTATGGCTATTGCTCGCCTATCCAGCTCATCGAATTTTGCGTCCTTCGCCCTAATTTCTGAATCTCCCCGGCAGGGTTGGAGGCGGAGGACAGCTTGATCCTTTTGTATCTCGGCCAATTCTCTTTGCAGATCCCGTATTTGGTTTTCGAGTTGCTTGATCATTTTCCCTTCGGTTTGGCTACCCCGACCTTAGGCCGAAGGCAGGGGTCCAGGAAGAATATTCCTCGTTTATAAGAAATTACTAGAGGGATAATGGGGGGGCCTTCATGGAGAAAATTTACAGCCCTTCCATGACGTCGAGTCAAAAATGATCGCCCATTGCACCAAGGATTTTGAAAAAATACAACAAAAGGACAACAGGCCCCGGTCGGCCCAAACCGACCTTTACTAATGAAAAAGACATGCGCTGGTGTCCTACTTCCTCCCCGGTACGATCGCCTCTTTAGCCGCTTTTGCCACCCTCATTTTCACCACCGTCTTCGCCAGAATCTTGATCGCTTCACCAGTAGCCGGATTTCGCCCCATACGAGCTTTCCTCTTCACCAAGACCAGTTTTCCAATTCCAGGAAGGGTAAAGGAACCGGTCTTCTTGGTTTCGGAGACTGCCAGCCCTGCGACCTCCTCAATAATCGCTGAAGCCATCTTCTTTGAAATCTCGAATTTCCCTGCAAAGTGAGACACGATTTGAGATTTGGTCATGGGTTTCTTAGCCATTCTTAGCCTCCTGTTGGAATGGAATATAAAAGCTGGATAGGAGGAGTATATTGGAAAGAGGAATGGGAAGCAAGCGGAAAACTTCAAGATTTTTCAAAAAATGCTTGTTCAGCAACTGCCTTGACTTACCACCCCCAATTTCATACAATCCTATTCAACCAGCAGTCGTTTTGATGGAGGAAGGGAGGTGATTTGAATCCGCTGCAGCAATGATTATCACCCAGACGATCTCACTCAAAGAAAGGGATGGATATTGGGGTATGAAGATTCTTAACAAATAAAAGGAGGGTAAGATATGCATTACACAAAGATCTTCACAATCTTCGCTTTAAGTCTGGCCGTGGGGTTTTGGGGGTGCACGAAGGAGAAGGTAGAGGCCCCCAAACAAGAGCGCGTGGAAAAGAATTTGGTTCCACCAAAGGCTGAGGTTACGGGCAAGAATTTTGTTGTGGAGCTTACCGATCTTAAAGTTTCCATGATGGTTGACACAGCTTCTAAAGAGATTGTGGATACGCCCGATCTCAGGGGGAACATCAAGATCACGAATCAAGCAAAGGGTCTCCTGGATATCCAGGCGGTGACCCTTGAATACCTGGACGAAGCGGGGAAGCCAATTCCTTATAAGTCTGAAGAAAAGATCGTTAAGGTTTCTCCCTTTTGGAAGACTCTTAAGCCAGGAGAAATGACCGAAGGAACTTTGGAGACCACGATCCCTAAAAATGCTCTCAAAGCAAAGACTCTAAGCAAAATACAAATCGACTTGGTCTACGTCCCCTCTCCCCTTAGCCGAGATACTCTGATTTTGGCTGAAAAGGTTGAATAGTCGAGTATAGGGGGGTATCAAAGGCAGGGTCAGAAAGGGCTCTGCCTTTTTTCATTTTTATATGTTGTGGAGGATGGATTTAAGCAAAAAATGCGTTTTTCTGCTATTTTTCTTCAGCTTTTAGAGACCTAAAAGCTATGATTTGCAAACCATATCCGCAACAGGGAGCATTTGAGGACGAGGGCGAATATTGGCAAGATACCTGTAATTTAGGAATTCCTATTTTGTTACTGGAGTGTCCGGTCTAAAGGGGGTACCTTCATCCTTCTTCGAGGCCTAGCTGGGTGCACTCATAACATCGTGAACCAGTAAGTCTGCTTTTTGCATTTAGAGGAGAGGGGCAACTACTTGACCTTGAATGGGAAAAGAAAAGGATTTGATAATTTTCTTCTCATGTTTCACAACCAATTTCTTTCTGCAAGTAAAAAGGGTCACAACCACATATTGGCCCTGAGTTTTTTCCGAATGAAGTAGGTGGAACCATTGGCCTCAATTCGGCCATGAGAGTAAACTTTGCGAATGAAAGAAACCTTTCCTCTTGCAACCGGGAAATGAAGATGACCTCTGGAATCCTTGTAGGAATCCAGGTCAAACCTCTGAGGCAGATGTCTAAGAGACCTCCAGAGCCCATCTCGAAGAACCCCCAGGAATCTTGTGCCATGTTCGTTTTCGGTAAGAGCCCGGTGGGGCTTCTTATAATGGTAGTACTGCAAAAATCGTTCGTTGGTTCTTCTCAGTGTATCCAGCGTAGGGCATTTATGCCGGTGCAGGACTCGTTCCTGCCACAGGCTGTTAAAACTCTCTACCGAGGCATTCCTCCCCGGTTCTCCTTGGGGGATGAAGACCAGGTGGGTCCCCATCAGCAAATGGAGACGAATTACCTGGGAGAGACTGTAAGGATAACGCCCCCCTCCTTCCGTCCTCCGCCTCCCCACCCGCTTTAACTCCCACATCTTACCTACCGTCTTAGCTGGTATCTCGATCTCCGCCCCGGTAGTCGGATTGCGTCCGAGATGCGAATTGGGCTTGGATGGGGCCGGGAATCCAATCTATAAAAGTGGAAGGAAGGCAACGGGGAAGCCTTTCAAAAAGCAAGGGGACCGCGCGCGACGGAGAGCATTTTAAGGGCCAAGAACGGGATTTTAAGCCTAGGGTGGGGGAAAGGATAGGGTGGAAAGCTATCGCCGATTTTTTCAAGGTTTCCGAGGGGAAAATGAGAGGGAAGAAAAAGAAGCTACTTGAGGCTGCGGTAATATTCTACATACGATGGGGTAGACCCCTAAGTATGCCCCTGTTTGGCCTCCGGGGAGCCAAATTATGCTTCCCCTTGTCCCTTTTTTGGCTTTCCTTTCCCCCCCTTGACTTGGCCCTCCAATCTGGATACTATCCATCTGAAACCGTAGCCTACCCCAAGTATCGTCAGGATTTAACTCACAGGGGGGTCTTATGGCCCTTGGAAAATGAAACCCCATTTCCGAAGAAGAGAGGTGGGGTTTTTTTAATGACTTCTCCCTGAAGTCCACACTTCCAAAAATTTTTTAAAGGGTGTTTATTACGAACCATAATTGATGATTGGTAACTTCCAATCCCCAAAATCGTCTATAATGAAGCTCTAATATAGAGAGAACGAATGTGGAGACTAAATACCTAAGAATGATCCAAGGGATGAAGAGAAGGGGGCGAAAGGATTGGACAGTCTATATCCTCCGCTGCGGGGATGGGTCACTCTACACGGGGATAGCAAAAGATGTGCGGGCTCGGGTCAAGCAACATAGTGAGGGTCGGGGGGCAAGCTACACCCGAACTCGTCTGCCCGTCAAGCTGTTATATCAACAAGAAGGCTTGACGCATTCCAAAGCCCTTATTCGAGAAGCACAGATAAAAGCGATGTCTCGGTCCAAGAAAGAGGAAATCATCTTTAATGAACGTTTTGCCTAACTATTCATTCCAGCCGTCGCAGGCCCTCGGCCCGCGTGGCTGAATTCTCTCGTTGGCCTAACAGGAATGTTCATGAAAGTGCGCAAAGACAGAACTGACGACGCAGCGACACCCTCGCGTCGAGAAGACGAGGGACAACGGGAAAAGGAGGTACGCAATGGGAGACAAGGGCGGCAAAAAAGATAAGGAAAAGAGTCAGAAACAGAATGCCGAAAAACAGAAACAAAAATCAAAAAACAACCTTGATAAGCAGCCAAAAAGAAAGCCTTGATAGAAATCACGGTCTTCATCCTTACGGCGCTGATACCGATGTTTGTGTGCGGAAAAGGGAACAGCCCGAAGGAGTTTCCCTATTTCTGTCATGAATCCTATATCCTCCCAAGAGGAGAGCTATCTCTATGCGGGAGAGGAAATATCCCGCCCCTTATTTAAATGATCTGGACGTCCTTGGCTTTCGGACCTTTGGATGTCTCTTCGACCTCAAAGCGCACCTTCTGGCCTTCCGATAGGGTCTTGAAACCTTCACCGGTTATGGCGGTGTGATGGACAAAAAGATCTGGTCCATTATCTTGCTCGATAAAACCAAAACCCTTCTTCTCGTTGAACCACTTCACTTTTCCTTCTGGCACAAAAATACCCTCCTTTTGTTTCATGCTTCCAGAATAAGTCGAGATTTGCTGCCCCATTAAAAAACCCTTTTCACTTCTTACGATAAACGTTCAAGCCGACCTTAGCTTCCTTGTCCACCCATATTTTCCCGGAAAGCGTCCTGAACCACATGGTACGCCATCCAGTAATCCGCTATCTCCGCTGTAATCCTATCTTTGGAATCTCTCTTTCTCTGATGCTGGTACGCACAGGCGATCGTTTGAATCACTGTGAGCATCCGATTCGCTACACGTCTGGTGGCGATTGGAAGATTGGGAGTGGGTCAAGGAGAATCCGGTCAAGAAGGTCTCCAAGGAGAAGGTGAACAACCACATAGAGAGGTGGCTCAATCTGGAAGAGGAGCAAAAATTGCTGACTTCATCTCCCAGGTGGCTTCGGAAAATCATCACCTTCGCCATAAACACAGGTCTTCGTCAGAGCGAAATTCTGGATCTGAAGTGGCCCCAGGTAGACCTAACCAGGAAGACCATCACCATCTTGGAGCAGAAGAACCAAGGGAAAGATACCCTGCCTTTGAATGAAGGAGCTTTGGAGGTCCTGAGGGAAAGATTACAGGTACGTCGTGGCGAGACCGAATATGTTTTTCATACCCGAAATGCGACAAGGATCGCCCCCAATAGTCTTCAACAGGCGTTCTATTCAGCTCTTAGGAAGAGTGGCATCGAAAAACTTCGTTTCCATGATTTACGACACACTTTTGCCACAAGACTGGTGCAGGCGGGGGTCGACCTGTACACGGTCCAGAAACTGGGTAGATGGAAAAACATTTCCATGATCATGCGCTATGCCCACCACTATCCTGAAACCTTGCGGTCAAGTGTAGAAGTGCTCGATAAAATCGGGAGAAAAATTAGCATAAATTTAGCACAGCCCACTGAAAAAGGAGTTCCAGCATCAATGTAACTCTTTAAAATTACACGTGGTCGGCGAGGGTGATGGTCGGTATGATATTCCGGCATAAAAAACTTTGCCGGGGGCCAAAATACTAGGAATAAAACAGCGCCGGCAGCGCCTCTTCTGGCCAAACCGACAAGTTCTTCGATGTGTCTTTTTCCTCTTGTGGTAACTGCATCGGGAAACATGGCGACTTTCCTGCCAAAAAGAGTGCAAGACTTGACCTCCAGGAAAATTTCTTCTTTTCCCCTTTGGAGAAGAAAATCAAACCTGCTCCGGCCCTTCTTTATTTCTCTTCGGAGTACCTGGGCACCTTCGAGACCGGGGATGAGGTCCTTTCCGATGAGATCATTGGCCAGGTCATTTGTCCTGTGCGTGTGGACCATTACCGGGCGATCTTCTTTCCGGATGGCCACGGCCGTATAGGGCATTTTATCTTTTCCCTTACCCTGGGTCGAGGGGACCCTCTCGAGATAAACTGTAGCCCCTGGTAAGAGCAACTCCCACATCCGGCCCGGGTTCGGCAAGTAGGCTTGGACAACTTTCCCGTTCTGCCGACAAACTAGGGTAAAACGGTTCGGTCTCCGCAGAAATGTGGCTTTTTCCGGATCTCTAAAAAAATTCAATCTTCCTCACCCGAGGGCTCTCGGACCGACTTCCAGTTTCGCTTGACATTCCGCCATGGTTCGAGTATTTCTTAAAATTAGATTTTATCACTGATCGTTGCCCGGTTTCAAAAAATATCTATTGCTTCAGGATGCTCCTCGGGGCTGAGATATGAAATTTAAACACAATATTTTCGCCCTATCCCTACTTTTTGCATTATTGCTTTACCTGATCGATGCCTTCATTGACGATTTAATTTTCCATATGGGGGGTTTTTGGGGTTTACTGTTTTCTGATGTGCCGGTCCATGAGATCTACATGCGAATAGTCATGGTGGCAGGTTTCTTGGCATTTGGTGTCCTGGTTTCCAGAATCCTGGCCGGACGTCGCCGAGCGGAGGAAGCACTGAGAAGGAGTGAGCGAGCAGCTCAGCGCCTGGCCACCGAGACGGAGACCATAGCTGAGATTGGGCGAATTATCACCTCCACGTTCAACATAGAAGAAGTCTATGAACGCTTCGCTGAGAAAGTAAATAAGCTGATTCCCTTCGACAGGATTGTCGTCAGCCTCAACAATTTCGATCAGGGTACCCTGACGCTGGCCTACACTTCTGGGTTGGGTGTAGAAGGACGAGGAGTGGGGGCCGTCTTCCCACTACGGGGTTCGGTTAATGAAAAAATCATGAACCCAAGGGCGGGTTTGATCACTCAACCGGAGTCCATAGAGGAATTGGCGGGGCAATTTCCCAGCCTCATACCTGCCTTTCAAGTCGGAGTTCGGTCGGTGATCTCCGCCCCCCTGATTTTCAGGGATCGAGTGATCGGAGCATTGCACTTTCAGTCGAAGAAATCCAAAGCCTACACCGATCAAGATCTTAGCTTGGCCGAGCGGATCGCTGCTCAGATTTCCGCTGCCGTCGCCAATGCCCGGCTCTTCCTTGAGCACGAGCGGGCCGAGGAGGCGCTGGCCGAACGGACCGCGCAGCTCGAGCGTACCAATCGGGAACTCGTCGTCCTCAACGCCGAGCTCGACGACTTCACGAACGTTGCCAGCCATGACCTGCAAGAGCCATTGCGCACTCTCGTCGCTTTTAGCGATCTACTACGCAAGGACCTGGGTCAGTTGCTGCCCGAGCGAGCGGCGCAGGACTTAGGCTTTATCACCGATGCGGCCAAGAGGATGCAGACGCTCATCCGGGATCTCCTGGCGCTCTCGCACGCGGGCCGAGTGGCCAAGAAGAGGGAAAAGATCTCTCTCGGTGAGTGCGCCGACCGGGCCCTGGAGGCCTTAGCCATGCGGGTGAAGGAAACCGGGGCTGAGGTCACACGCGACGAGCTGCCTGAAGTCTGGGGCGATCCAACGCTGCTGACGCAGCTCTACCAGAATCTCATCGGCAATGCGCTGAAGTTCAGCGGAGATCAGCGCCCGATCATCCAATTGACCTTGGAGGAGAGGGATGGAGGGCAGATCTTCGGGGTGAAAGACAACGGCATCGGCATCGAGCCCAAGTATGCCCAGCAGATCTTCCAGCCCTTCCGGCGGCTGCACGGTCGGGCCGAGTACGAGGGCTCGGGCATCGGACTGGCCATCTGCCGCAAGATCGTCGAGCGGCATGGGGGCAAGATCTGGGTGGAGTCAGAACCAGGAAAAGGAGCTCACTTCCGTTTCACGATTTCCCATAGAAGGAGGGAATGATGAAGACAACGAGCAAGGGGAAACCCGCGATCATCCTTCTGGTGGAGGATAACCGGGCCGATCAGGAGTTGACGCGGCGGGCCCTGGAGGAAGGCAAGATTCGAAATGAGCTGCGCATCGTCGAGGACGGCGAGGAGGCTCTAGCCTATCTCTTTCGCCGGGGCAAGTATAAAGACCCGGCGACCTCGCCCAGGCCGGATCTGCTGTTGCTCGACCTGAACTTGCCCCGGGTCGATGGCCGGGAAGTGCTGGAGCAGGTCCGGGCGGATTCGAAGCTGCGCCGGATGGCCGTGGTAGTGCTGACCACATCCCGGCAGGAGCAGGATATTCTCCGGTCCTACGAGGTGGGGTGCAATTCCTTTATCACCAAGCCGGTGGACCTGGACCAGTTCATCCGGGTCATCCAGGCATTGGAAGAATACTGGTTTCAGATCGTGATCCTTCCGCCGAAAACGGAGTAAGCCATGGAAAAGAGGAAATTCACCATCCTGGTCATTGACGACGAACCGGGTGACGTTGAGATCCTGCGCCGCCTTCTGGAGGAAATCATGGGCATGGAGATTGAGGTCGTGGCGTTCAACGACGCGCAGACCGGGCGCGCAGCGGCCATACGCTGCGAGGCGGATTTGATCTTCCTCGACTACCTGCTGGGGAGGGACACTGGGCTCGAAGTTTTCCGCGAGATCCGCAAGGGCGGCTGCGACCTGCCGGTGATTATGCTCACGGGCCATGGCAGCGAGGAGATCGCGGTCGAGGCCATGAAGGCGGGAGTCTCTGACTACCTTGTCAAAGGGAGGATCACCCCCGACAGTCTGCGCCTGATCATCTCCAACGCGCTTCAGAAGTTCGAGATGCAGCAGAAAATAAAGGAGCAGCGCGAGGGCCTGCTCGACGCTGAGCGCCAGCGCGTGATGATGGAGAGTGTCGGTGCGGCCTGCCACCACTTCGCCCAGCCCCTTACGACAATGCTGAGCAACCTGCAACTGCTCGCCAAGGGCGAAGGGATCGAGGAGTCCGACAAGAGGATCATGCTCCAGCAGTGTCTAAGGGCCGCCGAGATGATGAGGACGATCCTTAACAAGTTCCAGGAAGTGAGTGAATACCGGACCCGCCCCTATCTGGATGACGCTAAAATTCTCGACATTGGCCTCGGCTCAATCCAGAGCCCCGAGGACAAGAACCGAACCGGAGCCTGAAAATCAGCGAGGCCCTCAAGCCATCCCCCAATGAAATGGACGATGCTCTCGGGCGAAACCTTGAGGATGGCTACCGTGCTCTTATATCCGTTTTCCCTGTCGTCGTTGCTTCTTAGGTCTTTCCCCGACCCAAAGATCTTCGGTCTTTCGTTCCTCGACCCATTTTTTCCCCATCTCCATGCCTTCCAGCTCCCCGATGACTACGGCTGCCTTGACGAAGGTGATCGTTCCCTGATCCAGGTGGCCGCCATAGGTGGCCAGGGTGTCACCGGTCACGGTGGAGGCTGAGAAATGGGCATGGACATGGGGTTCGCCATTCACCTGGGGAATGACGTAACCTGTCAAGGATAGCAGTTCCAAGGGCTTCTGAACCTCAAAGTAAAGGCGGTCTTTGGGCGTCACCGGATATTCTTGGGGAAAAACTTTCAAGTTCCGGAAGACGGCCTTCTGCAGGGCTCCAATACCCATGAGGATCAGGCCCTTTTGGATTTTTTCCCTCCTGATCACTTCATAGATTGAATCCAGCAAATCCACCCCGATGGGAATTCGGGCCATTACAATTCTTCCAATGGTTCCGCTACCGATGCCTTCTAAAAGGGACCCCTGATCCATAGCGCACTCCTTATCCTCCTGGTCCTCCTGGCGATGCTCCTATCTTCTCGGGGCGCTCCTCGTGCCGGGTCCGTCGCCCAGCGATTCGAGCAGCGATCTCCGCCTCGGCACCCCAACCCCCCTTCCCCCGAATGAAGCAAGCTGGATTATAGGGGGGAAGAGGTTGGGGTGTCAAGGGAGCCGGCTTTCTGGCCCACCCCTCTACTTCCATTCCGCCTTAAATTTTCCTTTTGATATTTTCCTCCTTGCCCTATAATGGGAATGAGAAAGAAGGGGGAGGTGCCTATGGGCGATCCATTCATTGCCAGAAGGGATTTTTTGAAGTCCACCGTCGCCGGATTCGGCGGATTCTTCTTTCTGACCGCAAACGAAAAAAAACCAGGGGAAACGGTTGCTGAAAAAAAGCCGGCCGACAAAAAGATCCTCTACCGCACCCTGGGAAATACAGGAATAAGACTTCCGGTGATCAACATGGGGGTCATGAATTCGGACAATCCGAATCTGGTTCGAGCCGCCCTTACTTCCGGTATGATTCTCCTGGACACGGCCCAGACCTATCAGAGAGGCACGAATGAGGCGATGATCGGGGAAGTGCTCAAGGAGAAACCCCGGGATTCATATGTGATTGCCACTAAAGCACGTCTTCCTGTGAACCAAACTACGGGGATCTATACCGAAGAGGCAACGGAAGAAGCCTTTCAGAAAAAAATTGATACCAGCCTGAAGAATTTAGGGCTGGATTACGTGGATATATATTACCATCATAACGTATGGGTAAGAGAATCAGCCCTGTATGAACCGATCCTGAAAGCCCTGGAAAAGGCCAAAAAAGCGGGAAAAGCTCGTTTCGTAGGGATCTCTTCCCACAAGAACGAGCCCGAAGTGATTCAGGCCGCGATCGATTCTAAATTCTACGACGTCGTCCTGATCACCTACAATTTTAAACAGAAACATTATGTGGAAGTCAGGCAGGCAATTGCCAAAGCTGGCGCAGCCGGCCTGGGGGTGGTTGCGATGAAAGCCCTGGGGGGAAGGCAACTCCAGGAATCCGCAGAAAAACCCATAGATCCTGTTGCCGCCTTAAAATGGGTCCTGCAGGACCCCAATGTTCACACCATTATCGCCGGCTTTACAACTTTCGACCAGATGAATCTCGACCTGTCCGCCATGGAAAACCCCGCCCTTACCCAGTCCGAAAAGGCGCAATTACAACGGGCGGCTTCTAGGGTCGGGTTTTACTGCCAGGGGTGCGGGCAATGTTTGAATCAGTGTGGGCAGCAGCTCCCCATTCCGGACTTAATGCGAGCCTACATGTATGGGTATAGCTATAGAAATCTTCGGGAAGCCCAGGACCTTATCTTTTCCTTGAATCTTCCCCTCCAGGTATGTGAAAATTGTTCCCCATGCCCGGTTATTTGTTCAAATGGGTTCAACATCGGAGACAGAATTCGCCAGATTGTCCGCCTGCGGGAGGTCCCCCCTGATTTCATCGCCTAAGAGGATGGGAAAAAAGTCGGGGTCAGAAAAGTATCCTGAGCAGCGGAAGGCACTTTTGGGGACAACCGGCTAATGGATATAAAGAAAAGAGGCCAACGCCTTTTGGCTAGAGGCAATCAAAGTTACTAAGGAGTCCATAATTGACCAGACATATTCTTCCAAAATCTCCCCTGACCCCTCTTTTCCAAAGAGGGGAAATTCCTCCCTTTTGTAAAGGGAGGGAAGGAGGGATTTGGTCTTCGGTGTCTATATAATTATGGACTGACTAATAACTCAGAACACACCTTAAGGAAAAAGGAGGTAAGGACATGCAGAAGCATGGGAGATGGATACTCATTTTAGTCTTAGCGATCTTGACCACGGGGTCCATGATTTTCCCGGCTTTTGCCCAGGAGAAGGGCAAAGGGGAAACGGCAGCCAAGGAGGGGCCCGGATTCACGATCGCTCGGTTGGTTGTAGGAACGGGTGTGGAGAACAGGGAGCCCGTGGGTGTGGCCGAGACCTTCCCCGCCTCAACCGAGAAGGTTTACTGCTTTTTAGAAGCCACCAACATTGCCAAGGATACGGAGGTTTCCTTTGTCTGGTTCCATGGGGAAGAAGAAATGTGGAAGATCAGCCTGCCTTTGAAAATGGGTTCGAAATGGAGGACCAACGCCTCAAAGAGTTTAAGGGGATTGCAGGGGGACTGGAAAGTTGGAATTAAGGATGCCGATGGAAACCTTGTGCAAGACGTTAAATTCAAGGTAGAGTGATCCTGATTTCCATCCGCTGGAAGTAAGGGTAAGAAGATCGGGGAGATCCTTGACAATGTCTCTTCAGCCAATTTTCATTGCGGAGGGTCTCGCGGAACTCAGGCCCCGGATGTGAGGCGGAGCAGGATGGATAAGAAAGAAACCGAAGAAAAGGAAACAAAACTCCGTTTCGGGGTGGTCAATTTTGAAAGAAGAAAACATCCCAGATTTTCCCTGGATTTGCCGATAGAATATTATCCAGTCGAATCATCCGTGAGCCGCACAGGCCGGGCAATCAATGGCAGCGAAGGCGGGCTGTTAGTTTATTTGTCCGAACGCATGGAGATGGGTGAATTTCTGAGATTGAAACTCTTTATCGCTCCCGATCTTGATCTGCGTACTTTGGAAATGGTCGGGCAGGTGGTTTGGATAGATATGCATTTAGAGCAAAGCCGTGGGGATTTTCGAGGAGATTATCGATGCGGGCTGAAAATTGTCGATATCTCCCCAGAGGACATGAATAGTTTGAAAAGCCTTTTGCAAAATCTGGCAAAATAAGAATCATTTTTATCTCCGCTATCTTTTTAAGGCCCTCCGGGCATCTTGACCCTATCCATGTGGAATGATATTTTAAATTATGGTTCAGGGTCATAAACCTCTCCTTCCTTGCCATGCCTTCCGCTTGGGGATTATCGCCTACGAGGATGCGCTTCGTTTACAGAACCACCTCGCCCAAGCACGTGGGATGGGAAAAGTGGAAGACATTCTCTTGCTCCTCCAGCATCCTCCTGTGATGACCCTGGGGCGTTCGGGAAAGGTTGAGAACCTCCTGGCCTCCGAAACCACTCTCCAGGAAAAAAAGATCCAGGTCATTTTCACCGACCGGGGAGGGGATGTCACCTATCATGGGCCGGGACAACTGGTGGCCTACCCGATCCTCAATCTACGCCTCCTTGGGCTGAGCGTTCCCGATTATGTATGGAGCCTGGAAGAGGTGGTCATCCGCGTTCTGGCCCGCTTCCGTATCTCTGCCGGGCGGGTGGAAAAGCTCCGGGGCGTGTGGGTGGGACAAGAAAAAATTGCCTCCCTGGGAGTACACCTCTCCCGCTGGATCAGCAAACATGGGTTGGCCCTGAATGTGAACACCGATTTGGGCCCCTTCAGCCTAATCAACCCCTGTGGGATCACGGACCGGCGGGTCACTTCCATGGCCCAGATATTAGGGCGATCTCTGCCCATGGAGGAAATTGAGAAACTTACGCTTGGGGCGTTCGCAGAGGTTTTTGGATTCTCCCTTGGCGAAGAGCCTCTGAAGCTGCTGGAGCCTTACCTGTGAAACCTATTTGGTTGCGACGCAAGATGCCGGATCCAGGAGCTCTCAAAAAGATGCGCGCCTTGCTTCTGCGCTTTGGGCTGAATACGGTCTGCGAAGGAGCCCTCTGCCCGAATCAAGGAGAGTGTTTCGGCCAGGGGACAGCAACTTTTTTGATCCTGGGACGAACCTGCACGAGGAACTGCACCTTTTGCGCCATTCCTTCAGAAAAGCGCCCGCCCGCCCCGGATCCTGGAGAACCCGAGCGAATTGCTCAGGCGACGGCCGAGCTGGGGTTAAAACACGTGGTGATCACTTCCGTGACCCGGGATGATCTGGAAGATGGGGGCGCTTCCCACTTTGCCGAGACGGTCAGGGCTTTGAAGAAAAACGATTCGCGCATCACTGTGGAAGTATTGATCCCGGATTTTCAGGGTTCCTTAGCGGCCTTACGGGCTGTTGTGCTAAGCAGCCCGGACATCATCAACCACAACTTAGAAACGGTTCCCCGCCTCTACCCGGAAGTCCGCCCGCAAGCGGAGTACGCCAGGTCCATTCATCTTTTGCGGAGGGTCAAGGAGATCAACCCGGAAAAAATTACCAAGTCGGGTCTGATGCTGGGGCTGGGAGAGGAACGAGAAGAAGTCCGGCAGGTGATGGCCGACCTGCGGGAGATTTCCTGCGACCTTTTAACCCTGGGGCAATACCTTCAACCCTCTGGTAAGCATCATCCGGTCAGGGGATACATTCCACCGGAGGAATTTGAGGAATTGGGCCGGGCGGGTGAGAAGATGGGGTTCAAAGGAGTCTTTTCAGCTCCCCTGGTGCGCAGCTCATTCCACGCCGGCGAGGTCTTTGAAAAAATTCTCTCACCGCAGAGGACGCAGAGATAATATGGAAATCTTAATACAAATTTATTGCGTTTCGTAAAAAACAATCGAACTCCACAGAGCTTACGATTCCCCCCTCACCCTGCCTTCTCCCCCCTCTGGGGGGAGAGGATAAAGGTGAGGGGGGGCAGATCCGGTGGTGATCAATGTTCCATTATTTATGCCAAGGTGAATAATTTTTTATCAGGGGATTTGATTAGCGATTTTTGATTTCTCTGCGCGCTCTGCGGTGAATATTACTAAGGAGTCCATAATTGACCAGACATATTCTTCCAAAATCTCCCCTGACCCCTCTTTTCTAAAGAGGGGAAATTCCTCTTTTTGTAAAGGGAGGGAAGGAGGGATTTGGTCTTCGGTGTCTATATAATTATGGACTGACTAATATTTCTGAGGAGGTCAGGATGCGTTTCCAAGGAAAAGTGGTTTTAATCACTGGGGCGGGGGTGGGCATCGGCAGGGCGGCCGCGGTTCGTTTTGGCAAGGAGGGGGCGAAGGTGGCGATCAACTCTTTGACCCCAGCCAACGGAAGGGAAACGTTGCGGCTGCTGAAGGAGGCAGGGGGTCAGGGCATTTACATTCAAGGAGATGTTTCCAAAGAGGATGATGCCCGGCGCATGGTGCAGGAGACGGTCAAGGTCTTCGGCCGGCTGGACATCTTGGTGAATAATGCCGGAATTGTCATTCCCGGGCGAGTGGACAACATGTCGGAGAAGGACTGGGACAGAACCATGGCCGTGAACCTGAAAGGGGTTTTTTGGGTCTCCAAGTATACGATCCCGGAGATGCGCAAAACCGGTGGGGGCGTAATTGTTCACAATGCTTCTGTTGCGGCCCTCAAGGGAGTAAAAGATCGGGGAGCTTACACGGCTTCTAAAGGAGGGGTTTGGGCGTTGACCAAAGCCATGGCTGCGGACTACCTTGCAGAAAACATCCGAGTCAATTGCGTTTGCCCCGGAACAACCGATACCCCCTCCTTGGAGCGAAGAATTCAGGCCTTCGCCGACCCCGAAAAAGCCCGGGCTGATTTTATCGCCCGTCAGCCCATGGGCCGGTTGGGGAAGGATGAGGAGATTGCCGCAGCCATTCTCTTCGCCGCCTCGGATGAAGCGGCCTTCCTGAACGGAGCAACCATCGCCATCGATGGGGGAATGACCATCTAAAAAAGAATGATTTTTAGTTCGGTTAAAGGGAGTAGATTTCCTGATCGCTTAGCGTAGGAATCCCTTCTTCTTTGAGAGCCCTTTTCGCCTCGCCGATTTTCTCTACGTCCACGACCAGCACAGCCTGTTTCTTGTCTTGGATGACGAAACCGTAGGCATCCTCGATATTCATCTTCCGCTGGCCGAAGACCTTGGCGATGCGGAACAATCCCCCCGGACGGTCATCCATGAGGACGGCCAGGATCTCCCGCTTATTGGCCGGGATTCCCTGGGAGCTTAAGGCCTCCAGGGCCCTGTCGGGCTTATCCACCAGGAACTTCATGACCCCGTATTCGTAACTTCCGGAGACGGTGAAAGCCCGGATGTTCACTTTGGCCTTGGCCAGGATTTCGGTTACCCGTTCGATGCGCCCGGGCTTGTTTTCGACAAAAACGGAAATCTGATGAGCCATATTTCCTCCATTAGGACGCAGATCTTCGCAGATGTACGCAGAAAATTATTTTCTTATTAAATGCTTTTCGTTGGCATTCATAAAGAATTTTTATTTTTAAAATCTGGCCAATCTGCATTCATCTGCGTCCCCAAAAGATTTTCCTCCCTACATTTCTCTCCGATCGATTACCCGCACCGCTTTGCCCTCGCTCTTCGGCAGGGTGTCTGGTTCCACCAGCTCCACTTTCGGGGTAACCAGTAACTCCGATTTTAAGGCTTCGGTGATTTGCCGGCGGAGATTTTCCAGTTGCCGCAGTTCGCCCTTGAAGAATTCTGGACGCACCTCCACCCGGACGATCATCTGATCCTGGAAATCCTCCCGTTCCAGAATCACCAGGTAGTTCGTGCCCACCGCAGCGATATTCATCAGGGTCGTGTCAACCTGAAGAGGAAAGATATTTACACCTTTGAGGATAAACATGTCATCGCTCCTGCCCTTGATACGGCTCATGCGCCGATGGGTTCTGCCGCAGCGGCAGGGTTCGGGGAATACGCTGGCCAAATCTTTGGAGCGGTAGCGGATCAAAGGCATGGCCTCGCGGGTCAAAGTGGTGTAGACCAGCTCTCCTTCCTCTCCATCCGGTAAGACTTTCTGCGTTTTGGGGTCGATCACCTCGACGATGAAATGATCCTCCCAGAAATGCATGCCCGATTTCTCGGGGCATTCGAAAGCCACGCCCGGCCCGTTCATTTCCGAAAGCCCGTAGGAGTTGAAAGCCTCAACCCCATACATCTCCTCGATCCGCTGCCGCGTGGCGTCCGAGTGGGGTTCGGCCCCGATCAAGGCGATGCGCAGTTTGGTCTCCCTCTTCGGGTCGAGGCCCATCTCCTCGAAGACCTTCCAAAGGTGGAGGGCATAACTGGGGATGATGTGAATTACAGTCGTTTCAAAATCCTTCATGAGTCCAATTTGCCGCTTGCTATTCCCCGAACCGGAGGGAATCGTCAGGGCGCCCAGGCGCTCCGCCCCATACTGGAAACCTAGCCCCCCGGTGAAAAGGCCGTATCCCACCATGTTCTGAAAGACATCGCCCTTGTGGACACCGGCCATATACATACAGCGAGCCACCAGGTTTGCCCAACCCTCCAAGTCTTTGGGGGTATGAAAGACCGCGGTAGCCTGGCCGGTGGTCCCGGAAGATGAATGGACCCGGACAATCTTTTCCTTTGGCACGGTAACATACCCGTAGGGGAAGTGCTTCCTCAGGTCTTCTTTGGTGGTAAAAGGGAGACGCTTTAAATCGTCCAGGGTTTTGATCTTCTCTGGCGAGATGCGGTGGGTTTTAAAAATTTTTGCATAGGCGAAGGATTTTTCCGCCTGCCGGAGAGTTTTTTTTAGACGGCCGAGCTGCAGCCGGCGCAGCTCTTTGACAGGCAGGGTCTCGATTTCTTTCTCCCAATACATAAAAGACTCCTTTTTCCCCAAATGATTTTTCATAACACGACCGAGCTGGACTGTCAAAAGGTTTGTTCGGTTTTCCAGATTGACCCGATCAACCACTCTTAGTTGACAAAGATTGTGAGGGCTGATACATTCTATCTCAAGGACCGGCCCTCCGGTCCGGGGAGGAAAGCCCGTGCAAGTCCGAAAGCGGATGGTCCGGAAGCTTGTGACCATTGGGCCAAACACCAGCATCCTGAAGGCCATGGAAGTGATGAGGAAGAACTCCATCCGTCACCTCCCCGTCGTGGAGGGAGATGATTTCGTAGGCTTTGTCACCGAGGGAGATCTCCGGCAGGCTTCCCTCCTTTCCATGGTGGACAAAGTCTCCATCGAGGATGTGATGATTAAAAAGCCCGTGACCATCTCCCCCGAAGCCAGCCTGGAGGAGGCGGCGAAACTCATCTCCTCCCATAAGATCGGGGGGCTGCCAGTGGTCAAGGGGAAGAAGCTCGTGGGGATCATCACCATCGTGGATATTCTTCGGGCCTTCATCCAGCTGATGGGAATTCTGAAGTCCAGCTCGCGTATCGACCTGGTTTTGGGGGAAAAACCCCATGCCTTCGAAGAAGTTTCTGGGGTCTTCAGAGATCACCGGGCACAAATCATCAGCGTGGGGATGTCCAATCACAAAGACCGGAAAAGGCGCATCTATTATTTCCGTCTGGAAAAAGGCCCCCTGCAACCGATTGTCGCTTCTCTGAGCGGGAAGGGTTATAGGGTCGTGTCTGTGACGGAATGAAGGGATTGGAGAGAAACAGATGATTGATGACACAACCACACCGGAGGAAGCCATTCGCCTGGCCATTACCCGGGAAAAGGGTTCCCATGAGTTTTACACCCAGGCTGCCAAAATCGCCAAATATCCTGGGACCAAGCAAATGTTCGAATTTTTGGCCCAGGAGGAACTCAGACATCGCCAGATCCTTGAGGCGGAGTTGAACAAAGATTATTACCAAGAGATGTAAAAATAGGCTCAAGGCTAAAGGTTCAAGGCTCAAGGGTTTAAGAATATTTGATAGGCCGTTTTTTTCCTTTCACCTTGCGCCATGGGCCTGACGCCCTTGCACCTTACTCATTATCCCTTATCCTTTTTCCCCGGTAAATTTTCGATGGATTTGAAATAGAGAATATCCAGCATATTCTCCACCCGTATCCCGACCCGCAGCTTCTCATAATCCGTCTCGTTCAGCTGCGCCAGCCCAATATCCGCGCCCTCTGGCTTGATGATTTCCCAGGTCAAGGGCGTGGGGGGGAGGAGTGAAGCTGCGGCCGGAAATGGAGCGCGGCGGATCGATGGCGCGAATCAGGCATATCTAAGAGAAGGGAAAAAACTTGACAAAGGAGGTTCTGGAAAGTAAACTAGACGCAAAGTTAAACCTTTGGGTTCAAGGGTTTAGCGGAGGAGCGGGGGGTCGCCCCGCTCAAATCATTTCAACTCTGGAAAGCCTTGATATCCAAAACTTTCATAATCAAGAACAGATTGGGCCTCCATGCCCGACCTTCCGCTTCTTTCGTGCAGACGGCCAACCGGTTCCACTCCGAGATCAAAGTGGAAAAAGATGGACAGGTGGCCGATGGCAAAAGCATCATGGATTTGATGATGTTGGCCGCGACCCAGGGAGCTTATATAACGGTGAACGCTCAAGGAGAGGATGCTCTGGAAGCCCTGGAAGCTCTCGAGGGGCTGATCGAAGGGCAATTCGGGGAAGAATAGCTTGCAACGCGAAATGATGAAAACCAAGTTCATCAAAGGGATCGGGGTGACGGCTGGGATCATCATCGGAAAAGCCTACCTGGTGGACCGGAGGAAAATCGAAGCGCCGGCGAGGGTGCTTCCGGAATTCCAGGTTCCTCAGGAAGTAGCCCGTTTCCTGGATGCCGTCGAGGAGTCGAGAAAGCAGCTACGCAGCGCGAAAGAGAAGCTTCTCCACGAGGAGGCCGCCGGCCTTTCCTATATTCTGGATACCCACCTTTTGCTCTTAGAGGACAAGAAGCTCATCGAGAACACTGTGGAGACCATCAAGCAGAGCTGGATCAACTCCGAGTGGGCGCTGAAAATCAACCTGGACCGGGTGCGCAAAGTTTTTGACAGTATCGATGACGAATACTTGAGGAGCCGCAAAACGGACATGGATTACGTGGGAGAAAGGATTCTGCGAAACCTGATGGGAAAAGAAACGGAGAGCATTTCGCAGATCAAAGAAGAAGTCATTATCGTGGCCCACGATCTTTCCCCGGCAGACACGGCTCACATGGCCAAAGACAAGGTCACCGCTTTCGTCACGGATATGGGGGGGAAGACATCTCATACGGCCATCATGGCGGCCTCCTTGGAGATCCCGGCGGTCGTCGGCTCGGAGACGGCCACCCACTCCATTAACACCGGCGACACTTTGATCGTAGATGGAATTACGGGGGTCGTGGTGGTGAACCCCAGCCCGGAAATCATGCAGGAGTATCAAGAGCGGCAGCGAGTCCGGCAGAAGATGGAGCGCGAGCTCTTCCAGTATCGTGACCTTCCCGCAGAAACCCTGGACGGGTATCGGGTAAAAGTATTGGCCAATATCGAACTCGTGGAAGAGATCCCGTCGGTCCTCCAGCACGGTGCAGAGGGGATCGGCCTTTACCGGACAGAATATTTATACTTAAACCGCAAAGACCTTCCCTCGGAAGAAGATCACTTTCAAGCCTATAAAAAGGTAGCCGAAGGAATTTACCCCCACCCGGCCATCATCCGGACCTTAGACATCGGGGGGGACAAATTCATCTCCCATATGGATTTGGCCGAGGAGATGAACCCCGCCATGGGCCTGCGGGCGATCCGTTTCAGCCTAAGGGAAGTGGACATCTTCAAGGTTCAACTCCAGGCCATCCTGCGGGCCAGCGCCTACGGGAAGGTGAAGATCCTTTTCCCGATGATCTCCGGAGCCACCGAAATCCGGGAGGTGAAGAAAATATTGAATGAAGTCCGTTTGAACCTCTCCGCCGAAGGGGTTCCTTTCGACCCTAAGATGGAGATCGGGATCATGATCGAGGTCCCCTCGGCCGTGACCATCGCGGATATACTGGCCAAAGAGGTAGATTATTTTAGCATCGGGACCAACGACCTGATCCAGTATTCTTTGGCCATCGATCGGGTAAACGAGTCGGTCACCCATCTCTACCAACCCCTGCACCCAGCCGTCTTGCGATTGGTTAAAGATGTGGTGAAGGCAGCTCATCACGCGGGAATCCGGGTGGCCATGTGCGGAGAGATGGCTGGGGAACCGCTTTACGTGCCCATTCTGGTGGGGTTGGAGTTGGATGAACTTTCCATGAATGTCCTTTCCATCTTCCGAGTGAAAAAAATTCTGCGAGCCTACACCTTTCGGGAATGCAAAGATTTGATACAAGAATCCCTTCGGCTTTCCACGTCGGAGGAAATCGAAGAATTGGTTCGCGCCAGCCTGCGCAAGAAATTCCCGGGAGAGTTCAGGGAGAGTTTCAGCGCCAAATCGACCAGCAATAGTTAAATCGTTAAAAGGAGGAAGAAAAGAGTTCCATGGGAATGACAGATTTTCTGTTTACTTCGGAGTCGGTTACCGAGGGGCACCCGGATAAAATCGCGGATCAAATCTCTGATGCCATTTTAGATGCCATCATTGCGGAAGATCATAAATGCCGGGTGGCTTGCGAGACATTGGTAACGACGGGTCTGGCTATGATCGCCGGAGAGATTACCACTTCCTGCTACGTGCACATGCCCGACATCGTCCGGCAGACCATCAAGGAAATCGGCTACAACGATTCGGCCATGGGGTTTGACTGGGAGACCTGTGCAGTGATCACTTCCATCGACCGGCAATCTCCGGACATCGCCGTTGGTGTCGATGAAGGGCCGGATCATGAGCAGGGCGCGGGAGATCAGGGGCTCATGTTCGGGTACGCCTGCAACGAGACTGCGGAGATGCTGCCCATGCCCATCCTCTTTGCCCATCGGTTGACCGCGCGGCTGGCTGAGGCGCGGAAAAAGAAAATTCTGGATTTTCTCCGTCCGGACGGAAAATCACAGGTGACCATCCAGTACATTAACGGCAAAGCCATCCGGGTGGACGCGGTGGTCCTCGCCGCCCAGCACACGCGGGAGGTGAAATATTCCACCCTGAAAGATGGGTTGATCGAAGAGGTGATCAAGAAAGTCATTCCCGCTGAGTATTTGGATCGAGATACAAAATACTACATTAATTCCACGGGGCGATTCGTGGTCGGCGGGCCCCGGGGGGATTGCGGGTTGACCGGGCGGAAGATCATCGTCGATACTTATGGAGGGGTGGGAAGCCATGGGGGTGGAAGTTTTTCGGGTAAAGACCCTTCCAAGGTGGACCGCAGCGGCTCTTATATGGCCCGCTACGTCGCCAAGAACATCGTGGCGGCGGGGTTGGCGGAAAAAGTGGAGGTGCAGATCGCTTACGCGATCGGCGTAGCGCAACCGGTCTCCGTGATGATCGACACCGGGGGCACTTGGAAGATCCCGCCGGATGACATCGCTCGGCTCATCCGGGAGCATTTCGATCTCCGGCCGTCTCCTATCATTCGCTATCTGAACCTGCTTCGCCCCATCTACAAAAAAACAGCCTGCTGCGGCCATTTCGGGAGAAACGACCCGGACTTCACCTGGGAAAGGACGGATATGGCGGAGACCCTCCGGAAGGCGGCCGGCCTGTAAAAAAATGGGACGCAGATTTCCGCAGATAAACGCAGAAAAAGATTTTATGCTCAAGAAGCTGAGTCTCATTTCGCCGGGACCGAATAAATGGGCAGAATAGAGAATTATCCAGAGAATCTGCGTTTACCCTGTTAGATAGTAAACATCTAACAGGGTGAATCTGCGTCCAATTAAAAAATGAGGAAATTATGGACTACGACGTTAAGGACATCGGGGGGGCAGAAAAAGGCAAACTGCGGGTCGAGTGGGCGATGAAATCCATGCCCGTGCTGCAACTCATCCAGCGACAGTTTGCGAAAGAAAAACCTCTGGCGGGAATCCGGCTGGGCGCCTGCCTGCATGTGACCACCGAAACCGCGGCGTTAATGCAGACCCTAAGAATGGGCGGGGCCGAGGTCTGGTTGTGCGCCTCCAATCCACTCAGCACTCAGGATGATGTGGCCGCTTTCTTGGTGCAGGAACTGAAGACTCCGGTCTTCGCCATCAAGGGGGAAGATCATCCAACTTATTACCGCCATATTCATTCGGTCTTAAACTTCAAGCCGATGATGACCATGGACGACGGCGCCGACCTGGTCACCACCCTGCATACCGAACGCCGGGAGCTTTTGCCGGGAGTGATCGGGGGCACGGAAGAAACCACGACCGGCGTGGTCCGCCTGCGTTCCATGTCAGATCAGGGTGTGCTGCAATACCCGATCATCGCCGTGAATGATACCCCCACCAAGCATTTCTTCGACAACCGTTATGGCACCGGTCAGAGCACCATCGACGGCATCATCCGGGCGACGAATCGATTGTTGGCCGGCAGTAACTTCGTAGTTTGCGGCTACGGCTGGTGCGGCCGCGGGGTGGCCATGCGCGCTCAGGGTATGGGGGCGAACGTGATCATCACCGAGGTGGACCCATTGAAGGCATTGGAAGCGGTGATGGATGGGTTTCGGGTCATGCCCATGTCCGCAGCTGCCCCCCTGGGGGATATTTTCTGTACCCTCACCGGGAATATCGGAGTCATCCGGGAAGAACATTTTCGGCAGATGAAAGAGGGAGCCATCGTGGCCAACTCCGGCCACTTCAACGTGGAACTTGACCTGGAGGCCCTGGAGCGGCTTTCTTCGGGGAAAAGAGCCATCCGGGAGTTTGTCGAAGAGTTCAGCCTCAATAATGGGAAAAAGGTCTATCTCCTGGGGGAGGGAAGGCTGATCAACCTGGCCGCTGCTGAGGGACATCCATCCAGCGTCATGGATATGAGCTTCGCCAATCAAGCGCTGGCAGCGGCCTTTCTAGTGAAGGCCAAAGGGACGCTGGAGAAGAGGGTCTATGACGTACCCGGGGACATCGACCGGGAGATTGCCCGGTTGAAGTTAGAATCCATGGGAATCAAGATCGATGCCCTCACGGATGAACAGAAGAAGTACCTCCGTTCCTGGGAGATGGGAACCTAAAAAGCAGCTGTCTGCAATCAGCGGTCAGTAATCAGCAAAAGAATAAGAATTGCAGGTTTTTTTGCTGAACGCTGATGGCTTTTTTCAGTGGCGTATCGAAAGAAAGAGGTAGACTCCCGCCAGGGCGAAGATGAAGTTGCCCAGCCAGGCAGACAGGAACGGCGGGAAGGTCCCGGCCTTGCCGAGCTCCAAGCTGAAAGAAAAAACAACCCAGCAAAGAGAACTGGTCAAGATGCAAAAACCGACCCCGAGGGCAATCCCTGCTCCCCGCTCTTTTCTCAAGGCGATGGGGATTCCCAAGAAACCCAGGATAACGCTGATGAAGGGAAAAGAAATCCTGGCGTGCATGGCACAGTGGTATTTGCTGGCATCGTATCCATCCCGCTCGATCTTGCGAACATAATCCCGGATCTCTCGGTAATTCATCTCGTCGGGGTTCTTCTCCGCGATGCGAAAGTCGCTGGGGGTCTCTGGAAGGGAGAGGATGATCTCGGGGTATTTTTTGCGGATGGGTAAACCATTCCGGGGAAATTGAGTCACGGATGCTTCGGAGAAGACCCAACGGCCCTCTTTCCATCGAGCGCTGCGTGCGTCCACCCGCTCGACGAGGCGGAAATATTCGTCAAAGCGAAAAAAAGTAATCCCCTCCAGGATGTCCTGTTTGGGGCGATACGCCCGGATATTGTAGATGGTTTGGTGGCTGTGAATCCAGATCTGGCTCTGCTTGAAAGCGGCCACTGGCTTTTTTTTATGGATGATCAGATCCTCGATGATGCGCGCATTTTGATTGGTGGCCGGCACGATAAACTCATTCATCCCCAGGAGAGCAAAGTAAATCATCATCACCACCCCCAGGATGGGAAAAGTGATACGCCAGAGGCTAATTCCCCCGGCTTTCATGGCCATCACCTCGTTATGCCTGGACATCAGGCCCAGGGTAAGGATGGAGGACAGCAAAACAGACGCGGGAGCGACCTGGAAGAGAATGAAGGGAATTTTGTTTACAAAATAGGACGTCATCATCGGCAGCGGGGCCTTGTTGTACAGGAAGGCGTTAATGCGCTCGAAGAACTCCACGATCAGATAGATGGCACTGAAGGCCCCCAGGCCTAAGAAAAAATTTTTGGAAAATTCCCTGGCCAAGTAACGGGTAAGGATATTCATCCTTGGGACCTCCGGAGGTTTTCCCATCCTTTACGGAGTCTTTCCCCGCCTCTGCTGAGCCACACCATCAAGAGAACGGGAGACTCCTTGGCGGCCTTGATCAGCAGGTAAATTCCCAAAGCCAGGAAAATTGCATCGGCTGCCCACATACCGACTTCCAGGAGAAGGATACCCCTCTCCGCTAAAGAGGCCCCGGCATTTGTTAAGAGGTAGTAGACCAGAAGGACGCCGATGGACCAGGCAAAACCTATGGATTTCCCACCCCGGGAAGCGCGGGATTGCAATCCCAAGGGAATACCGATGATGCCAAAGACCAGGCAAGCAAAGGGAATGGAGAATTTTTCATGAATCTTGATCATCTGGGGTTTGACGTCGGCCTTCTTCAACCGCAGCGCCTGAATGGCCTTGCCCAGCTCGCCCAAGGACATATCGGCGGGATGCTTTTCATTATTTTTTTTCTCTTTCCAGCCGGTCTTCAGGTTTAGGCGGAGATCATAGGTGTTAAAATCGATCTTCTGGTAGGCGTCGGGCTGGTCGCCCAATTTGTGGATGGCACCGTTTTTCAGCCTCAGGGTGACGGTGAGCAGTTCAGGATCCGACAGGACCATCCCCTGATGAGCGATGATCGTATGGACCTCAGCGGCATTCCGGGAATCCGAAATAAAGACATTTTCCCATTGGAAGGTCCTGGGCGTGACCCGCTCTACATAGAGAACGAGGCCTTCGAAATCGTCATTAAAAACCCTCTCCCTTAGGCCTGCATGGGCTTTGCTACTGGCCATTTGGTAGAGGAGGGAACGGGAAGCCTGATTGGCCTGGGGCAGGGAGTAAAGAGAAAGAAGGGTCGTGGCCAGGGTTGCGCTCAGAGCGAGCACCCAGACCGGAGGGGTCATCTGGTACAAGCTCACGCCAGAAGCCTTGAGGGCGGTAATCTCGTTATCACTAGAGAGACGATTGAAGGTCAGCAGCACAGATAACAGGGTGGCCATGGGAATGGTGAGGACGAAGAAGGATGGCAGGAGGAAATAGAGAAGTTTAAGAATGTATATCAGGGGAATCCCCTTGTTGACGAACAACTCAACAAGCTGTAAAATTCTTCCGGTGAGCAGGATGAAGGTAAAACCGACCAGGCCGAGAAAGAAAGAGGGAAAGAGCTCTTTCAGCAGGTATCGGTAAAGGGTCCACTTCATTGGATGATCTTAACTTAAGGCTTAGGGTTTTGTAAATCCCCAAAGGATGGCGGAAGGCGTAAGGCGCAAGGCGTAAGGGGTAAGTTGAAAAAACTTAACACTTAACACTCAATCCCTTTCCTCACTTGAACCCTGGCGAGTAATCCGCGAATAGGGATGGAAGCGTAAGCAGAACAGCTACATGCTTAATCAAAGGGTGAGTAGGTCGATCCGAACGATGCTAGAAGAGAAGGAAGGGAGATTTTTATCTCCCTATGCCCAGCTTAGCTCCCAGACCCGGGGAAGAGTTCGGCCAGAGGAAGAGTGTAGCATTCGGCCCGCCTTTCAGCACGACCGGGACCGGATCATTCATTCCAAATCCTTCCGCCGCCTCAAGCATAAAACCCAGGTTTTTTTGACACCCACCGGGGACCATTATCGCACCCGGCTGACCCATACTCTGGAGGTTTCCCAGATCGCCCGCACCATGGCCAAAGCCCTTTGCCTGAATGAAGACCTGACCGAAGCCATTGCCCTGGGGCATGACCTGGGGCACACCCCCTTCGGTCATGCCGGAGAGGAGATCCTCAACGAGATTCACCCCGGCGGATTTCATCATGCCGCTCAGAGCTTAAGGGTCGTGGACCTGCTGGAAAAAGACGGGAAGGGCCTCAACCTCACCTTTGAAGTCCGGGATGGGATCCTCAAACACTCCAAAGGGAAAGGGGATGTGATCTCGGAAGACCCGGCGCATATGCCTGGGACCCTCGAAGGGAGACTGGTGCGCATGGCCGACATCATTGCCTACATCAATCATGACCTAGACGATGCGATCCGTGCGGGGCTGATCTCGCCGAAGGATATCCCCCGGCATTGCCTAGAGTGCCTGGGAGATTCTCATGGCCAGCGAATTGACACCATGGTGCGGGACATCATCGAACAGGCTCAAGGGGTTGAACCTTTAAAGATCGGGCTGAGCGAAAGTAGACTGGAAGCCACAGTCAAGCTCAGGGATTTTCTGTATGAACGAGTTTACGACCTGCCGGAGGTGCACGCAGATTTCATTAAATCGGCGAAGATCATCCGGGAACTCTATGCTTATTTTTTGGAGCAAAAAGAAGAATTCCGGAAAGAAGCAGGGGAGGGCTTCGCCCATGAGCCCTGGGAGCAGGGGATTTCTGATTTTATCGCGGGGATGACTGACCGTTACGCTTTCAAGCTCTATGAGAAAATTTTCCTGCCCCAACCCTGGTTAATTATTTGAGGCGCAAGGCCAAAGGCGTATTGAAAACTTGACACTTTTTATTCTTCCGGTTCCTTGACTCGCCGAGAATTTTTGGGGTAAGGGCATTTCAATTTCTGGAGGGTGCTGATGACAAACGTAGACCAGAATGAAGAAATCATCGAGTTGACCGATGTGGTCAAGGAGAAATTGGGCCCGGGTGGAAAGGATCGCCCGCAAGCATTCTCTCCGTCTGCCTCTGAAGAAAAAACTACCGGGCCGGCCCCAGACCAAAGAAGCGACAAGAATTTAGAGCCCCCCAAGGAAGAAAGCCGGCCTTTATCCCTAACCCACGAATCAGAGGGCAGAGCCGTGAAAGAATCGCTGAAGGTAGGAGCCGAAGAGTGGATGGCCTCAGAAGGGGTGCGGATTCTGGAGCAAGTCGCCCGGGAGATGTTTCCCCAGATTGCCCGAGAAGTATTGCGGCAGGAGATCGAGAAGCTCAAAGCAGAGGTTAAGCGGCAAGAGTGAAAAAGGAGCCAAGTAAAGACCGGGATAAGGTTTACGACCCCCACCCGATCGAAGAGAAATGGTATCTTTTCTGGGAGGCGCAGAATCTCTTCCGGGCGGATGAGTTCTCCAAACGTCCGCCCTTTTCCATCGTCATTCCCCCCCCCAACGTTACCGGGTCTTTACATATGGGCCACGCCCTGAACAACACGCTCCAGGATGTTTTGTCGCGCTACAAGCGCATGGATGGGTTCAATGTGCTCTGGCTCCCCGGGACAGACCATGCGGGCATTGCCACCCAGAATGTAGTCGAGAAGCAGTTGGCCGAGGAAGGGATCAGCCGGCATGACCTGGGCCGGGAAGCGTTCGTAGAGCGGGTATGGAAGTGGAAGCAGGAGTTCGGTGGGCAAATCATCCGGCAATTAAAAAAGCTGGGGAGCTCTTGTGATTGGAGCCGGGAAAGATTTACCATGGACGAGGGCCTCTCCCGGGCCGTGAAGGAAGTCTTCGTACGTCTTTACCAGGACGGTCTGATCTATCGGGGGGACTACATCATCAACTGGTGTCCCCGGTGCCAGACGGCTCTCTCGGACTTAGAGGTGGAACACGAGCAGGAGCAAGGGCACCTGTACTACATCAAGTATCCCTTCGAGGACTCCAGGGAATTTCTGGTCGTGGCCACCACCCGGCCCGAGACGATGCTGGGAGACACGGCAGTGGCCGTGCATCCCGAGGATAAACGGTACATGAAGTTCATCGGGCAGAAAGTCATCCTGCCCCTGATGAACCGGAAGATCCCGGTGATCGCCGACGGGTATGTCACCCAAGATTTTGGCACGGGCGCCTTAAAAATCACGCCCGCCCACGACCCCAATGACTTTGAGATCGGCCGGAGGCATGGCCTGGAGATCGTGCGGGTGATCGACGATGCCGGGAAGATGAACAGCCAGGCCGGGAGATATGCGGGTCAGCAGCGGTTCCAGTGTCGCCAGGAGGTGATCAAAGACCTAAAAGAGGCCAATTTGCTGAAAAAGGTGGAGCCTTTCCTGCACAACGTAGGCCATTGCTACCGGTGCAAGACCCTCATCGAACCGTTAGTGTCCAAACAATGGTTCGTCCGCACCGGGCCCTTAGCTCGCCCGGCCATAGAGGCGGTGCAAAAAGGGAAGACCCGGATCGTCCCCCCGGTCTGGGAGAGCACTTACTTCGAATGGATGAATAATATCCGCGACTGGTGCATCTCCCGGCAAATCTGGTGGGGCCACAGAATCCCCGCCTGGTACTGCTCCGATTGTGGGGAGGTGATTGTCTCTGCGGAGCCGGTGGCCAAGTGTGACGCCTGCGGCGGCTCCCGAGTGGAACAAGACCCGGACGTTCTGGATACCTGGTTCAGCTCGGCACTCTGGCCTTTTTCTACGATGGGGTGGCCGGATAAGACCAAAGACCTGGAGGTCTTTTACCCAACGTCAGTGCTGGTAACGGGTTTCGACATCCTCTTCTTCTGGGTGGCCCGGATGATGATGATGGGGCTGAAATTCATGGGCGATGTCCCCTTCCGGGATGTCTACATCCATGCTTTGGTCCGGGACGCTGAGGGGCAGAAGATGAGCAAGTCCCGGGGCAACGTGATCGACCCCTTGCTGGTCATCGAGAAATTCGGTACCGATGCCTTCCGGTTTACCCTGGCAGCCTTCGCTGCCCAGGGCCGGGACATCCGACTGTCGGAAGATCGTATGGCGGGCTACCGAAATTTCGCCAACAAGATTTGGAACGCTTCCCGCTTTACCCTGAGTCATTTGCCCGGTCACGACCCCCACAAGTCCGTGGGGGAAGCGGACTTGACACTGGCCGACCGGTGGATCCTTAGCCGGGTGAACCACACCCTCTCTGAAGTGCGCCAGGGTTTAGACAACTATAAATTCAACGAAGCTGCTTCGGCCATCTACCAGTTTCTCTGGCACGAATTCTGCGATTGGTATGTCGAACTGATCAAGCCCATCCTTTACCAAGAGAAGGATCCCGCCCAGAAATGGGTGGCCCAGAGCGTTCTCCTCCGAGTCCTGAACATCTCCCTCCGGCTCCTCCACCCGTTTATGCCCTTCATCACCGAAGAAATCTGGCAGGGCCTCCCCGGAAATGAGGGTTCCATCATGGTGGCTGAGTTTCCCAGAGTCAATGAGAGCGAAATGGAGCCAGGGGCAGAAGCCGAGATGGGGTTGGTCATGGGCGTAATCGGGGCCATCCGCAACTTGCGCAGCGAATTAAATCTTCCCCCGGCTAAACAGGTGGAAGTGGTCTTGCAGAGCAAAAACCGGGGAGCCCTAAATACCCTGGAGGGGAACCGGATTTACGTGGAAAGTCTCGCCCGGGCCGGGAAGATTGCCATTCAGTCCGAGGGAGAAAAACCAAAGGCCTCGGCCACTTCAGTGGTCGGGGAGGTGGAAGTTTTCTTACCCTTAAAAGGATTAATCAACCTGGATGATGAAGAGAAACGGATGCAAAAGGAAATCTCAAAAATCACAGGGGAGTTGAAACGGATCAATCTGAAGCTTCAGAACGAAGAATTCTTGCACAAAGCCCGGCCAGAGGCGGTGGAGAAGGAGAAGGAAAAGGCGGAGGCCCTAACGGAGAAGGAAAGGAAGTTCATAGAAGGGTTGGCAAGAGTGCAAGCCTGGAAGAATGGCGCCTAGATTCATCCAAAATCCAAAAAAATATTAATGGCCAATTGAAAAATGCAAATTGCAAAATTCAAGATTGAAAATACAGACCCTTTACATTTTTCATTTTGCACGAGAACGGAGTGAAATATGTATTTTCCAGTTTATCGTCCGCGACGCTTGAGGAAGAATGAAACCCTAAGAAGGATGGTGCGGGAGACGAAGGTATCCGCGGATGATTTCATCTATCCGCTCTTTGTCACCCATGGTCGAAGGGTCAAGAAGGAGATCCGCTCCATGCCCGGGATCGCCCAACTCTCCGTAGACTTGGCGGTCAAAGAAGCGGAGGAGGTTTCCCAGTTGGGTGTGCCAGCGGTCATCCTCTTTGGCATCCCTAAGAAAAAGGACCTGCGGGGGTCAGAGGCCTATGCCCGGTCGGGAATCATCCAACAGGCCATTCGGGCGATAAAAGACAAGCTTCCGGAGCTGGCGGTCCTTACCGACGTTTGCCTTTGTGAGTACACGAGCCATGGGCACTGCGGGGTGGTGGTCAAGGATCAGGTAGATAATGATGCCACCCTGAAACTCCTGGCGAAAATGTCTCTCTCTCATGCCGAGGCCGGAGCCGATATGGTCGCCCCATCCGACATGATGGATGGAAGAGTACAGGCGATTCGGGAGGCTCTGGACCAGAGTGGGTTTGAGAACATTCCCATCATGTCCTACGCAGCCAAGCACGCCTCTGGTTTTTACGGCCCTTTCCGGGAAGCCGCTGAATCCACGCCCCAATTTGGAGACCGCAAATCCTACCAGATGGACCCGGCCAACGCCCGTGAGGCCATGCGGGAAGTATGGCTCGATGTTCAGGAAGGGGCGGATATTATCATGGTCAAACCCGCGCTTCCCTACCTGGATATCATCCGGGCAGTCCGCGAAGAGTTTAATATTCCCGTGGGCGCTTACAACGTAAGCGGGGAGTATGCCATGATCAAGGCCGCAGCCCAGCGCGGATGGCTGGAGGAAGAACGGGTGATGATGGAGGTCCTGACGGCGATCAAACGGGCCGGAGCCGACCTCATTCTAACCTACTTTGCCAAAGACGCAGCCCGGCTCTTAATCGGTAAAAAATAAGAATTCAGGAGTCCGAATCCAAAATAAAAGAAAAGAGGGGGTGATAATTCCTCGGCGGGGAGGGGTTGAAAAGGATCCACGGACGGGGATTGCCCAAAAAGCTCAAGAAGGGAGGAAGAACCGATGAGCGAGAGAAAGAAGATCAGTCGCCGGATGTTTTTGAAAGCGGCAGCTGCCGCCGGAATTGGCGGGATGGCTTTGGGAATCCGAGGGGCAGGGGAAGCAGCCCCCCAAAAAGAGAAAGCTCCGGCTCAGACCAAACCCAAGAAGAAAATTTTGGGGGTCGATGTCATCAAGATCGGCGGGCAGGGAGTCACCTCCGGTGCCCATGCCGATTATGGCTGGCAAATGATCGCCGGTTCGACCTTGGCCATCGAAGAGATCAATGCCAAAGGCGGAATCCTCGGGAGCAAGCTGGAACTGAAGTTCATGGACGAGGAGCTCAAGCCGGCAGTGGCAGTGAAAAATGCCAGGTACCTGGCCACCGAGTGGGGAGCCCATTTTCTTTTTGGGGTGGATTCCAGCGGCAGCTCCATGGCCATTGGCCCTGTTCTCCCTGAGCTCGACCGCATATGCATGTTTACCCACGCGGCTACCCATCGATTGACCGAAGAGCTGGTTGCTGGCAAAGGGATTAAGCAAATCTTCCGTATATCCGTCCCGGTCTATCAGGAAAGCATCCTGGCGGCGTTGATTTTCAAGGATTTTCCCAACATCAAGAGATGGGCGGGGATCCACTCGGATTACGAGTATGGGTATGTTTCATGGGCTCTTTTCCAAGATACCTTAAAGAAATACCGCCCGGACGTGGAATTTGTGGCCATCGCCTGGGCTCCCTTCTGGACGATGGATTTTTCTTCCCACATTTCGGCAGTGATGGCGGCCAACCCTGATGCCATCCAAGCCACGCCCTGGGCCGGGGAGGGGGTGATGCTTCTCCGGCAAGCGCTTATGCTCGGGGTCTTCGACAAGATCCAGGCCTGGTTCCAGTGCATGGGTGGCTCGGTAGATGTTTTGGAAGGAATCGCCAGAGAGGTGGAAGCGGACAAGTTTAAAAATAATTTATGGGCCACTGCCCGATATATCCACAATTATCCCGATACCCCCGAGAACAAAGCTTTTGTGGCGAACTTCCGCAAGCGGTGGGCACGCCTCCCCAACTATTCGGCGGAGACCTCTTATTCCACCCTCTATGCCTTCAAGGCTGCTGTGGAAAAGACCAGGAGTTTGAAAACGGCGGACCTCATCAAAGCCTTAGAGGGAATGGAAGTCATGACTCCAGGTGGCAAAAGATTCTTCCGGCCGGAAGACCACCAGGCGATTTACACGGTTCCTGCGGGAAAGGTAATAAAAGACCCGAATTATCCGATTCCTATCCTGGGAGATTTAAAAGTGATTCCTGCGAAGGACTACTATCGCAACCCGCCTTTTGAGCCTATCAAGATTGGCAAGTGAGACCCGGAGACTGTGTCATAACTTAGGCAGGAGGGCATGAATCCCGCCCAAGGCGGGACATCGGCGGGTGCGGAAGTCATCCAAAGCTCTCCGAGGTGTTTCCACAAAGGGTGGGCGGTTCCGAAGGACGGCGGAAATATTGAGTTTCCAGCCCGCCTCGACCTGTGGAAGAATCCCGCCCGTGGCGGGACCTTATGATTCGGAGAGAATGCCCTCCCGCCTGGGGCTTACGATTCTGCAAATTGCGACACAGTCTCCCGGGGAGAGGGATCATGCACCTCTGGCTTTTGGCCGCCCTGCTCGCCGACCAGAATTTAAAATTTTGCCGCAAGGTCGCCGGCAGGGGATACATCATCGAGAAAGGACTCATTCATTACCAGGGAGATATGGAAAGCATCTGGCAGAACGAGGAGATCGTCCGGAAATACCTAGCGGTGTGAGAAAAATGACTCGGGATCGGAGACGGGAGACGGAGGATCAAAGACGGGAAACCAGAAATGGATGATGGCCAGAGGAAAAGTTGTGACGCAAAAGGAGGGCAATCGATGGGTAAGGGAAAATACTTACATCCAGAAATCGAAAGGATCAGTCGGAAGGCCCTGCGGGAGCTGCAGAACGAGCGGCTCCGCTGGCAGGTGCACCGGTGTTTGGCCAGGTCGGAATTTTACCGGGAAAAGTTCCAGAAGGCCGGTCTGAAAGCTGCCCAAATCAAGACCGTGGATGACCTGGTCCATGTGCCCGTGGTGACCAAACAGGAGCTTCGGGAAGAGCAGATCAAGCACCCCCCCTTCGGACGTTACACCGTGGCCCCGGCAAAAGACTGGAGAGAACTTCACCCTTCCACCGGCACGACCGGCACCCCGGTGAACACAATCTGGGCAGAAAAAGATGTGGAGAACATCACGGAAGTTACAGCCCGGACCATGTGGAGCTTCGGGGTCCGGCCCGGAGATGTCATCCAAAACGGCTTCAGCTACGGCCTCTGGGTAGCCGGCATGTCCACGCATTACGCGGGCAAGCGACTGAACTGTTTCGTGATCCCCATCGGGGCCAGCATGACCGGCCGGCAGATCGATTATCTGCTCAACCCTGGGTCAACGGTGCTCCTGTGCACCCCCTCATTTGCCTTGCATATCGCCGAGAACCTGCGGGAGCGGGGAGTTGCCCCGCAGCAGATGAAACTTAGGCTGGGATGTTTTGGCGGAGAAGGAGGAACAGAGACCGCGGCCACGAGAGAAAAAATTGAGAAAGGTCTGGGAATCGACGCCTATGATTATTACGGGCTGGCTGAGATCGGCCCCACGTTTGCATCGGAGTGTACGGCCAAGGCGGGGTTACACTGGGCGGAGGACCATTATATCATTGAGGTCATCCATCCCGACACCCTGGACCGCTGTGCCGAGGGAGAGATGGGGGTTTTGGTCATCACCCACCTGACCCGGGAGGCCACACCGATGATTCGGTACTGGACCAACGATTATGCCCGTTACGAATCTACTCCGTGTTCCTGCGGCCGCACCCACGCCCGTTCCGTGGGCGGAATCCTGGGGCGGGCCGATGATATGGTCATTTACCGGGGGGCCAAGTTCTATCCCGTGCAGGTGGAAAAGGTCGTGCGAAGTTACAGGGAACTGGGAGATGAGTTCATCATCGAACTTACAAGGGACGAAAGAGCCTACACGGATGTTTGCACGGTCGTGTGCGAGTGCCTGCAACCTCAGGAAGATCGACAGGCCCTCACGCGGCGCCTACAGAAGGACCTCAAGGAGGAACTCATGGTTACTCCGGAAATCCGCATCGAAAACTTCGGCATATTGGAGCGGACAACCTTCAAGGCCAAACGGATCCTGGATAAAAGAAAATAGATATTGGGAACGGCTTAAATAAGTTGACATTAGATGGACTCTCAATGGAACCTAAAAATTCCCATCCAAAATCCCCCCTTGCCCCCCTTTCATAAAGGGGGGTTTGGGGGGATTTCTCCAGGGAATGCCGAACATGCAATGCCAACTTTCTTTTGTCGTTCACTATAGTAAGGCGTAAGGCGCAAGGCGAGAGGCGCAAGGCTTAAGGGGGAAAGGGTCGACGCGTGTTTTTACATACAACACCCTACCCCCGACTCCTTACACCCTCAACACTTAACACTCAACTCTTAACACTCGTCTCTCATGAGCGTCGGAAGCTTGGATCTCTGCACTTGGAATTGGGTCGAGGAGCTTCGGCAAGCCCGAAAGGGTAAGTTGGTCGGGAGGGAGATCCTTTTTTTTCCGGAGGTCGATTCCACTAACCAGAAGGCGCGCGACCATTCTTTGAAAGGGGCAGGGGAGGGATTGGTCATCCTAGCTGACTCCCAATCAAAAGGAAAGGGACGATTAGGACGGCAATGGCAGTCTCCACTCGGAGTCAATCTGTACGCTTCAATCATCCTCAGGCCGCCTGTTCCCCCTGCTGGCGCGCAGCAGATCACGCTTCTGGCGGGGGTGGCCGGGGCGAATGCTCTGGCCAGGGCGACAGGCCTGGACGCCCGCATCAAATGGCCCAACGACATCTTCGTCCACGGGAAAAAAGTAGCCGGGATCCTATCGGAGATGGAAGCCGAAGGCCCAAGGACTCGATTCATCATCCTGGGGGTGGGCGTGAACGTGAACTGGCAGAAGGAAGACATTCCCCCGGATTTGCGGGAGATGGCCACCTCGCTGCGAGCCGAAGCGGGCAGGGAATTCTCCCGGGCGAAGGTGGCCGCGGAGGTCTTCGAAGAACTGGAGAAGGAGTATGTTCTTTTCCTGAAAGAGCGGTTCTCGCCTAGGCTGCGGGATGAGTGGAACCGGCTATCCTGGGTCAACCAAAAATGGGCTACCCTCACGGTGATGGATAAAAAATACGAAGGACAGGTCCTGGGCCTGGACACGGACGGCGCCCTTTTGTTGGTCAACCAGGAAGGGAAAATCCAGCGCTTTATCGCTGGGGATGTCAGCTTACGCCTTTAAGGATCCACTGGGAAAACCAAATTTACTGTATGAAATAGACCTTGATGGGGGTATCCTTATGCTCTTAGTGATCGATGTCGGCAACACGAATACGGTATTGGGAATCTACGATGGGGCGCGCTTGGTGGACAACTGGCGCATCTGGACAGAGCGCGATCGCACCAGCGACGAGTATGGGATCCTGGTACGCAACCTCTTTTCCTCCCGGTCCACCTCCCCCGGAGAGATTAAGGGCATCGCCATCTCCTGCGTCGTGCCCCCCATGTTGAGCATGCTCCTGGAGCTCTCGGAAAAATATTTTCATCGTAAGCCTCTCCTCGTTGAATTTGGAGTGGATACCGGGATGCCAGTCCTCACGGACAACCCGATGGAAGTAGGGGCAGACCGGATCGTTAACGCCGTGGCCGCCTACCACAAGTACAAAAGAAGCCTGATCGTGGTGGACTTCGGGACGGCCACAACTTTTGATTACATTTCTCCCCAAGGCGAGTACATGGGGGGAGCGATTGCTCCCGGCCTGGGGATCTCCAGTGAAGCCCTCTTCATGCGGGCTTCGAAGCTTCCCCGGGTAGAGCTGGTAAAACCCAAGAGCGTCGTGGGGAAAAATACTGTGCATTCCATGCAGGCCGGAATTATCTTCGGCTATGTGGGTCTGGTGGATGAGATTGTCCGGCGGATGAAAGAAGAAGTTAAATCGGACCCGAAAGTGATCGCCACCGGCGGCTTGGCGTCATTGATCGCGGCCGATTCTAAAAGCATCGAGGAAGTGGACGAGTTTTTGACCCTGGAAGGGTTGCGGTTGATCTATGAGCTGAAAAAAGGTTAGAATCTCATCCCGGCGGAGGGGAGCCCCCGTCACCTCTCTCCTCCCTGGCGCGCCATGAAAATTGCCTCGCTTGGGCGGCAAGACCGAGGCGCAAGGCGAAAAACGCTATGTTCTCTCACCGCATAATACGCAACACTTAACCCTTTATCCTGCTTCATACACCTAACTCCCAATCCCCTTTTTTTCAGCCCTGCGCCCAACGCCCTACGCCGTGCGCCCTCGGGCATTATCATCTCGCCATCCTTAGCAGCAAGCCTCCGATGAGTCTCAGCTTCTTTTTCACGTCCAGAAAGGTCTTTTCTCCCCTCATGATTTTTGCCATGGCATTCCACCAGCGGTCTTCGGAGGCGATTTTTCGGTGGAAAAGAAGGGCGAAGGTTGAAAAGCTCTCGAAAGAGACGGGAACATTCCAACTCAGGCATTAACTCCCAGTCAACCGCTTCCTGGTAGGGTTTCAGGGAATTCCAACCGTTCTTCAGGGCTTCCGGCAACACCGAGGCAGCAATCTGGGCGCTGCGGATGGCAGGATAGATGCCTTCCCCGGTAAAAGGATCGGCTAACCCGGCGGCATCTCCGAGGAGCAGGCATCGGCCTTCCTGGATAGGGCTTCGCTTTTTTCGGAGGGGAATCATGAACCCGGCTGCGCTGAAAGGGAGGAGATTCTTCTTTCTGCCAACGGGTGGCCAGGAAAGCCCCCTGGTAATTTTTGATCTTGGCGGAAGGGACGCCGAATCCCCCTGCGCCCAGGGAAAGAAAATTTTTCTTGGGGAAAAGGTAGGCGTAGCTCCCTTAGGCTTCCCCAGTCGATATGGATGACATCCTGTTCCGCAGGGGAGCAATGAGGTAGGGATCTCGCTGTGCATGGCGAGGATATGGGATGTCTCCTGCATCACCTCCAACTTTTTGGCCACAACACTTTGGGCGCCATCCGCCCCGATCAGGAATTTCGCCGAACAGATTCCGGAAGAGGTTTCCACCTGTACGCCGTCGCTTTTCTGGGTGAGGGATAGAAATTGGGTTTCGTCAAAGAATTGGCGCCGGCCTGCTGTGCTTGCTTGGCCAGGAAATGATCGAAATTTTCCCGCATCACCGTGACCATGAGAGGTTCGGGATGACGCCGGAGAATATTGTCCTCGAAGTTACGGGTAAAAGAAATGCCGGTGATGACTCTTTCCACCACAGGCGCGAGGTCAAAAGGAAGCAGTCGGAGAGTCCGCATGTTAATTCCTCCTGCACAGGTTTTTCCCCGGGGAAATCTGGCCTTATCGAGAAGGAGCACATCGATGCCCAACCTGGCCACTTGATAGGCCAGGGTCGAGCCGGCCGGCCCTGCCCCGACAATGAGGATCTCTGTCTTTACGGGGATAGAGATTCTTGTCATACCTTTTCAGAATCATTCACCGCAGAGCTCGCAAAGAGCGCAGAGCAAGATCTAAATAGTAATCCTTAATTCTAATTTCCAATATCTAAATCCTAAACCGATTTTTCCTGATGGCTTCGAGACCCGCGAACGATGAAAATGCCCTCTTTTCCCTCCTTTTGCAAAGGGGGGTCTGGGGGGATTTGAAAGGTATTTTTTGATGAATCCAAAATTCTAATTACAAAAATTCCAAACTGTCTTGTCTGGATCATTTGTATTTTGATCATTTGTGCTTGTTTAGGCTTTCGTGCTTAGAATTTAGAATTTCTTATCAACTCTGCGTCCTCTGCGCTCTCCGCGGTGAAAGAGTTTTCGTTCCATTCTTCTAAATCTTTCAAGGCCCGTTCGGCGAGGGCCTTGCGTTTATCCCTCCCTTTCCGGCTTTCCCCCAGTGGGGGGAGGAGGCCAAAGTTCACATTCATGGGCTGAAATTCCTTAACTTGTGGATCGCAGATGTAATGCACCAACCCGCCCATCGCCGTTGTCTGCGGGGGGAAACCAAGGGATTTCCTTGAGTCAGGCGGGCACCATTCATCCCGGCCAGAAGCCCCATGGCCGCTGACTCCACGTATCCTTCAACGCCGGTGATTTGCCCGGCAAAAAAAATTCGTGGCTCCTTTTTTAGCTGCAAAGTCTTTTGCAGTAAAGAAGGCGAATGGATGAAAGTATTCCGGTGTAGGCTGCCGAAACGAAGGAATAGAGCCTTCTCTAAGCCAGGGATCAGGCGGAAGATGCGGTCCTGCTCTTTCCATTTCAACTTAGTCTGGAAACCGACTAAATTAAAAGCTGTGCCCCGTCCATTTTCATGCCGCAACTGGACGACTGCATAAGGAAGCTTTCCGGTGCGGGGATCTTTGAGGCCGACCGGCTTCATCGGGCCATAAGCCAGGGTTTCTCGCCCTCTTTCGGCCATCTCCTCGATTGGCAGGCAGCCCTCAAAAAACACTGGCCGTTCAAATTCTCGGTAGGGAACCTTTTCTCCTTTGCATAGCTCATCCACAAAGCGCTCATACTCTTCCTGAGTCATGGGGGAATTCAGGTAATCGTTTCCTTCACCATAGCGCGAGGCGCGGAAAACCACATCCTTATTCAGGCTGTCTCCGTCGACAATGGGGGCGATGGCGTCATAAAAATAGAGGGATTCTTCGCCCGTAAGCTTTTTAATGGATTCCGCCAAGGAGGGAGAGGTCAACGGCCCGGAGGCAATGATCACAATACCCTCCGGAGGGATTTGGGTGATCTCTTCCCGCAGGATTCGAACCGGGTCGATGGCCTGCAGGCGGGCAGTGATGCTTGCGGCAAAAGCCTGCCGGTCAACGGCGAGTGCATCGCCCGCAGGGACGCGGGTCTCTTCGGCAACACCCATGATTAAGGAATCCAGCCGGCGCAATTCTTCCTTCAGCAACCCCACGGCGTTATGGAGGGAGTTGGAGCGCAGGGAATTGCTGCAGACCAGTTCACCCAGATGAGGGGAAACATGGGCCGGGGAAAAACGTTCGGGTTTCATCTCGTAGAGGAGGACAGATACATCTCTCTTGGCAGCCTGCCAGGCAGCCTCGCATCCTGCCAGCCCCCCGCCGATGATGGTGATTTGTTGAATCATAAGATTAGAAAGAATGGTATTCTTCTTAAAAGAATTTTTTCACATATTCGCTGCAGATGTCAACTGGTTTGGCTCGCTGGCCCACCTCATTCCCAGGCCCCGTCCCGCCGTTGGCGGGATTGGCTTCCCCAAAAAGAGGCAATGATTTCTCTCTCCATCCCGCCTGGGCCACGATAAAGAGGAGAGGAGAAAGAAAAACAGTGGATCCATGAAAATTTAGGGCCGGGTAAGCGTTCAATTCCTGTTGACTCGTTGAATCTGATTCGGTAAGCTTTCATCAAGACAAACTGCCGTTGTTTCGTTTAGTAGGTTTTATGAGTCAATAAATATATATCGGCTGTCCCATAACAAGCAGGAGGAAAAAATGCCCAAATATCTCAGCGCCGAAGAGTTGGAAGCGCTGCGTCGGTGGCCTACTTGCGCCCTTTCCAACGCCATCGAGCTCTTCAACATCCGTCCCCGGAATGAAGGATTCATGCTTCCGGATATCCAATGCATCTTCCCGGAATTAGGACCGATGATTGGCTACGCCGCCACTGCCGTCATAAGCGCGGATTCTGCGGAAGGCCGCCGGATTCAGCCGCCGGATTGGTGGGAGGTGATGGGCAAGATACCGGAGCCCAGAGTGGCGGTGATTCACGACTTAGACCGACCGGTCATCGGTTCATTCTGGGGAGAGGTCAACGCCAACATCCACAAAGCTCTGGGGTGCGTCGGCACGGTTACGGATGGGTCTGTACGGGATCTGGACGAAGTGAGAGAGTTGGGGTTCCATTTCTTCGCGAGCTGCGTGAGCGTTTCTCACGCCTACGTCCATCTGGTCGAAGTAAACATTCCAATCAAGGTAGGAGCGCTGGTGGTAAAACCAGGCGACTTGATCATGGGCGACAAGCATGGGGTCATCGCTATCCCCTTAGAGATTGCCAGGGACGTACCCAAAGCGGCCCACCTGATCGAGGACTGGGAGCGGCGAGTGATCAACTTCTGCAAGTCTAAAGAGTTCACTGTGGATGGGCTGAAAGATCGTTTCATGTCTCCCCGGCCCACCTGGCCACCTCAAAAAAAGGCGTAAGGCATTAGGCACAAGGAGAAAGGCGAAAGGACAAATACGTCTTCTTTTATTCAGAAAGATGGAGGCGAGTCGCTGTCCGCAGGAAGAGAGTTAACATCGCCAGAATAAAGACGCCCAAAAGGGAGAAGCCAGAAGAGAAGGAGAATGCTTCCGCCCAGTGTCCGATACCCGACGGGATGGCCCCGCCTCCGAGAAGAAATCCAATGAACATAACCAACGATACTGCTACACCCCTCAGGTGGGGTGGAAAAACCAGCGAGATAATCGTAAAACCCACAGGGAATAAACACGCTGTCGCGGCAGCCTGAAAGAATATGAGTGCGGGGGTTGTCACCGAACCGTGGATAGGCCCCAGCAGAAGGGTGAACACGCCGGTTGCTGTCAGGAATATGGTCATGGCTTGTTTGGGCCCCACTCGATCTATGATCAAGCCTGAGAAGAAAAGAACTAAGATCCCAAAAGTTCGGGAAAGTCCAATGAGGGTGTTGGCCCACGCTCGATCCATTCCCCTTTCGCTCACAAGAAAAAGGGGCATCATCGTATAGACTCCGATACTTGACCCGATTGAGACCGTGAACAGGGTTGTCATAATCCAGAAGGAAGGACTCCTTAAAATTGTATGCATCGATTGGAGGCGGGGGGGTTCGCCCCTGTCCTTTCCCCCCTGGCCGAAAAACAAAAAGAGAAGACCCATGAGAATAGATAAAGAACCCAGCATGGCCAGAGATTCCCGCCAGGAAAAAAATTTTAGCAAAGCTTCGGAAAGCAATGGAGCTGTAATAAAACCTAAATTGGGAGCCAGTTCGTGGATCGCCAATGCTTTTCCCCAATCTTCCTTATTGGCCAGGCCTGTTAATGTGGCGATTCCGGATGGAAGATAAAACCCCGCAAAGATACCAACGAGAACAAGTCCGGCATGCATCCCGTTGACTGAAGCGGAGCGGGATACCACCAGAATAGCCCCTCCCACCCCTATAGTTGACAACGTGATCGTGTGCCGGTGGATCAGCCGGGAAGAGATGAACCCTGATCCTAATAGCCCCGCGCCGTAACCGGCGGCGATGAAAAAGAATAAAGACCCGGCTTCCCCATGCCCCATGCCTAACTCTCCTTCAATCACAGGGAGGAGCGGTGCCAGCACAACCCGGGAAACAAAATTTAGATAAAAGATTACTACGAGAATTAGAAGCGGCGTTAGAGGAAAGGGAGAGGTTTTCTGTGATGTCATGCCAAAATATTAACCGAGCTTATGAAAAAAGGAAATGTTTTCTTCGTTTTGAACCAAGAGGACCCATATCTTTTGAAGCCGTAAAATAGGAAAATAGAAAGTAAAGATTTCGTAAAATCTGGGAGAGAAAAGAAAGAAAGAAAGGAAGGAAGGAGGGCCCTATTTTTGTCCTAAATCACGTAAAAAGGGGCTTCTGGAGGCCAAACTGCTGTAAGAATTTCGGTTAATTTATTTATTGACAGAATTCTTGCCTTTCTCGTATGATTACTTCTGTAATTTCTGTAAGGTGGCCCGCTCATTGTTCCTTTAACGCATATAGGGTGAGAAAATGCCTGCGGAGAGAAAATTGAAACCCCGTCTCTTTAAAGAGAATGGGGTTTTTTATTTCTTATATTCGAATAGGCTATTTTTCAGAAATTAGATGGGAAAAACATTAAGGAAGAATAGAACAAGATTGGGGGAAAAAAGGAAAACTTCTTCCATTTTTGAACCATTAGAATAATTGAGCTAAGGTATAAAATTAAAAAAAAACAATGTGTTATTAATAATAATCTTGCTGGTATATATTTTGCTATTTATTAGCTTTCTACCATTTTTTTCTGCAACTTATTAACCGCCTTTAAGCAAAAAGGACTGGAAAAATGCCTGCGGAAAAAATTAAAAAAAGGAGGGGGAACATGAAGAGGAAAATTTCTTTTGGAAAAATGGCATTGGTGCTTTCAATCCTGGTATCGCTGGTCATTGTTCAATCCGCATGGTCTCAAAATGATGATTGGGAACAGTATTCCAACCACTTATCCTTTGCCCCTGACCGGATTCTGGTTAAGTTCCATGCGACCACACCAGAAAACGTAAAAGCTGCCATCCACCAATTCCATGGAGGCAGTGTATTGGATGTCATTCCAGAACTGGATGTTCATGTGGTACAAATCCCTAAGAATAAAGTCCGGGAGATGCTAAGAAATTACTACCAAGAGGGGTGGGTCGAATTTGCCGAGGCTGATTATATCGCCTATGCGACCTACACTCCTAATGACACCTATTTTGGAAATCAGTGGGGCATGACTAAAATCCAGGCACCTAAAGCTTGGGATGTCACCCAGGGGTTATCCACTGTAAAAATAGCTATATGTGACACTGGTATAGACCAGAACCATGAGGACTTAGCGGCCAAGATTGTGGCCAATAATAATTTCACAACGAGCTCGACTGTCGATGATCTATACGGCCATGGCACTCACGTAGCTGGCATTGCAGCCGCTATTACCAACAACGGTGTAGGAGTGGCAGGGGTTGGCTTCAACTCAAGCCTTATGAACGTAAAGGTTCTGGATGACACCGGCAGCGGCTATTATAGCTGGATAGCCAATGGTATTATATGGGCGGCTAATAATGGAGCGAAGGTAATCAATATGAGTCTTGGGGGAACTTCGTCCTCAACAACGTTACAGAATGCCGTAAATTATGCCTGGAATAAGGGTTGTGTCCTGGTAGCGGCTGCCGGGAATAGTAACACCAGTTTACCCTCGTATCCTGCCTACTATGCGAATTGTATTGCGGTCGCGGCAACAGACCAAAATGATGCCAAGGCGAGCTGGTCTAATTATGGCAGCTGGGTAGATATTGCAGCCCCTGGCGTAAACATATTCTCCACCCTGCCCAATCACAGCAATCAGATTGGTATCCTGAACTATGGTTCTCTTAGCGGTACTTCCATGGCTACGCCGCATGTGGCCGGGGTGGCAGCGCTGGTTTGGGCAACAAAGTATGGGACAGGTAATACTAATACAGCTGTTCGCAACAAAATTCTGACCACGGCGGACCAGGCCGGCACCATGTGGTCAAAATATCGCATCAAGCGACTTAACGCTTATAATGCGGTCAAGTAGTGTCATCGGGAACGTTTATCAAAGGAGAGATGAGTTCTTGGCTCACCTCTCCTTTTTTTATGTCACGGACTTACTCGATGTGCACGCTAAATTTCTGTTTCCACTGTTGCGAGCTGTCGGCCCTTTTGATCGATGAAAACGAACCTCAATAGGCCGCGCTGCTCAAACTTACCAATAGGTATTTGTGCCACTGCAAGGGGATATACTATAACCTGAGCGTAAAACTTTTTCGGATCAGGCTCCCCTAGTTCAGCTCTTATTGTTATTCTCTCTTTTTGTTGCTGGATTTGTGCAATCTTAATCGTATAACCCGGACTAGGCTTCATCCCCAAAGAAGCAACAACATAAATGTAGGCAGCAAAATCAGAGCCTCCAGGTGGACTCGAGTAATATTTAGACCAATTTTTCTCTGTAACCGCAAGATAGGCAGGCTCGTCCCCGAGAGTCCATTGCTCTGGATGGGAAAGAGTGCGAAAGGGAACGGGTTTAGTTACCTCACTTTGTAATGGCATACAAATCTCCATTGCTACAAAGAAAAATATAAATAGCCACCAAATTCTTTTCATTTATATTAAGCGAGACTCCTTCCTTTTCCGCCATGATATTATACCCTTTTTGAGAAAATGAGGAAAGGGAAAAATTCCACATATTCCTTGAAGGTTTCCGGGTAATAGTCCAGGAAACGGGAGAGATTCGAGCACTCCCAAAAAGCAAGTAAAGAAGGAAGGAAGTTATGCGATTGCTCCGCCCCCTTGTCCCTTAGATGGCGCGGCAAATCCTCCCCTGAAACCCATCCCCTTTCTGCAAAAATCCTTGTCCATGTAAAATTCAAGGTGTATTCTATTCTTGATAACCGAAGTTGAGCAAAGGGGCAGAAATATGAGACTCCATTCTCTCCAGCATGTACCATTTGAAGACTTGGCTCATATCGAGATGTGGGCGCAAGATAAGAGCCATAGCGTTTCCCGAACATTGCTCTTCAACAATGATCCCTTTCCCCAGATCAGTGAATTTGACTGGTTGATCATTTTAGGCGGACCGATGAATATCTATGAAGAAAAAGAATACCCCTGGCTCAAAAGGGAGAAGAAATTCATTGCCGAGGCAATTGCCCAACAAAAAGTCGTCCTGGGGATCTGTCTCGGCGCACAACTCGTCGCCGACGTCCTCGGAGGGAAAGTTTTTAAAAATCCTTACAAGGAAATTGGCTGGTATCCGGTCCGTCTAACTCCAGAGGCCAAAAATTCTGCGATTTTCCGTCCCTTACCGGCCCAGTTTATCGCGTTTCATTGGCATGGGGATACGTTTTCCATTCCTCCAGGAGGTATAAGAATCGCAGAAAGTGAAGGATGTCCCAATCAAGCATTTGAGTATAAGGGGCGGGTAATCGGGCTACAATTTCACCTGGAATCTTCCTTGGAAAGCATTCAGAGATTAATCCAGAATTGTGGAGACGAACTTGAGGATGGAAAATATATTCAAAGGGCGGAAGAGATGTTAGGCCGGCGGGGGAATTTGCAGGGAATTAAAAGGATCATGACACTTTTTTTAGATCAGTTGGAGAAAAAATTCGGTGAAAACTTCAGCTGAAAGAGAGCTTATTTGATTGGAAGTGGCCAAATAGAAAAATAAGCTTAGCATGGGAGAAGGCCAGGCAAGGAGGTTCTGGCCTTCTCATTTTTTGGATGGGCAATCAGGATACAGCTCCCTTTTTCCCCAGCTCGTAGGCTTCTTTCTTGGCCTTCTCATTCTTGGCAATTTCTCCTTTTGCTGCAGCCGAGGCTTGGACTGTGCCAATCCATTTCAGCTTGCAAAAGTCAGCGGTGCTTTTGAAGCTATGCACGATAGGGTCGGCTGTAGAAACATTCGGGTCTGCACAGACCGTGATGAGCCCGATCTTCTTCCCCTTCATCTTGGGATAATAAGCCTTATGCCAGCGCCACTCCGCATCGAAGAAAGCGCACCAGCGATCCAAATAAGCTTTCATCTGAGAGGTCATGGCCCAGAAGTACACGGGCACGCTGTGGATGAGGCCATCGGCTTCCAGGATCTTTTTGTGGATCTCCAGCATGTCGTCTTTGATTACGCAGACCCCGGTTTCGTTGCACTTTTCGCAGTTCAGGCATCCGGAGATCTTCTTCTGGCAAAGGATGATCTTTTCTACTTCGGCTCCTGCCTCCTTGGCTCCAGTCAAGGCCTGATCCAAAAGGATATCGCTGTTGCCTCCCACCCGGGGACTTCCCAAAATTCCGAGAACTTTCATTTTTTCCTCCTTTTAAGAAATCTAACCACTTCCCTTCTACCCCTGTGCTTTCTGTACGTCCTGTGGTTTCATCCGGCCATTTACATTTTAAGCCCACGGGAAAACTTCTTTTCCGGTGAGCAGAAGAATTCTTTTAAAAACAACACACTCATCACGCCTACATAGGCCCCTCCCACCGCATCGCTTAAATAATGAGAGGTTATGATCACCCGGCTGGCCCCGACCAAGAAAGCAAAGCCAATGAGCAGAATGCGCGCTCGCGGGAAAAAAAGGGAGAGGGTCCAGGCGAGGGAAAATGTCGTGGCCGTATGACCGGAAGGGAATGAAGTAAACCCATGAGAGAAATTAAAAAAGGAGAAATTAAAAAAATTGAGGCCATATAAACCTTTTTTAAATAACATCTCCGGCCGATAACGGCCTAGGATCACTTTTATGATATTGGCGATTATCCCGGACACTGCGATCGAGGAAAAAAGAAAGAGGGCTCGGGAGGCATACATCTTTTGTCGGTGGACAAAGCTAAAAATTAGAAAGAGCCCAAAAGAGCCCACCAAATACCAAGTGGAAATTCCGAATTCAGTAATGATCCCAAAAAAATGAGTAACACCTTTATCCAGTCTTTTACAAAGGAAAGCGATGGGAACATCGAGGAAAAAATAGCTGAGCACTATAAACACAAGCGCGACGGCAAACGAGATGGCTATTTTCGCTTTAACGCTTGTCATCTCTTAACCCTTGAAAATCTTTGCACCATATATATTCGATCCTGTCGACTTTGGCCTGGTTCAGGACAATATCGACTCTTTTAACAACATAGACCTCACTGCATTTGAATTTTGTGGTGATATCTTCCTTAGAAAAATAGGAATCGACAAAGAGCAGATCATATCCGAGAGGCGAAATTTTCTGCCAAAAATCAAACTGATCTCTTCTCTGATCGACAACAAAAACCTCGTTGTGATCAGGCAAGGAATAATAGATCATTCTGCTGCCCAGGGTCCACTCGATCACGGCTAAAGCTTTTTTGGGGGCTGGACTCTCTTGCAGAATCGCGTTGGCCTCTCGGGCGATGGTGGCCCACCCGTAAACATCCCGAAAGGGGGATTGAAAATCAGGGAAAGTGAACCATTTGCCGGCGAGTTCAACATATAAGAAGAGGGTTACCATCAAGCTAATCCCGACAGAAAAATTCAGGATGTATCTTTTTGCTTTACCGGCATCGAGGCTCAAAAAATAGACCCCAATCGGAATGAAAAGAAGGAAAAAGAGACTCCCCCAATGGGGAAGGGAGACGTCATAGAGCGAGGAAAAGAGAAAAAAGGCTAAGATGGTTCCGCCGATAAGGAGGGAGAGGCGGAGCAGATCATTTTTTGAAAAGAAACTTTTAAAAAACCCATAAAAGGCAATCCCGAACAGAAAAGGACTATAGCTGCCCACCTGGGCGGCGAGAGATAAAAAGAAAGGCTTCAGTTTTACCGTGGATGAACCAAACACGTGACTCCCCTGATACCGAAAGCTCACCCAATCGTTTTGCAGATTCCAGTAAAGGACCGGCGTAATTAAAAAGAAGGCAATGGCTGCGGAGATAATCATATTCTTGGACACAATTAAATCATATCTCTTGCGGAGGATCAAATAGATTAGAAGCGGGGGGACAAGCAAAATAGAAGTATATTTGGTCAGACCCGCCAGCCCCAGAATGAGCCCGAGCCAGATAAAATATTTTAGCTGCGAGTTTTCTTCGACTTTCCGAACCACGAAGACCAGCAGAAAGACCAGCACAAGTAAAATAGAATCGGGTAAAAGCAACAGGCTCAGAGCATTGAACATGAAGGAGCTGTTCAGGGCCAAGACGGCGATCCAGGAAACCTTTTGGGAAGCTGAAATGGCCAGGGTAAAGCGATAAGCCAAGAAAGAGGTGAGGGCAAACAAAATGATGGCTGGCAGTCGGGCGAGGAACTCGTTCGTCCCCAAAAGGTAATAAATGGGAGCATGGATCCAGCCTACGAGGGGTGGATGATCGACATAGCTAATATCCAGATGGATACCATATAAAACATAATGAGCCTCATCGACCCCCAGGCCAAACGAAGGAGCAACCAGAAGCCGAATGAGGGTAAAAAAAGCGATTAGAAGAAAGATGTCTCTATAAGCTTTCATCCCGAAGCCTATCCCTTACACCAATCGGGACACATCCTCAGCAACCTTTGGGTAGTTTCTCAGCAGGGCAGGATCATGACCCGGGAAGATCAAGTCGATGGATGAAGCTTTGGCCCGGATCTTATCGAAGCTCTTCATCCAGGCGATCATGTCGGTAATGATAGCGCTGGGAATATCCGTACGGAAACTGGAAAATAAATGGCCGGCGTCAGAACCCACAATGGCTGTCCCCTTGGTGGTATTTACGGCCACTACCTGAAGGCCGATCGTGTGGCCCGGGGCGAGAAGGAGCCCAATCCCGGGCAGGATTTTTTTGTCTCCGCGGATGAGCTTCAGTCTCTTTGTCCCCTCCAGCTTGGCCAGGTAGCGATTGCCGACCGGGTCCGTGGTGTGCATGAAGGGAGCCCTCTTGGCGAGCGGATTCTTAATCCAGAAAAGGAACTCTTTTTCCTGGACGTAAATCGTCGCTCGCGGGAACAATTCTACGCCGCTGATGTGGTCAAAATGGATATGGGTGGCCACCAAATGTTTCACTTTTTGAACGTCGATGTCGATCCTTTTCAAAACCTGGGCAGGATTCACGTAGCCGTTCAGATTGCGCTCGCTGGCTAATTTGGGCGCGCACCCGCAATCCACGATAATCGTTTCCCCGCCGCCCCGGATGGCAAAAATATAGTAATTAATCTCAGTCGTCTTATCCATGTCCTGGAACCAGGTGACCATAGATGCCGGCCGGATGAAAGGCCCGGCATATTTGAGAGCGTAGATTTCATAGGTCGGAGTTGCCATTTGTTTTCTCCTTTCGAAAGGATTAGACGCAAAGAGCAGAGCGCAAAAGGCAGGAAAATATGTTTCTTCGCTATGCGCTATGCGCCACGCTCTCTGCCTTCTGTTATATCGTCTGTCCGCCGTCCACCCGGATGATCTCCCCGGTGACGAACGAGCTGGCTTCAGAGGCCAGAAAAGGGCGAGGCCCACGACCTCTTCGGGCTCGCCGAATCGCTTGAGTTCGATTTCTCTGATTCGCTGCCCCTGCGCTCGGGATCCATCCAGTTCACCCGGCTGAATTCCGTCTTAATGGAACCGGGGGCGATGGCGTTCACCAAAATATTATACTGGGCGAGCTCACGGGCCATCACCTGGGTCATCATGTTCATGGCGGCTTTGCTGATGCAGTAGGCTCCGGTTCCATCTGCCCGGGCGCGCAGTCCGCTGATGGAGCTGATGTTGATGATCCTTCCTCCACCCTGTTTGATCATCTCCTTGGCCACGGCTTTGCTCATCAAGAAAGCCCCTTTCAGGTTGACCTCTAATACTTTCTCGAAGGCCTCTTCTTCCAGGTCTACCAGGGTACTTAAAACCGGGTTGGCACCGGCGTTGTTGACCAAAACATCAATCCGGCCATACTCTTTGAGGGTCTTTTGAACAACGTTTTGCACATCCTCTTTCTTCCCCACATGGGCAGGAATGGCCATGGCTTTTCCTCCTTTGGCCTGAATTTCTTCGGCCACCTTCTCCAGCTCTGGGGGTCGCTTATTCCGGCTGGAAACCACCAGGCTCGCACCGGCCTCCGCAAAAGCCAGGGCAATGGCCCGCCCGATCCCGCGACTTCCTCCGGTAATCAAGGCAGCTTTGCCCTTTAAAGAAAATAGCCTTTCGGACATCCATCTCCCTCCCGGCCTTTCATTTCCATTCTATTGCTATATGTACCATAAATTTAAATTATGGCAACCCTTTTCCTCCTTAGGAGATTTAGTCCATTTTCCAAAGCAAAACCGATGCTTGACAAGAAGGTCGTTTATTGCTATCTTTATTTAGCACTCCTTTCTTTGGAGTGCTAAAGAGGTGGTTCCATGAACGAAACTTTCACGGAAAGGGACCGGAAGATTCTTCAGGCAATCATCATGGATTATATCCAGACCGCTGAGCCGGTCGGATCGCGGACGGTGTCGAAAAAATACAAAATGGGGCTAAGCGCGGCGACGATCCGGAATGTGATGGCGGACTTAGAAGAGACGGGTTTCTTATCCCAGCCGCACACTTCAGCCGGACGGGTGCCTACGGACCGGGCTTTTCGCCTCTACGTGGACAGTATCCTGCGGGTGCGCAAGCTGGGCAGGGTTGAGCGGGATCAGATCGAAACGAGCCTGCAGGATGAAAAGCTGGACATCAATGAGATGATGAAACGCGCGTCTTCATTGCTATCCCTGCTTTCCAAGCAGACGGGGGTGGTTCTGGTACCTCGCTTCGGCAGCAACATCTTCAAACATATTGAGTTCATTAAACTGCGTGAAAAAAAGATCCTGGTGATCATCGTCTCCCAACCGGGGGAGGTGCAAAATAAGCTCATTGAGTCTGATGAGCCGATGGATCAAGATGAGCTGGACAAATACAGCAAGTATTTAACCGAGATCATGGGCGGGTTGAGCTTGGGGGAAGCCAAGCGCAGGATCGTGGAGGAGATGAAGCAGGAGAAGGTTCTCTTCGATAAGCTGATGTACCGCGCCCTGCAGCTTAGCCAGAAAGCGCTGGAAGACGAGGCGGAAGGGGACGTCTATATCGAAGGACAGACCAACATCATCCAATCCCCCGAGTTTGCTGACCTGGAGAAGATGAGAGCTCTGCTCCTGGCCTTCGAGGAAAAGACGAAAATCGTCAAGCTCCTGGATAAGGCTTTATCCGCCCATGGCATCCAGATCTTCATCGGCGCGGAGAATGAGTTCAACGAAATGCGGGACTGCAGCGTGATCGCCGCGCCCTATTTCAAAGAGAACTTCACCCTGGGAACGCTAGGGGTGATCGGCCCGATGCGAATGGATTACTCGATCATCATCCCCATCGTGGATTATACAGCAAGGATTGTAGGTCAAATTCTGGAAGGCCTGGATTGAGGGGAAGTTCGTTTGAAAGTCCAGAGAGAGGGATCCAGGGGGGAGAGGAGAAAGTATTTTGAGCGAGAAAAGAAAAGATAATAAAAGTAAAGAAGAACAGAAATCCAAGGGGGAGAATCTTATAGAGGTGAAAGCGGAAGAGGCCGGAGAAGAAAAATCCTTGTCGGAGAGCGAGAAGGCCAAGGAGCCCGCAGAGAAAAAGAAAGACCAAACGCCGTTAGAAAGGCTTCAGGATCAACTTGCCGAAAAGACCCGGGAAGCAAGTGAAAACTTCGATAAATGGCTGCGTTTGCGAGCGGAGTTTGAGAATTACAAGAAGCGGATGCAAAAGGAAAAGGCCGACTTAATGAAATTTGGCAACGAGAGCCTGCTGAGAAGCATCCTTCCCATTTTGGATAATTTGGAACGAGCCATCGGCCACGGAAAAGACCTTAAAGAGAACACTTCCCTCTTGGAAGGGGTAGAACTCACTCTGAAGCAGTTCTTAAGTACCCTGGAGCGATTTGGCGTTAAACCTGTGCCGGCTATGGGGGAGGTCTTCGACCCTGAGAAGCATGAGGCGATCTCTTATCAAGAAAGCGACCAGGAGCCCCACCGGGTGATCTCCGAAGTCCTGAAAGGCTACCTCTTTCATGAGCGGCTCCTGCGACCGGCCAAGGTCATCGTATCCAGAGAAAAGAGCCCGTTGAAAACAGAGGGCAATTGATGTTCAAGAGGGATTATTACGACCTCCTGGGGATTGATCCTTTGGCCGGCACGGAGGAGATTAAGAAAGCCTACCGCCGTCTTGCCCACCAGTTTCATCCAGACAAAAACCCGGGGAATCCAGCTGCGGAAGAACACTTCAAACGAATCGTCGAAGCCTACGAGGTCCTGCAGGATGCCCAGAAGCGCGCCGCCTATGACCGTCGCGGTGCTTCCATGGGACCGAGCGGGTTCGGCGGGTTCCGAGAACCTGAAGATTTCATCTTCCGGAACCATTCTTTTGATGATTTCTTCGAGGAAATTTTTGCAGACTTCTTCGGAACCGCGAGCCCCCGGGCCCAAAAATCCAAGGGGGCAGACCTCCGTTACAACCTGGAAATTTCCCTGGAGGAAGCGGGGTTCGGGTCGGAGCAGGAAATCAAGGTTCGCCGGACGTCGGTTTGCCCCCTTTGCCGGGGTAGCCGTTGCTCCCCCGGGAGTTCCCCCATGACCTGCCCGACTTGCAGAGGACATGGTTCCCTTCGTTCCCAGCGTGGATTTTTCGTCGTGGAAACAACCTGCGAACGTTGCCAGGGCGAAAGGCAGATTATCCTCCGACCTTGTCCTAGATGCGGGGGGATGGGCCGTCTGAAAGTGACCCGGATCATTCGGATCAATACACCGCCGGGGGTGGACAGCGGCACTCGCCTGCGCATCAGCAAGGAAGGAGAGATGGGCAGCTATGGCGGTCCGGCTGGGGACTTATACGTGGTCATTTCGATTAAGAAGCATTCCATCTTCACCCGTGTGGGGAATGATATCCTGTGCGAAGTCCCGGTCACTTTTATGCAGGCCTTGATGGGCGCGGAGATTGAAGTTCCGACTCTAGAAGGCAAGGCCCGGGTGAAGGTGCCCCCGGGAACTCCTGCGGGGAAAGTGTTTACGCTGAAGGGCCGCGGGATGCCTGTTTTGCATGGGAGGGGCCACGGCGACCAGAAGGTAACCCTGCGGGTGGAGGTTCCCAGCCACCTGAGTAAACGTCAACGGGAGCTGCTGGATGAGTTTAACCGCCTGAGTCGAGAAGGCCAGGGCATCGCGGGGAAATAGTTCTTCGACCTCCATCACCCTTCGTTCTTATGGCTTGAACGAGGACGAGTCACTTTTATCCTCTTCCTTTTCTTTTCTGCCCCTTCTTTTTTCCCCCAGAATTTGGCCATCCAGATGGACCCTTCATACATGGCCAGCAGGGGTCCAGCCAGGAGAAGCTGGGAGACCAAATCCGGCGGCGTCAGGACGGCCGCAGCGACAAAAATTCCCAGGATGGCATACTTGCGGTTCTGCGAGAGGGCCTTAGAGGATACGACCCCCATGCGTGAAAGAAAAAGGATCAGGGCTGGCCACTGGAACAGTAAGCCGAAGGCCAGAAGAAGTTTGATGGTGAAGGTGAGGTATTCCTTGATGGCGGGAAGCGGGCGGATCTCTTCTGAGGCAAAGCTCAGAAAAAACCGGAATATGACCGGGAAGACGATGAAGTAACAGAAGAGGGCTCCGGCCAGGAAGAAGACCGACGAGACGAAAAAATAAGGGAGGATGTACTTCTTTTCTCTTTCGTAGAGTCCGGGGGAGACGAAAGCCCAGAGTTGGTAGAGGATAAAGGGGAAAGAAAAAAGACCCCCGCCAAGATAGCCGCTTTGAAGTACGTGAAGAAGGCTTCGG
>CAVXFA010000054.1:0-99637 GCA_963760605.1 uncultured delta proteobacterium | reverse complement strand
GGCCGATGGAATGGCTGGCGGACGAGCACAACAGTATTTATGCCAGCGTCATTGCGGACACCTGGATGTGGGCCCCTTTTATGACACTTCTTTCCCTGGCCGCATTCACGGCCATTCCGAGATATCTCTATGAGGCGGCCAGCGTCGACCGCGCCTCGGCGTGGTTTAAGTTCCGGCACATCACTTTGCCCCTTTCGGCCCCCATCCTGGTGTTGGCCCTGCTATTTCGTCTGATCGATTCAATCAAACAGTTTGACCTGATTTACACCTTGACCGCGGGCGGGCCCGGCGATGCTACTCAGACAATCTCCTTTACCCTTTATAAGATCGCCTTCCAATATTTTTACACCGGACAGGGATCCGCCTTAGCCATGATCTTGCTGATTACGATTATCTGTTTCTCTACCTTTCTGATCATGTATATGACGCACTGATCGAAAAACAGCGGAAGTGACCTCCGCAAAGAGGTGAAGTGTGGCAACTGTACGCATCAACAACCTAAAAAAATTCTATGGACCCGTAAAAGCGATTGATGGGGTTGACCTGGAAATTAAGGATCAGGAATTCGTGGTTCTGCTGGGCCCCTCCGGCTGTGGGAAAACGACTACCTTGCGTTGCATCGCGGGCCTGGAAAGCCCCACTTCCGGAGAGATCTATTTCGGCGACCGCCTGGTCAATGTCTTGGCCCCCGCCGACCGCAATATCGCCATGGTTTTTCAGTTTTTCGCCCTCTACCCCCATTTAAATGCCATGGATAATATCTCTTTTCCCTTGCGGGCTCAGGGAGTCACCGCGAAGAAGGTCAAAGAGAAGATTGATTGGGTATCAAATTTGCTCGGACTGGAAACCATCCTGAAAAGGAAAGTGCAGACCCTCCCCGGCGGGGAGCAACAAAAGGTCGCTCTGGCCAGGGCGATCGTCCGGGACCCGGCCGTCCTCCTATTGGATGAGCCTCTGAGTCAGCTGGACGAAAAGTTTCGGGACGAAATGCGCACGGAGCTGGGCCGCCTGCAAAGGAGCCTGCAGGTTACCACGATCTACGTGACCCACGACCAGCGGGAAGCGATGGCTCTCGCCGACAGGATTATCCTCATGAAGGATGGGAAGATCCTGCAGGCCGGTTCGCCCAGGAATATTTATGAGAGCCCGGGAAGCGTTTTTGCCGGCTACTTCATCGGCAGCCCGGGAATGAATTTTGCCAAATGTGTTTTGGATGGGGAGCGGCTGCTCTTTGAAGGCGGCCAAAGGGCCCTGCAGCTTCCCGGCGACCTGGCCACCCTCTTGAACCAGAAAGGAAAGCGCAATCTAATCATCGGAATCCGGCCGGAACATATTTCTTTCTCGGCCACGCAGAGAGAATCGGTTTCCAGTTTGAAAATCAAAGTGACTACCGTGGAGAAGTTCAGCCAGTTCGAAATCTTCAGCTTTCGTCTGGGCGAAGAGCTTTTCCTGGGTCGAGTAAGAGAAGAGGTGCCGGAAGGCTCGGAAGGCTATGCGCATTTCTTACCCGATCGCTTGCGGTTATTTGATGTGGAGACGGAGCGATCCCTCTTTTGAGGGTATCCCGGACAGTCGAGAGGGGATAAGGAAAGATGTTGAAACTTGAAGACATAACAAAACGTTTTGGAGACATTACTGCGGTCAACCAATTAAGTATTGAGGTTTCCGCTGGCGAGATTTTTGTTTTACTCGGGCCTACCGGAGCTGGCAAGACGACAACCCTGCGCATCGCGGCCGGCCTGGAGACCCCGGATGAAGGAAGGGTCATTCTGGATGGTCGGGATGTGACCAAACTGCCGCCTTCCTACCGAGATGTAGCCATGATCTTCGAGGCCCATAACCTTTATCCGATTTACAATGTTTACGACAATATTGCTTTCCCCCTCCGGGCCCCCGGGCGCCAACTTCCGGACAAAGAAATCAAGGAAAAAATTTCCAAAGTTGCGGTAGACCTCCATATCAGCCACCTCCTCGACCGGGAAATCACCACCCTGAGCGGCGGGGAAATCCAGCGCGCGGCTCTGGCCCGGACGCTGGTGAGAACCCCACGCATCTACCTCATGGATGAACCATTGAGCAATCTGGACCTGAAGCTGCGCGAAGAGCTCCGAGTGGAGTTTCGGGAACTCCATCGGCGCTACGGGGCGACCATGTTGTATGTGACCCACGATTTTGTCAGCGCTGTCTCGATCGGGAACCGCATCGGGATCCTCGACCGGGGAAAGCTTCATCAGGTGGGAACGCCCGATGAACTTCGCCAGGATCCCCGGACGGTGACGGTCGCTGCTCTAATGGAGAGTCCTCCGATGAACTTCATGCCTTGCCAAATGGCGGAGGGTTCTCTCCTGGTGGATCGGGAGGCGAAGATGATCTTCCCTTTACCGGAAGGACAAGGGTCCAAGGCGCGGGAGAAAGCGGAGGACGGAGAAGTTGTTTTGGGTGTGTGGCCCGAAGACATAAAAATCGGCATCCTGGAAGGCGAAAGAGCCTTCCAGGGCCTGATCGTAGGAAAGGAGTTTCAGGGAGCCAATACCCTGGTCAATCTTTCTGTGGGCAAAACGATTCTGAAGACGCTGGCCGACCCAGGTTTTCAGGGTGAATTTGGAAGGCCCTGTAGATTTTATTTCCCCTTTGAAAAGATTTATCTCTTTGATAAGAGGAATGGAGAAAGGATCTATTTTTAGAAGAACCGTTGCAACCTGAAAATGCTCTTTCCTCATAACCTCAGCGGGAGGATGGTTTCGTATAGGGCTTGAACCGGTGTTGAAAGCGAGGTGGGATCTTGAATGTGATGAAAGGAAAAAGGTTGGTGGAAACGATAGACCAGATCGTTCTGATGTTCATGGTTCTGGGAATCAGCTTTCTGTTTCAGCCTTTCAGCATGAAACTTTTTACCTACGCATTTCCGGTACTGCTTGTGACCTACGCCCTCCATTCGGTCCTTGATCATTTCTGAATCGGGGCGCAGGGAATCCGGGCTGCAGGGAAAAAGCCAGCCATCACGTCTTTGGCTTACAGCTTTTCATTCAAAAAATCCCTCATCTTTCGGTAGAAATCCAGGTTTCCGTTTTTCTGTGGATGAAACCGGATGCGCAGGGTATCCAGTTCCGGGGAATAAAAAACCAGGATGAATCGATGAGGAAACTTGCCCAGAAGGGGGCTGAGTTTCTTCTGCAAATCTAAAAGTAGAGGGTGGGGATTCCGCTCGGCCGGACTCCACTTGCGGTTCTCGCCCCAAGGCTTTACCAGGTAAACTCAGCCTTTTTCCTTATTGTGAAAAAGTTGGTGAAGGTCCCCTTCCATGTAGCGCTTCGTTTCGGACCCATTCATGGGATAGTCCAGGCTGGTCAAGAAATACTCTACGGATTCAGTCGGTTTCATTTTTTCATCCGAGATCACCATCTGCTTCACGGGGAACTGGTCCACCCGCAAATGAAAGTTGCCTCCCGCACTTGGCCCAATGATCCCCAACAAAAGAAGATTGAAAAAGAGGAACGCGGATCTTCCGAAGCTTTCTGTAAGCCTATGCCCTTTCATCCCCAGAACCCCTCCCGCGAAATAACAAAACCCATGTAGTATATGGGCACTCGAAAAGGCTTGTCAATGTTTTTGGAGCTGGCGGCCTTCCACATCAGAGCCGATATTATAACCAAACATTTTTTTCCACGTCGTTTAGAGGCCCCGGCGGGGCAAATTCGGCCAGGAATCTCGAAGGGTTCAAGAAGCCGAGGGACCGCCATAACCCTTGACCCCTGCCCCGCGAAGCTCTGGGTCGAACCCGGTCAGGATAAAAATATATTGACACTCTTTTTGATATTCTGCTAATTAGATACCTATAGGTAGGAGCAACTGGAGCGTATTTTGCGATCGGAGTCATCAACATTTCGCATACAGATTCTTAAAGAAGATTTCCGGGGCAGCCTTGGAGGTGCAGGATGAAAAAAGCAAAGAAGGTTGTGAATGATCCCAAGAATGTTGTGGCGGAACTGCTGGACGGCCTGGTGGAGGCCTACCATGGAAAAATAAAAAAATTACCCGGTGTAAACGCCCTGGTCAAGACCCAGTTGCCACCGGGAAAGGTCGGTCTTTTAATTGGCGGGGGAAGCGGTCATGAACCGGTTTTTCATGGTTTTATCGGAGAAAATATGGCTGACGGCGCTGCCTGCGGGAATATTTTTGCGGCTCCCACCCCGGATATTACTTTGGCAGCCAGCCGGACGCTAAATCAAGGCAAGGGGGTCTTGTACCTTTACGGCAACTATGCGGGGGACAATCTCAATTTTGATATGGCCGCCGAAATGGCCGCTGACGAAGGGATTCAGACGAAGACCGTGCGCGTCTGGGACGATGTGGCCTCTGCTCCCCCAGCAAAGATGGATGAGCGGAGGGGAATTGCTGGAGATCTATTCATCATTAAGATTGCGGGCGGCGTTTCCGCTGTGGCCAAAGATCTCGATGAAGTGTACCGGGTGACAGCCAAGGCCCGCGATAATACCCGTTCCATGGGAGTCGCTTTGGCCGCTGGATCGATTCCCGAGACCGGAGAACCCACCTTTGAGCTGCCGGAGGATGAGATCGAGATCGGCATGGGCCTGCACGGGGAACCGGGGGTTTCGAGGGGAAAATTACTGCCCGCCGATCCTTTGGTGGAGAAAGTGATGGGCAAAATTATTCCGGACCTTCCATTTCGCCGGGGCGATGAGATTTGTCTGTTGATTAACGACCTGGGGTCCACCACCATGATGGAACTGCTGATCGTGAACCGGAAAGTCCGTCAGATTTTAAGAGATCAGGGCATTACGGTCCATGATACCGTCATCGGCAGCTACTGTACCTGTCAGGAGATGGCCGGATTTTCCATCACCATGATGAAACTGGATGGAGAACTCAAAAAGTATTACGATATGCCCGCCAATTCTTTCGGATTTAAAAAGGTGTGAGGCCATGGGCAAATCCCAATTGACACTGGAAGAAACCCGCGAGATGTTCATTTACGTTTCTAAAAAGATGGAAGAGAGCAAGGATCTCTTAACTCAGGCTGATAAGGCCATCGGCGATGGTGACCACGGCATTGGGATGGCCAGAGGCTTCGAGGCGGTCCGCCAGAAACTGGAGGGCCAAAAGCCCGCCTCGATGGATGAGGTACTCAAGGGGATCGGCCTCGCACTGATGACCTCCATCGGCGGGGCCGCAGGAGCCATCTTTGCCACCCTCTTTCGGGGGGGAGCGAAGAGTCTCAGCGGGCAGCAAATTTTTGACAGCAAGGCGCTTTCCCTGATGTTGGTCGATGGGCTGCAAGCGGTTCAGGAGAGAGGAAAAGCGAAACCCGGCGATAAGACCATGGTAGACTCGCTCGCCCCGGCGGCCATGAAGTCTAAGGAAATGGTCTCGGCTCCCCTCGTGGAAGCCCTGAAGGTTGTAGCGGAGGCAGCCAGGCAGGGGATGGAAAAAACAAAAGAACTGGTTGCTATGACTGGGAAAGCCAAAACTCTAGGAGAAAGATCGCTGGGGCATCCGGACCCGGGCGCCGTATCTACGTACCTGATCCTGAAGTTTATGGCGGAATATGTAAGCTGATGCAGAAGCTTCTTGCGTCCTTTTCCCCCTCGCGCTATTTTCTTTTTCCAGCTCTTTTTCGTACAGGCATATCCGTTGAACCTTCGGCTCCGACCTTCCGCCGGGCGTATACTCCGAATTCATCCAGATGGTCGACCAGGGTTTTGGCCAGTTCCGGGCCCATCACCTGCGCCCCCAGCGTCATGATGTTCGCGTTGTTGCTCTTACGCGCTCGTTCTGCGGAATAGGCGTCGGAACAAAGCGCGGCATAGGCCCCGGGAACTTTATTTGCAGCGATACACATACCGATACCCGTGCCGCAGATCAAGATGCCCCGTTGATGTTTCCCTGAAGCAACTGCTTCGGCCACCTTGATGGCTACATTGGGATAGATGGGATCATTACTTCCATAGTCTTCCCATTCGTAACCCAGATCATTTAGATGTTTCTTAATCGTCGCCTTCAGTTCAGTCCCGTTTGGATCACATCCAATTGCTACTTTCATGGCAGAAACCTATTATTATAATAAAAAAAGTCGCGTGGACTGTCAATGGGATAGACCTTTGGATTTTTGCTTCACAACAGAGTTTCTCCTGGGATTCGAAAATTGACAAGAGGAATTTTAAACTGAGGAATTTTAAAGCCGGCACAACGGCTTAATTTTATTAGGAGGAATGTTGGGATACTGGCGTTTATCAAGGGAAGCAGGGCATCGTAGGGGTTGACTTCTCTCATTTGTCTACCGAAATGGGTTTCTTTCGAATTGGCAGGAAAACTTCTTTCCTTGATACTGGTATTATTGGGAAGTTTTTGAGCCCTTCACTTTAGTGAAAAGGAGGAAGCCGCCATGAGATTCCAGGGGCAAAAGATCGTCGTTATTGGTGGAAGTTCTGGAATGGGTCTGGCCACCGCCAAGGCAGCTGCGGCTGAGGGGGCCAGGGTGGTCATTGCGAGCCGTTCGGAAGAAAAGCTACGCCAAGCGAAAGCTCAAATTCAGGGGAGCGTTGAAGTATTGACCGCAAACGTCATGGATGAGATATCCCTGCGGTCCTTTTTTGAGAAAGTGGGAGAGTTCGATCACCTAACCACACCCGGTAGCGAAGCGATTATGGGGCCATTTCTTGAGCTGGATACCCAGGCGGCGAGAAAGGCCTTCGACAGTAAATTTTGGGGTCAGTACCACGCTGCGAAATACGGCGCCCCTAAAATTCGTCCCGGCGGCTCCATCACCTTCTTCTCCGGAATTTGGAGTCAAAGGCCGATACCCAGGGCATCGGTGGTCGCGGCCATCAATAGCGCAATTGAAGGGCTGGGGCGGGCCCTGGCCGTTGAGTTAGCACCGATCCGGGTCAACGTCGTTTCTCCGGGGATTGTGGATACTCCCCTTTACGGCGGGATGCCGCCGGATAAGAGGGAAGCCATGTTTAAGCAGGTGGCCGCTTCTATCCCGGCAAAGAGGATCGGAAAGGCAGAAGAAATCGCGCAGACGGTTCTGTACTTAATGACAAACGGGTATACCACTGGCAGCACCTTGTGCGTGGATGGGGGAACGACGCTGCGGTAGCCCAGGGAGCGGGCGGAACATTTCCCGGTAAAAACAAAGGGTGTTTCTTGATCTCGCTGAATTCTTTCTCCGTCAGTTTTCCCGGCTTATTTAGGATTTCCGTGGGAATGCTCATTTTACCGACGTCATAGAGGAGCGCCCCGATTCCCATCTGCTCGAGTTCCTCCCTATGGCCGCCTGATTTCCTCGGAGGTGAGGAACCGTGTCGGCAGCTTTCTCGATGGCTTGCGGATCCCCAGAAGGGGATGGAGTCAAGGGCCTTATTTTCCTGGCAAAAATTCCCTTGACAATATCATCTGGCTTGTTAAAATTAAATAGATTTTACCCCGTCTCTCATATTTTGGCTGCATAATCCCGATCTATTACCAAAGGCAAAAACCTCTCATTTCAATATTGAACAACGCGGTCTTGATACTCAGTTCATCTTTCGCTCTATTTCTACCACAGCCCGCTCCCCGATTGGGGAGCATGAGGCGAGGGAGAACCCAGTTGCTTTAAAAATTATTTTAGTTTGTATTAAAGTCAACGAATTATAAAAGTTGACATCACTCGACCAGCCAGCGCCTTTTTAAAATTCGCCCACAAAATCCCCCCAACCCCCCTTTTACGAAAGGGGGGCTAGGGGGGATTTGGGGTCTTTACGATTCGGTTCTTCCAAATATTTAAACGCGGAGGTGAAAATGAAGACAGACAAAGATTATCAAAATCGACTGTACTCCTACAAACGCAATATTTTCCTTCAAGGAGAAAGGGTTGGCCGAGATCATCCATCGTTCCAGTCGGGAATTAACGCCGTATCTGAGAGCTTCCGGGCAGCTCTTGACCCGCAGTATGAGCATTTATTTACCACAACCTCCCATCTCACCGGGAAAAAAGTAAACCGATTCAATTCTTTCCCGCGTTCCGTGGAAGACGTATTGAAGAAGGTTGAGTGTGTTCGTACCCTGGCCCAGAGGCTGGGGGGATGTGCGTTGCGCTGCGGGGGGATGGACACCCTCAGTGGTCTCTCGGTGGTGACCCGGGAAGTGGACGAAGAGTTCAAAACAGACTATCATTCCCGGTTTTTGAAGTTTTTACAACACATGCAGGACAATGATTTGGTCACGTCCATCCTCATAACAGACCCCAAAGGCGACAGGAGTTTAAGACCCCACCAGCAGGTGGACCCCGACATGTATCTACGCATCGTAGAAAAGAAATCAGATGGCATCGTCGTCAATGGGGCGAAACTTTTTGGGGAGACGACAGTCCAGGATGAGATCACCGTAGGACCCACGAGGGCGATGACGGATAAGGATGGAGATTATGCCGTATCCTTCTCCGTTCCCGCTGATTATGAGGGAGTTACCATCTTGTGCAAACCGGTAAAGTCACTCAAGAGGAATAAGATCAAAGCTCCCTATGCAGAGTATGGATATCCAGGGGTCACCATCACTGTGTTCGACAGGGTATTTGTTCCTTGGGAGCGGGTCTGGCTTTGCGGGGAATGGAAATACGCGGGGCGGTTATCGTTCCTAATCGCTCTTTACCATAGAACCAGCTACTGCGGGTGCAAGGCTGCGGTGACCGATCTGATTTTGGGGACGGCAGCTCTCGTTGCCGAGTATAATGGGTTAGAGAAAGAGAAACATATTCGGGAGAAGCTCGCCCATCTGGCGGCTACGGCAGAAATGATTTATGCCTGTGGGGTAACTGGGGCCGTTAGAGCCAAAAGCGGCCTCCTCCGGGACTTTTATCCCTGATCCCATCTATATAAACGCCGGGCGCTATCATGCGGGGATGAATATCTACAACGAGTTCGAAACCCTATCGGATATTTCCGCAGGGCAGGGGATCAACCTTCCTACCGAGGAGGATTTTGTGACTCCAGAATTGGATCGGTATACGAAAAAATATATCAAGCGCAAGGCCGACATCTCGGCCGAGAATATCTGGCGGCTATTTCGTATGGTTGATGAAATGCTCTACTCCGAGCAAGCTGGGTTTTGGCATGCAGCGGGTCTCCACGGGGGTGGCTCGCCCATCATGGAACGGCTTACCATTCTGGCCAACTACGATATGGACGCGAAAAAAAGCTTGGTCAAACGTCTCGCTGGGATTAGCTGAAATGCGGTTGTATTGATCGGGATTCGCCCCCTCACCTTAATCCTCTCCCCCTAAAGGGGGAGAGGGCGGGGGGGAGGGAGTTCGCAAGTTTAGAAAAAAGATATTTTCTTCAATTTTTGATACTCTCCAGCCGGGACTCTTTCTGGGATAATCTGGAAGAGTTCTAACAGGACGTTGTCAGGCGCCATCACCATTACATATTTCCAGAAGCCAAAGTCAGTAATCCCTTTCCGAAAACTCATTCCCCTCGCCCTCATATGCGCCACGAGGCCGGTCAGATCATCCGTTTCAATCCCGAGATGATGAATCGTTCCAATCCTTGGATCCCGTGGCGGTTGGTCGTAAAAGTGGAGACGCCCCTGGCCGATGGTCAGGAAAACATTGCGTGATCCCGCCATCTCCAGGTCGGCGAGAATCTCTCCTCCGAACATTTTTTGATAAAATTTCAAACTGGCGTTGATATTCATGGCAAACAGGTGAGCATGATGGACATGATTTTTCATCTTCGATGCCCTCCAATCTGTTCGATTTCAAAAAGCTGAGATCCCTGTCAGATCATGCCCGATGATCAGGGTGTGCATGCTTTCCGTTCCTTCCAGAGTGCTGACCGCCTCCAGGTCGCAAAGGTGGCGGATGACGTGATGGTCCGCCAGAATCCCTCTTCCTCCAAGGATATCCCGGGCCAGGCGCGCGATTTTCATCGCCTCCCGGACATTATTCAACTTGGCCAGAGAGATTTGCGAATGCCTAGCCCTGTTTTGATCCATCAGCCTGCCCAAATGATAGGTGACCAACTGGGCCTTAGTGATTTCCACGATCATTTGCACCAGCCGATCCTGGACGAGTTGGTAAGAAGCGATCGGCTTTTTAAAGACTTTTCTTCTTTGAGCAAAGTCTTGGGCTGCCTGAAAGCAGGCAATGGCCGAACCCAGTGCCCCGCAAGCCACCCCATACCGGGCGTAGTTCAGACACTGGAAGACGGACTTGAGGCCCCGGGCTTCTGGAAGCAGGTTTTCGGCGGGAATCGTACAATCTTTGAAGACCAGGAGAGAGGTGGGGGAGGTTCGGTAAGAAAATTTTCTCTGGATCCGCGTCGCCTGAAAGCCCGGCGTCCCTGCCTCTACTAAAAAAGCCCGGATCCCCTCATCCGTTTTTGCCCAAACCACGGCGACCTGGGCGATTGCCCCATGGGTGATCCACATTTTGGTCCCGTTGAGAATGTAGGCATTGCCCCGACTCTCCGCAAAGGTCGTCATCCCCGCGGGATCAGACCCAAAATCAGGTTCGGAAAGTCCAAAGCAACCGATGACTTCCCCTCGGGCCATTTTCGGAAGCCATTTTTTCTTCTGCTCTTCTGACCCGTAGGTGTAAACAGGATACATGACCAGTGAGTTCTGGACGGAAAACATGGCCCGGAGGCCGCTGTCGCAGCGCCCGAGTTCCTGGCAAATCAAGCCATAAATCGTATGATTTGCCTTTGGGCAACCATATCCCTCCACATGAATGCCGAACAAGCCCATCTCCGCCATTCGAGGGATCAGATCCGTGGGAAAGGTGCCCTTATCGAAATGGTCTGCAATAACCGGCAGGCATTCTTCATCCACAAATTTTCGAACCAGATCCCGGAGAGATCTCTCCTCCTCCGTAAGCAGCGCATCCATCTCGAAGTAATCCACACTCTCGGTCTTTGCCATGAGTTTCATTCTCCCGGTAAGGGCTCTTTAAGAGGATAAAACTTTGCGTTTATTATATCACAATGCCAACGCCCCCCTTTGAACGGTAGGTTCTCCTTCTCTCTTTTTATGAAGAATAAAAAATTGATCCTCTTGGAAAACCTGGGTTAAGATGGGGTCGAAATATGAGGTTGGCGGGCCTATCCAGGGGGCCGGAAAGCATAACGGCCCAAAAAGCGTAAACATATTGTCTTTCGGAGTAATAACTCTGGGATCAGCGCCTGAACCGCTCTCGTTTTGGCGAGTGGGGTGAACCCGCCGCCTGAGCCTGCTTCCAGACGCCTGCGGCAACATCATTTCTCGCGTGATGATCGCGGCCGAGGAAATAGTTGGCCCAGGAAGAGGTTTGATCCAGACCCCAGTTTCGGGGTGGAATGTAACCTTCTTTAAGAGAATCCTCCTCGCCATCCGGTTTGAGCCGGTCGTAGGCCCGGACGTAAATGCACCTTTTCTTCCCTGGAAAAATTTCGCACCACCCTGCTGTGGAGCCTCCACATTGGCCGTTGAAGAGAAATTTCGGACACTGGGATTGGGGGCACAGAAAGGCCACCTCCGGAAGCGTGCAATCCCCGCAGCGGCGGCAGCGGGAGGTGAAAAACTTGATCCAGTATTCCAGCTCCGTAAATGGGCCTTCGAATTGCGACCCGTCCATTTTTTCACAGACCCGGCGGGCCCTCTTATAAAACGGAGCCTCCGGAACGAAAGCCCAACGATGGAAAAAGCGCATGATGGCATAGCCGAGGCTCTTTGAGGGATGGCTACGCTTAAAGTTGGGAATATCTAAGTTAAGGCCTTTCTTCTCGTCCTTCTGGAAAAGATAAAAACCATCCTTCTGGGGAAAAGAAAATTCCCCAACCCACTCTTCCCAGTTTTTGGAAAACTCTTTGGATTTCTCGATCACCCACTCCACATCTTCATAGCTTACGTGCGGTCCTCCGAGGTGGACGCCGTCGTATCCGATTCCCTTTAGGACCGCGATCAATTTAGCAGCCCTGGTCAATCGAGCGGTCCTTCCCTTATCGGGTGAAATGGACTCGTTCTCAATGATCCGGTAAAGATCGTCCGTCACCACGCACCCCGGTACCCCGTGGCGGTTCATGACTCCAGCCACGGTCTTGTTGAGGATATAAACATTGCCCAAGACCGGAATGCGAATTCCATTGTTGCGCATGAAGCGAAGGAGTTCGTCAAATTTGCGGGCATCGAACCCTACCTGGGTAATGACAAAGTCTGCCCCCATCTTCACCTTCTTGCAGAGCTTGTCATATTGGGCCATCACTTCCGATTCAAACTCTTTAAAAGGGGATATAGCGCACCCCTTGAAGAAGTGCGTGGGGGGACATTGCATCCCGCCACCCGGGGCCTTATCGTCTATGCATCGCCCCTCATTCATCTGGTTGATCAGATGAATCAGTTGGACCGAATCGAGGTCATACACAGGCTTGGCCTTTCCCTCAAACCCGTAGAGAGGGAAGTCCCCCGTCATGAGGAGAAGGTTGTGAATTCCCATGCGGTCCAGGGCGTACAGGATTGATTCAATCTGGTTCCGGTTCTTATCTTTACAGGTGAAGTGGATGATCGGGTTCAAGCCCATACGACAAATCTCCAGGCCGATCACATCCGGAGAGAGGGTGGGGTGGCCTCCCGGGTTATCTGTAATGGAGAGGGCGTGAACAAGTTTTCCCTGGGCCGCCTTCTCGGCCAGGCCCAGAATCTGGTCCTGGGTCCTGCCCCGGGCTCCACGTCCCGGTACGAGTTCGAGGGTATAGATGAACTCCTTCTTTTCCAAGAGGGTCTCTTTAAAAGGGTTTTGGCCCATGGGTATCCAGTCTTATTTCAGCTCTCTCCCTTCCCCTTGAGTCCTATCCTAGCTTCAAATGTCTGCCCGGTTCTCTCTACTTTGTCATCCCAAAAAGGCCCCAGCTTTTACCAATTCTTGTTGCAGAAGGTCTACATTCAAATCTCTTGGCGATACTCCTCTTTTGATTGAAAGGGCTGCAGCGGTGCCAATCGCCTGGCCCATGACGACTGCGGGCCCCATTACCCGCGCGGACGCTTGGGCCTCATGAGTACAACTAATGAATCGTCCGGCCATCAACAAATTTTCCACTTTCTGAGGAACCAAACACCTATAAGGGATCGTGTAGAAATCTCCATCCTTCAGGTTAACATACCTTCTTCCCTTTACGGGGTCTACGATCTCAATGGGCCAAGCACAGGCTCCAATCCCATCGGGGAACTTTGTCCCTTGCAATACTTCGTCACCGGTCAACAAATGCTCCCCCATCACTCTTCGGGTCTCTCTTAAACCCACTTTCGCCGCAGTATCAATGACATCCGCATTCTCCATGCCTTCTATCTTATCTCTAAGAAACCTCCGCAAATCACGAACAACTTTTCTTCCATCCATGGCAGCTTGAGTAAGACGGTATGGGTCTAGGCCATTCACTGCCCAGGGAATTCCAGCCCAATTGACCCAATAGGCCCCAGGTATCATGATGTTCTGGATAATCGCCTGGGGTCTGGTGATCTTATATTCCCCGGATTTTATCGCTTCCGCCGCTGCGGGATCGACCGTGCTACTCTTGAAATTTTCTCCCACATTTACAATGTGGAAAGCCATATCACAGGCTAGAAATCCGCCCATTCCATCCCCCAGTTCAAAGGGCACATCGGCGGATGCACAGACGTCACCATCGCCCGTACAATCCAATACCCTCTTGGCCAAGATGGCCTGACGTCCACCCTTATTTGCAACAAATACTCCTTTTATCGTATTTTTTTCTATAATTGGGTCAATCATTTGGGTGTAGTATAAAAGTTCGACGTTGGCTTCGGCCATTAGTTCATCTAATACCATCTTTAGAATTTCTGGATTGAATGTAAAACTCGTTTTCGAACTTACCCCTTTTCGTTCGACCAACATCCGGTGTATCTCCCCACCAATTCCTTGTACGATTTGTACCCTAGTTGGTCCACTTGTCGTATAGCCGCAGAAATTATTCACCATACCCGATGTTCCATTTCCGCCTAAACATCCAAAGTATTCCACAAGAAGTGTTCTTAAGCCCATTCTTCCGGATGCGGCGGCCGCACCTACACCTGCCATCCCTCCCCCTACCACGAGAATATCAACGTCCCTGATGATCGGAATTTTCCGGGCTTGTTCTATAACAAACTCGCCATTCTTTTGTAGGGTAGTGCCCCCTAAGGCCATTCCAGGGTCAGTCCGAAATAGAGCACCACTTAATCCACCCACCCCTGAGGCAATGAGGCCCTTCAAGAATGTTCTCCTGCCGAAATTGAGTCTTTTAAAGATATTATCTGTTTTTTGACCTTTATCACTTTTTTTCAATTTAGAGCCTCCTTTGAAGAAATACCCTTCAGGGGCCGAGAGTCAGGCCTTGAAATATCACTTTTTGCTTACCGCTGTCTTCGCGATCCCCTTGCTGACGGTAGTATAATGAATTGGCAAATAATCCGCAATCTCTTTCAGACTATATCCATGACTCCTGTAAGCAGCATGGATGTCTATATCTCATTGGGCCTTCTCCCTCTGGCCGCTGAGTATCTTATTCCGCGCATTCCCGCCGGAGGTGACATGATAGATGGCTAATTTCACCCCTTTTTTCCCTTGACGAATTTCGTCTGCGACGGGTAAACTTATTTTTGGAGAACTTTTGACGGCCTCGATCAAGTAGGATCATCAACGGGAAAGGAGGTGAGAACTTGGGGAAGAGATTTTGCAAAGCTGCGATCATCAGCATCTGTATCCTCGGCCTTGTTCCCCTTGGGGTGAGCTATGCTCAGCAGAAAAAAGTAGGCGGGGGCGACATCAGGTTTGAAGCGAGAGGAAGTCCGGGGGCGGTAACTTTTAGCCATGAGACCCACGTCAACCAGCATAAGCTCAAATGCGCCGAATGCCATCCCAAAATATTCAAGATGAAAAAGGGCGAAGCCAAAATGCTCCAGTGTACCACTTGCCATGATGGTAAAACAGCTTTCAGTAATCGGGACCAAAAGTTATGCACCAATTGCCACAAGTAGTAAATTTATTCTAAAGTCCAGAAACTCCAGCTGGCGTTGGGTAAAGGCTCAACGCCAGTTTTTTTTGGTTTAGGAGGATATGGCGTAATTCGTCATGCCCGCGAAGGCGGGCCCTGTACCTAGTGTGGTGCAGGGCGGGCATCCAGCTGGTTCAAAGCATTAACAAATTTCAATACCTGGATTCCCGCTTCCGCGGGAATGACGGGCTTTTTTCCTGTTGCGACCCAGTCTCCTTTTGGGGGGAGAGGGGCGGGATGAGGGGGAGAATATTTATCTCAGAGATCAGGGCGAAGGAGATGAAGAGATGGAGAAAACGAGAGTCGTATATTTCACTGAACCTGGGAAAATCAAGATTGAGAAAATCCAGCTTCCCGAGCTAGGGCCGAATCAAGTGTTGGTGAAAACTCACCAGGCGTCCATTTGCGGGTCCGAAAGGTATTTCTATCGTGGGATCATCGTAAGGCCTCAGGATGAAGCCCGAGGAGGACCGGGAACCTCTTTGGGTGAAGGGCGAAAAGATGAACGCCCCCGTCATGCCTACCCGCTGGGACCGGTAGGCCATGAAGGAGGGGGAACCATCGTCGAAAAAGGATCCGCCGTGCAAGAGTATCTGGGTGGCGGCAAGGTTTCCGTGGGAGATCGTGTGGGAAGTCTCGTTTATCCGACTTTCACAGATTACTGGGTTATCGATGTCAGCCATGTACAGCCAATTCCGCAAGGGGTCCCTTTTGAGGTCGGGTGTCTTTATGAACCATTGGGATGTGCCGCTTGGGCAGCAATCCATATGGGCGTAAAATTGGGCGACGTGGTCGCTATCAATGGAGTGGGCTTTGCCGGCAACATTATGCTCCAAGGAGTAATCAAAGCCGGGGCCTCCAAGGTGATTGCAGTGGACGTGGTTACGAGCAAACTCGATGTAGCTAAGAAGCTTGGAGCGGACTATGTGATCGACGCCAACGAGGGAGATCCAGTGGAAAAGGTAAATGAAATTACTCATGGGGAAGGGGTCGACGTGGCTGCAGAGGCGGTAGGAGGAACCGGCATAGGAATTCAACTGGCTCTAGGGATGGTCCGGCATAATGGGATTCTGGCATTCTATGGAGATAACTATATCCCGGTCAAGGAATTTTGTTTCAACAAATTCCATGAGGACGGTCTGGAAGTCCGAAATCTCAATGCCGTCCATTATACAAAGCTGCGGTCGGTAGAAAATATGCGTGAGGCGTATCGGGCGGTCCAGAGGGGGGTCTTCAATTTGGACGTCGTCTTTGAGAATTCAAAGCGCTACCGATTGGATGACCTTGCCGAGGTATTCAAAAATGAAACCAAGGATGTCGGCCGGCAGAGTTCGCTTAAAACCTTGATTATTCCGTGATCATATGGCAAAACAAATTTTACATGACGGGTTCGTCACCCGCGAATCCCGCCTAGGCGGGGAAAGTGCCCCCCCACCCATCCCCTCCCCCTCGAGGGGGGAGGGGATGGGTGGGGGTGGCAAAGCTATTTTCAACCCAACAAAGTGAATATTATTGAAGTCAAAAACTTGACAAAACAATTTGACGGCTTTACGGCTGTGGATGACGTTTCCTTTACCGTTGCTAGGGGAGAAATTTTTGCATTTTTAGGCCCCAACGGAGCCGGGAAGTCCACAACGATCAAAATGCTCACCACCCTCCTTCGGCCGACTAGCGGAGAAATTGAGCTAAATGGATATAATCCCCGGCGTCATCCTGAAAAGGTACGCCGTTCTTTTGGAATTGTGTTCCAAGACCCTAGTCTAGATGATGAGCTTACGGCCTACGAGAATATGGAATTTCACGGTGTGCTCTATGGCCTGCCTAAAAAGATTCGTCGCGAGAGGATTGAGCTGTTACTGAGATACATGGACCTCTGGGATCGAAAGAATAGCCTGGTTAAACAATTTTCCGGGGGCATGAAGCGCCGGCTCGAAATTGCTCGAGGACTGTTACACCACCCGGAAATTTTATTTTTAGACGAACCAACTCTAGGCCTTGACCCTCAAACCAGAAATCATGTCTGGAATTATCTGCGGGAACTGAATAAATCTGAAGGCATCACCGTGTTTTTTACTACTCACAACATGGAAGAGGCAGAACGAATTGCTCAGCGTATTGCCATTATTGATCAGGGCAAAATTGTTGCCATCGGCGAGCCTCAAGAGTTGAAAGCCCAGACTGGCACCCTTTCATTAGAAGACGCTTTTTTGGCACTTACGGGGAAAACCATCCGTGAAGAAGAAGGTAGCTCCCTGGATAGAATGCGGCTCATTCGGCGCCTGATAAGGAGATGACCCGTGAAAACCATGTATATTTTATGGCTTCGACAGTTAAAGCGCTATGTTCGATCTAGGTCCAGGATCATTGGTTCTCTAGGACAACCCGTACTGTTTTTATTGTCTCTAGGGTATGGTTTTGGGCCGGTCTTCCAGCGAGCGGGGCAAGGTAATTACCTTGAGTTTTTAGCCCCCGGGGTTATCGGGATGAGCATTATTTTTACCGCATTTTTTTCCGGCATGGAAATCATTTGGGACCGTCAGTTTGGCTTTCTTAAAGAAACATTAGTTGCGCCGGTCTCCCGTCTATATATTATGATTGGTAGAACGTTGGGTGGTGCAACCGTAGCTGTCATTCAGGGAATTATTGTTTTCCTGATTTGTCTGATTGTGGGTTTCCGCCCTTACCAGTGGACTTTAGTTCCGGCAGCCGTTCTCACGATGGCTCTTGTGGCCCTCTTATTTACTGCGTTGGGTACCGCGATCGCTTCTCGCCTTCAGGATATGCAGGGATTTCAGCTGATCATGAACTTTTTAGTGATGCCCATGTTCTTTCTTTCGGGAGCGCTCTTTCCTTTGCAAGGGTTGCCAGGTATGATTGTCACGATTGCAAAATTTGATCCGCTATCCTATGGGGTCGATGCCTTTCGCGCCTTACTCATCAATCAGGGACACTTTGGATTGGCCACAGATCTTGCAGTATTGACAATGATTACCCTAATTTTCTTAACGGTTGGAAGTTATTTTTTCTCTAGAATACAAGTTTAATTCTGCAAAACCATCTATAAGAAATCGGGCTGACATCTTCAAGCTCTGTGGGCCCGCGATTTGGCCATTCCTATCTCAGGATCCTTTTATTTCGCCGGTGACGGATGAATAAGGAAATCACCCCTTTCTGCGGTCCCGCTCGCGGTTCTGAACAAAACTTTCGCTAATCAGGTACAGGCCCGGAAGGACAAAGAGGGTCAGAAGGGTGGAGGTGAAGAGCCCTCCTACCACGACCGTCGCCAGGGGGCGCTGCACCTCGGCTCCCACTCCCCGGGCCAGGAGCAGAGGAAACAGTCCGAGGATGGCCACCATGGCGGTAATGAGGATCGGCCGGAGGCGAAGCAGGCAGCCCCGGCGCACCACTTCATCGAGGGGCCGCCCCTCTCCCTGCAGTTGCCGGAAGTAAGCAACGAGCACAACTCCATTCAGCATGGCCACCCCAAATACGGCGAGGAACCCCACTGCGGCCGGCACGGACAGGTTCTGTCCGGAGAAGAACAGGGCAAAGAGGCCTCCGATAATCGAAAGGGGTACACCCGTAAGGATGAGGAAGGAATGCCGCAGGGATTTAAACTCCGTATACAGAAGGGCCAAGATCAGGATCACCGTTAAAGGAATAATGATTGAGAGCGTGTGCATGGCCCGCCGCTGATTTTCGAACTGTCCTCCCCAGTCCATGTAATACCCAGGGGGGAATTTCACAGTTCCGGTGATCTTCCTCTGCGCGTCGGCCACGAAACTCCCCAGGTCCCGGCCCTCCACGTTCGAGTGGACTATGATGAGGCGTGCCAGGTTCTCTCGCCAGATCCTGGCTACCCCCGTTGAGACTGTCGCTTCCGCGACCCGGGAAAGGGGGATCAGCGTACCTTCCGGCGTGCGCAGAGGGATACGCATGATCTCATCGATGTTTCGCCTCGCGCTCTCATGGAACCGGACGACGATCTCAAAGCGGCGGGGCCCGTCGATGAGGGTGCTGACCGCTTCCCCGCCGATCCCGGCATGGACAACCTCGAGGACGTCGTCTGGATTCAGCCCAAAGCGAGCCGCCGCTTCCCGGTCCACCTGGATCGTCATCGTCGGTTTGCCCAGCAAGCTCTCCATCTGGACATCCTCGGCCCCCCTCACCTTGGCCAAAACATCCTTGGCTTCTGCAGCCAGTCGGGAAAGAACGTTCAAATCCTCTCCATATATCTTGACCGCCAGCGCGGCCCGTGTCCCGGAGATCAATTCGTCGACCCGCATCTGAATGGGCTGGCCGAAACTGAAGAGGACGGTGGGAACCGCCTGGTCCAGGGCATGGCGCATCTCATCCACGAGCTTCGCCTTGGTCAATCCCTTCCGCCAAGCCGACATAGATTTGAGGGCCACATAACTCTCCGTGTTGTACACATCCTCTGCGCAGCTCTTCTCCGTCCGTCCGTTCTTGGAAACCACGAAGGATACCTCGGGGAATTGCAGGAGGATCTGCTCACTGAGCCTGGCCACCCGGACGGTTTCCTCAAGGGAGGAGCTGGGGATGTTGGTGATCCGGATCTGGATCGAACCTTCCTCCAGGGCGGGGACGAACTCGGTGCCCATGAGGGAAAAAACCGCCAGGCTTGCCAACAGCAGAACAACCGCTGCGCCGGCCACCATTTTCCGGCGGCTGAGGGACCATTCGAGGGCAGGTTGATAGATGGATTGAATCCGGCGGAAGAAAAAACTTTCGTGCTTTTCCCGGGCTCGCAGCAGCAAGCTCGACAGGGCCGGGATGGCCGTCAGCGAAAAGATCAGGGCGGAAAACATACCGAAGCTTTTGGCCCAGACCATGGGGCGGAAGAGCTTCCCTTCCAGGCCGCTCAGGGCGAAGATCGGCAGAAGGGCTATGATGTTGATCAGCAGGGCGAAGGTGATCGGGTTCGCCACCTCCTTTGCGGCCTCCAGAATGAGGGACTCGCGACTGTGGCCTTCCCGGCGGCGGAGGCAGAGGATACGGAAGCTGTTTTCCACCATCACCACGGCCCCGTCCACGATCATCCCGATGGCGATGGTCAGGCCGCCCAAGGACATCAGGTTGGCCGAAACCCCGAACAGTTCCATGAGGAGAAAGGAGATCAGCATGGAGAAGGGTACGGCGGAGACGACTACGATTGCCGTGCGCACTTCCCCCATAAAAAGGAACAAGACCACGATGACCAGAGCGCCCCCTTCAAAGAGGGCCCAGCCGACCGTTCCTACGGCTTTGTCCACCAGATCGGTCTGGTCATAGAACGACTCCAGGCTGACGTTCGAGGGGAGAGCCTGCTGGATGACCCGATCCCGGGCTTTGATGTTATCGATCACCTCCCGGGTATTCTCGCCGGTGCGCATGAGGACGATCCCAGTGACCACTTCTTCTCCGTTGCGGGTAACGACACCGCGCCGGGGAGCCGCCCCCTGGACCACATCGGCCACATCGCGAAGGTAGACGGGAACGCCCCTTTCCGCCTTCAGCACGATCCTCTGCAGGTCTTCCTCGGACCGCGCCCAGCCGCGCCCGCGGATCAGATGCTCCTCCCGGTTCTGGACCAGAAACTGGCCCCCCACGCCGCGGTTCCCCGCCGCCACCCGGGTCAGGACCTCGGACAGGGTAAGGGCGTATTTGACCAGCTTCTCCGGGCGGATCAACACCTGGTATTGCCGTTCTTCCCCCCCGAAGGATAGAACATCATCCACCCCGGGCACGGTGCGAAGCAGGAGGCGGACCGTCCAGTCCTGTTGGGAACGCAGGTCCCGCAGGGAGTACTGGTTGTCCTTGGCCTTGAGGTAATATTGAAAGACCTCCCCTAAGCCCGTCGAATTTGGCCCCATCTGCGGGTCGCCGAAGCCCTTGGGGATCCGTTCCTTTGCCTCTCCGAGGCGTTCCAAGACGAGCCGCCGAGCGAAGTAGATGTCCGTTCCGTCCCTAAAGTAGAGGGTGACGTTGGAAAGGCCGAACATGGTCATCGACCGGATCAGTTCGACCTTGGGCAGGCCGGCCATGGCTGATTCAACCGGGATGGTGATGAGCTTCTCCACCTCGTCCGGCGAGAGGCCGGGGGATTCGGTAATGACGGTGACCTGGACGGGGGATATGTCCGGGAATGCGTCGATGGGGATCTGGGTGAGGGCGCGCACCCCTAAAATGGCCAGGAGCGCGGCGCCTAAGAGAACGATGTATTTGTAGGACAGGGAAGCCTCGACAATTCTGATCAGCATTCTATTCTTCTCCGAGCCTGCTCTTCAAGATCTGAGCCTTGAGAGCGAAGCCTCCTTCATGCACGATCCGCTCGCCCGCCGTCAAACCGTGGCGGATGGCGGTCCAGCCACCGGCCTGCGGCCCGACTTCCACGAAGCGGGGCTGAAATCCCTCTTTTTCTTCCACGAAGACGACCGCCCCCTCATCCATGAGGAAAAGGGCGCTGGAGGGGACCATGATGACCGGCTGGCCCTGGCGTCCCGTAGTGATGCGAGCGGTCACGAACATGCCGGGCTTGAATTGCCGCCCCGGATTGGAAAGCTCAACCCGGACCTTAACTGTACGGCTCTGGTCTTCTACAACCTCTCCGATATAAGCCACCCGCCCTTTCTTGCGGAGGGGCGTCTCGTCGTTTGTTTCGATGGTTGCTTCCTGGCCGATGCGAAGCTTGGCCACCTCGGTCTCCGGCACATCCAAGAGGACCCAGAGGGTAGTGAGATCGGTCAGGCGGAAGGCGGCGAACCCCCTTTCCAGAACCTGGCCTTCGGTGACCTGACGCTCAATGACCGTGCCCCGGAAGGGCGCCACCAGGGGTATCTCCAGGCCCTGCGGGGCGGTTTGTTTCGCCGGGTTTTCCTCGGACTCTTTGCCAAGCCCGAGGAGGCGGACCTTTTCCCGGGCCTTGTCCCGCTGGGACTGGGCCTGCTGGAGGGCCGTCTCAGCGGAAAGAAGCTCCTGGCGGGCGGAAATACGGATGACTTCCGCAACGGCATCAACCTCCGACCGGGCGCCGATGAAGGCCTTCTCCGTCTCGATCAAATCCTTGCGGGCACCGATCTTCTTCTCCAAAAGGAGCTTCTGCCTTTCGTAGTTGGCGCGGCTGAGCTCCAGCCTGGCCAGAGCGCTGATATATTCCTGTTTCGGCCTTCCCAGCTCGACCGCAGCGAGGGCCTTTTCGGCGCCGGCAGCGCTCTCCTGCCGCTGCACGGCCTCCAAGACCCTGAGCTTGGCATCATAGAGCTCTCTCTCTTTTTCGGCCCTGGCCCGAGCCAAGGCGAGGCTGGATTCACCCTGGGCCAGCTCGGCCAGCGCTTCCGTGGCTTCAAGGCTGTCCAGAAGCGCCATCGGGGTCCCGGCGTTCACCGTATCGCCGAGGCGGGCCATAACCTTCACGACCCGGCCGGATATTCGGGGACTGATCACGACTGTCCGGTCCGGGTTCGTCGCAATCTTTCCCGTCACAGAAAGGCAGTCTTCCGGAGCGCGCAGCGCGACCGGTCCGATTTTCAAACCCAGACTCGCTCTTTGCTCCTCAGGGAGCTTGATGGCCCCCTTTTCCTTCCGGTCTGCCTCCTTCTTCTCTTCCACCGGCAGCGCGCGGCCGGGGCGGGAGGAGGCCAGGAACAGCCCACCCCCTATCCCCAGGAGGCCGACCAAGACCACAGCCGCAATCCATTTCCATCTTTCCCCGGTATTCATGGCCTCATCCCCGTCGATCGATAGATCTCCGCCAGTGCCGAGTTGTAAGTGGAGATCGCCTCGAGATAGGTGCTCCTCGTCTCAAAAAGGTCCCGTTCCGCCAGGAGCGCATCGGTCAATCGGAACTCGCCCAGACGGTATCCCTCACTAATGATCTTTACATTCTCCTCCTGGGCCGGTATGATCCGGGCCACGTATTCCTCCACCACCCGCCGGGCCGCCGCAAACTGCTCGGCAGCCGTGGCGACCTCTTTTTCAATCCGCGCGAAGAGACGGGCCCGCTGGGCCTCCTGTTTACGAATTACCGCCCCGGCAGCGCTCACATCCCCCTCGCGACGGTTGAAAATCGGCAGAGGCGCGGAGATTCCGAGAATGCCGCGGCGGTTATAGGCATCGAACTCCTCCGTCTCACTATAGAAAGCCGAGAGGGTAAGGGTCGGGAAGAGGCGTTCGGCAAAGATGAGACTCCGGGAGGCAACGGCGCTGTCCAGGGCGGCTTCCGCCGCCTTCAGGTCTGGACGGTTGGCTCGGGCGAAGTTGAGTAGATCCTCCGGTTTCCCCGGCGCCGGCTCAAAGAGGAGCGGACCCGTAACTTTCAGGGGGACTGCCGGTTCAGCACCCATAAGCAATGCCAGCGTGCGTCTTGCCGCAGAGGCCGCGGTTTCCTCCAGGGTCAGCCGGTTCAGCACCCGCCGCCGCTCCACATCGGCGCGCAGGCCATCGAGCTCCGGGACCGCGCCGGCCCGCGCCAAATCGTCCGCGTTCTCTTTGAGGTGCGTCACAAGGTTCGCCACTTCGCGCGTTAGGAGCAGTCTCTCCTGAGCGATGAGCAGGTCGCTGAAGGCTTTCATCGTATCCGCGATCGTCTCCCGCTCCGTATCGCAAACTTCCCATTCGGCCCGGACCGCATCCCGCTGGGCCACCTGGGTTCGCAGGCCGCGCTGCCCACGGATCTCCAGCACCTGAGAGAGACCAATACGCGCCCCCGCGACACCTCGGCGCTCCTCCATAGTACCAAGTTCGCGCCCTTTGCCGTAGCCGGCTTCCCCTTCGAAAACCATTTCAGGATTAAAGGGATAACGGCGGGCCTGCTCGAGTCGGCCGCGAGTGATCGCCGCCTCTTCGCGAGCAACGGGGAGGTCACGGTTTTGGCTCAGGGCCTGGGCAATCGCCTCGGCCAGGGTCAGACCGGGAGAAGGCTTCGGTCTTGGTTCCTGGGCTGCGGAATTTGCTGGGCATGAAATGTTGTCCCCCATAAACGCACTCAAAAAAAAGATTAAAGACAGAATCAGATTCTTCATGGTTCTACCTCGTCTCACGACCTGGTTATGCTCCAATTTCCTTGAGGAGCTTTCAAAGCGGCAAGAAACGATCTCGTGAATGGATGGAGACCAGATTCTAATTCTGCGGTGGCTTGTAGATAGAAGAATAGATCTGGGAGAAGGCTATGCGAAGGGGCGGAAGCTTGAATAGGATGACTGTGCGAGGAATCCCGATATCATTGGAACAGGTGGATGTAGCAATCGTGAAGCATATGGGGCAGAAATGGTGAACGCTCCCGTGGTCCGAAGAGGACGGGTGACTTGGTTGGGCATCGTTTTCCGATCTGGTTCCATTTCCTCCCAGAAAATGTTCACATGGGATCTCGATGCCCCCACCCGGGCAGGGTGAACCCCTGGCAAAATCGTCACAGACCATACTGTCGAGGAAAGGAGCAGCAAAAAAAGGCAGTAAAATCACTACCGTGGTCAAATGGCGATATTTCGATTGGCCTATCTTCATAAGCCTGAACGATTACCCGAAAGAATTTCGTTCATTCCCTCTTAATAAAAACTATTATAAAGTTCCGGCCTCCCATTTGCAAGTCTTTTTTCAGGTCTCCTATGATGTCCTCTTTCCCGAAGATTTGACCCCCTTACCCGCTCGCCTGGCGCCTTGCGCTTTATTCAGTTATCTGGGCCTTTTGCAATTTACCGCTAAAATCGATGAAAACGGATTTGATCTCTGTAAACTCATGGATGGCTTCTGTTCCTGCTTCCCGAGCGCCATTTCCAGTATTCTTCACCCCTCCGAAGGGGAGATGAACTTCCGCTCCAATCGTGGGGGCGTTGATATACGTTACGCCAGCCTCCAGGTCCTCCATAGCTCGGAAAGCGGTGTTGACGTTAGAGGTATAGATGGACGATGAAAGACCATACTCTACATCATTGGCAACTTTCACGGCCTCTTCGTAGCTTCGAACCTTCATCACCGACAGCACGGGGCCGAAGATTTCTTCCTTCGTGATTCTCATTCCATGCCTGGCTTCAAAGATGGTGGGCTCGATGAAAAAACCCTTATCGTACTGGACGCCGGCCTGTTTCCTGCCGCCGCAGAGTATTTTCGCTCCCTCTTCGAGCCCGATTTGAATGTATTTCAACACTTTATTTTCCTGTTCGGCGCTGGCGACCGGGCCAACGTCCACGGCCGGATCCAGGGGATTCCCGACCTTGAGCCCCTTGGTTCTGACTAATAACTTTTCCAGCAGTTCATCGTACACCTTTTCGTGCGCGATTAATCGGCTGGTAGCGGTGCATCGCTGTCCGGCAGTCCCAAAAGCCCCAAACAGAACTCCTTCAAGGGCCAGGTCCATTCGAGCATCGTCCATGACGATTTGCGGGTTCTTGCCCCCCAATTCCAGCCCCACTCTTTTTAGCATTCTTGCGGCCTTTGAATAAATATCTTTTCCGGCAGCCACACTGCCCGTGAATGAGACTGCCCGAATGCTGGGATGTTGGACGATGGCATCCCCCACAACCTCGGCAGGTCCGGTCACCATGTTCAAGACGCCGGCAGGAAGCCCGGCCTGCTCGAGGATTTCTGCCAGCGTGGCGGCGCAAAGAGGCGTCAACGTGGCAGGTTTGTAGACAATGGTGTTCCCGGTGATCAAGGCGGCACCCAATTTCCAGCACGGGACGGCCATGGGGAAATTCCAGGGAGTAATACAGCCCACGACGCCGATGGGTTGCTTTAGGGTAAGGCATACTTTATTTGGCAATTCAGAAGGGGTTGTTTCTCCTAACAGCCTCCTTCCTTCTCCTGAAATATACTCGAGGAAATCGATGGCCTCTTGCCCATCGCCTTTTCCTTCGGCGATAACCTTGCCCATCTCCTGGGTCACCAATTTCCCGAGTTCATCCTTTCTCGCCCGCATGATCGCTGCAGCTTTCAGCAGAATTTCCCCTCTCTTGGGCGGCGGGAACTTCTTCCACCGGGGAAAGGCTTTTTCGGCCGCCTCGATCGCTTTGAGCACGTCTTTCTGTGTCCCCACCTGGAATGTGGCCAGAGTTTCTCCTGTTGCCGGATTTGTCGTCGGGAAAGCTTTTCCACTATCAGATTTGATCCATCCTCCGTTGATGTATAATCCGTATTCTTTCATGGCGAGCCCCCTTTTCATTCAGAGAATTACCGGTTATTATTATAGAGTACTTTGGGCAGGATTTTTATCTTTAAATCCTCAGGGGGCTCATTCCAAGCCAGAAAAAATGGAGGCGCCTGTCTAATAAGCAGAAATAAAGGGGAAGGAGGAAAACGATGCCCGTGGTTCTGGAGATATTTTCTGATTACATCTGACCCTGGTGTTATTTCAGTACCGGGCGTATTGAGCGGTTGCACAAGAATTATGAAATTGGAATCCAATGGAGGGCTTTTCCTCTCCACCCCGAAATACCCGAGGAAGGGCTTACCCTCGAAGAACTTTTTGCTGGACGTAGCGTGGACATGGACGCAATGAGGCTGCGTTTGAAGAAGGTCGCGGAAGAACTGGGTTTGCCCCTCGGCAATCGAAAGATGACCTTCAACAGCCGGCTCGCTCAGGAGTTAGCCAAGTGGGCGGAAACCCAGGGAAAGGGGGATGAATTTCACGAAGCTGTCTTCCGAGCCTATTTCGTAGAAGGCAGAAATATCGGCAAAGTGGACGAATTGGCCGATCTGGCCAAATCCGTGGGGCTTGCGGAGCAGGAAGCGAAAAAAGTCCTGCAATTGAGGACTTTCAGGAAAGCGGTCGATTCCGATTGGTCGCAGGCTCGGGCAATGGGGATTTCGGCAGTTCCCACCTTTGTGCTCAACAACGGGACGGTCGTAGGAGCCCAGCCCTATGAGGTTCTGGAACAATTCCTGAAAAACAACGAGGTGAAAAAACGATTACAGAAAAACTCTTAGATCAAAAGTTAAGGGATTAAGGCTCACCCCATTCTCTTACGTATATTTTTCGAGGGATTTAATATTATTTTCCACCTCAGGAAAGTTCGGCAAAAGTTGCAGCACCTTGGCCCACGCCTCCTTAGCTTTTAGATATCTACCCGTGTCGCGGTAAACGTATCCCAAACTGTAAAAAGCGCGAAAATCTGTAGGATCCAGTTCCGTTGCCAGGATCAGATATTTTTCAGCCTCATCCTTTTCTCCTGCCCAGGCAAGCGCATATCCCAGCATATAGAGTACATCATAATCTTTCTTTACCTCTACGACTTTCCTTAAAACAATTACTGCTTGTCTGTATCTCTTGGCATCTACCAGCTTACCTCCCAGGTCAAATCCAATATCGTATTCGGCTGGGAACTTTGTAACCAGTTTATCATACCATTCCAGCGCCAAATCAAATTCATTTCTCTTTGAATATAGGTTGATTAACCCACCGATGGCAACTTTGGAATCCGGTGCTGCCTGCAACATCTTAAAATAGTATTTTTCCATGTCTGGCCTAATTTCTAGCACTCGATTAAAGGATAGAATTCCTTTTCTGACGAATATTTCAGTGTCCTCACCCGTATAAAGGTCCGCCTCATCTCCATCCGTCAAAAGGATATTCCTCGTAGCCATCTCATTATCCCAGGGGGCAACGGTTAAGTGCCGATAATTAAACGTCCCCGTATTTACGTTGGATATGGAAACTATTTTGGTAGTTTTGGTAATGACCGGTTCTAAGCTAATTCCATTAAGCCAAAGGGCAGAAGCTATCATGGCGTAAAAGCAAATCATAATAAAGCTGCCGATCTTTAACTTCTTGATCATGAATAGGATCGGGCCATGACTTTCTAAGAAATGGAGAAATTCATCGGCTAAAAATATGATCCAGAGATACATGGTCATGGCTGCAACAAGAGGCATAAGGGTGAAGATTACGTTTCCAATAATCCGGTAATGCGTAAAAATGGAATTCCCCCAAAGGATTACGGTAAAGACAACTGGATAGGTCAGAAAATATTTAAGAAATAGGTTCATGAGGATTGCCTCTTGCCTAAATTTCCTTGAAGGTAGGGGAGGACGCGCTGGGCGCCGGCATGATTGGGTTGGATTCTGAGAATTTCCTTAACCGCACGGTATGCTTCTTCATACTTCCCTTGTCGGCGGTAGAGAGACTGAAGAAAATACAAGGTATCCACATCATAGGGCTTGATTCTTAGAGCATATTCAGTTAAAGAAATGGCATTTTCAAAATTCTTTAGGTTGGCATAGGCTAAAGCCAGGTCCCGGGCTGCATTAAAATTTAGAGAAGATAGGGTATTTGCTTTCAAGAATAGGTTAATGGCATCCTCATACCGTTCCATTTTGACAAAACAATGGGCTTTTAAAAGATACCCCCGGGGGTTTTCTGGGTTTTTTCTTATAATAGTCTCATAAACATCGAGGGCATCGGAAAATTGTCTAAGCATTTCCAATGTATATGCATATGTGGAAGCATAGGCAAAATTATCAGGGTCGATCTCATAGGCCTTTTGCAGGTAGAGATTCGCTTGATTCATATCCCCATATTTTCTCTGCAGAATCCGGCCGAGATTGTAAGCATAATGGGGGTTCTTTTCTTCTGTGGTGGCTGCCCTCTTATAATATTCAAGCTCCTTCTCCAGATTCCCCACTTCTCCATAAATATACGCTATTTTGTCGTAAGCCTCAGCACTCAAAGGATTCAGCTCCAATACTTTTGAGAATTGTTCTAAGGCCAGTTCATAATTTTTTTCTTTCGTGTATATAACTCCTTTACAGGAGAAAGCTTTATCAAGATTTTTATTAGCTGAAATCGCCTTGTTGGAATAGGAGATGACTTCCTCGGATTTCCTATTATCAATGATGCTTAAATAACGATAGGCATAAGCTATGGTTAAATACAAATCTCCTTTGTTGGGGGTATTTGAATTCTCGAGCTTGCCGAGGGCATCAAGAAAATTAAGGAAGCTGGTTATGTTTTTTTCATGGTAATCTTGATTGAGGAGATCCTCGAACACAGCTTGAGATTCGTGATGTTTACCTTGGACCGCAAGGCTCGAAGCCAATCCAACTTTTGCATCGTACATATTTTTATTCTTCTGGAGGGCGTTTCGGTAGGTAATCGTAGCGTTGGGATAGTCTGCCACGGAAAAATACACATCCGCGAGGCGCAGATCATTATCAATTTTATCGGGGTCTTCGGCTATTTGCTTAAGCAGAGCTGATTTTAAAATTTCGATTAAAGTGGGGTCATAGGATAATCCATAATGATCGCGCCAGGCCTGAGAAGCTTTGCTGTATTGCCGGAGCTCATAAAGAGCCAGAGCTTTGAGCCCATTGCGGGAGAATTGGCGCAAATGAGGGTCAAGCTTGTAATATTGAGTGAGGAAACGATCGCTGCCAATGATAGCGAAAACGAGAAAGAAAAGGACTGCCAGGGTTTTTTTAGATATTTTCCCCATTGATTAAAATCGCTCTGATGAATCTTCCTCAAGCAAAAAATCTTAATAAAACAAAAAGACTCAACATTCTTATCGGAAGAACGGGGGCCCATCTTTATCGCCAAAGAATGCCCCCTTCGCGCCATCCAATCGGGTTGGGGTTAGGGTTAACGTACCGTGGCGCTACCGGAAAACTTCCACATGAATAAGGGGGCCCTATGAAATTTGTTGCTAACTTACGGTTATTTTTAAAGAAATCAACATTGACATCAGGAGTTCGAGTCTACGGAAAATCTACATGAAAAGGCCTGATTTAAAACCTAAATCTGAAATTCATAGGTCGGGGGCAAAGTTATGGTTGAACCTTTCCGGGCGAGCGGGTAAAATGAGTGAAAACAGAATCCTTTAGAACACTTTGTAAAATTTAGGGGAGGAGAAGACAAGGAGTGCGGGTATGAATTCAAAATTGCCGGGCCAGCGCTTTATCGGTGCTTCCAAGTATGTGCTCGACCCTGAACTGGCCAAGATCGTAAATATTTCTATGGAGCTGGAGTTACCGCTGCTGCTGAAAGGGGAGCCGGGCACGGGCAAAACCATGCTGGCTCATGCCATTACTGAAGCCTTGAATATGGCCCTTATTGTCCTGAACGTGAAGTCCAGCATGAAACTGGTGGATGCCCTCTACCAATACGATACCCTGACTCGGCTCAATGACAGCCGTTTTGGCGATTCCCAGCGCGACGTGAGCAATATTGAAGAATACATCAAGATGGGTAAGATCGGGCAGGCCTTCGTCTCCGACGTGCGGGTGGTGCTCTTGATCGATGAAATCGACAAGGCGGATACAGATTTTCAGGACGACATGCTGGATGTGCTGGATCAGATGAGTTTTGACATCGTTGAGATCGACAAGACCATCATGGCCAAGCATCGACCGGTGATGGTCATCACGAGCAACGCGAAGAAAGACTTGTCCGATCCTTTCCTGGGACGGTGTAACTTCCACCACATTGCTTTTCCCACCCCGGAGATCATGCGGGAGATTATCGGCGTGCATTTCCCCCAGTTGGACCGGGATCTAGCCAGGGCTTGTATCGAGACTTTTTACCGTTTGCGGGAAATCCCCGGGATAGAGAAGAAACCCGCCACCCGGGAGCTGATCAACTGGATCCGGGCCGTCCGCTGCGACGGGGATTTTCGGCCCGGGAGGCTGAGCAAGGGCGAGGTGCCCTACCTGGGCGTGCTTTTCAAGAAGAGTTCCGACTATATGGTGGCCACCCAGCACATTGCCCGCTTGAGCAAATAGGGGGGGAACTTGTTTGTAGAATTCTTCTATAAACTTCGGGACAGGGAGATTCCCGTAACGCCCACTTCCTTTCTGCGCCTGCAAAAAGCCCTCAGCCTGGGCTTGGTGAATTCCTTGGAGGATTTCTACACCGCGGCCCGCTCCATCCTCGTTAAAAGCGAGCGCTATTTTGATCTTTACGATCAGGTGTTTGCTTATTACTTTCGGGGGGCGGAGGTGCCGGATGCTGCAGGGATTGATTTGAACGAGGCAGCGCAGATGCTGCTCGAGGAGTGGCTGCGCGATCCTCAAGGCGTGGCCCGGGCCTTGGGCGTGGAGGAAGAGGAACTTGCCCGGCTGACCCCGCAACAGCTTATCGAATATTTTTTACAACGGCTCAAAGAGCAAACCGAGGCCCACCGTGGGGGGAACAAGTGGATCGGCACAGGCGGGACCTCTCCAGTCGGCCACTCGGGTCATCATCCAGGCGGTATGCGGGTTGGGGGGCGGTCGCAAGGCCAGAGCGCGGTCAAGGTGGCCCTGGATCGAAGGTACCGGGACTATTCCCAGGAGGGACCCATCACTCATTCTCAGATGGGCGAGGCTTTGAAACGTTTGCGGCACATGATCCCTGTTGGACCCAAAGATCAGGTGAACGTAGATAAAACCATTTATGAAACAATGCGCAATGCGGGCGAGATCGAAATTGTCTTCGACCGCCGCCTCAAAGACCGGCTGAAGGTTATCCTGATGATCGATAACGGTGGCTGGTCGATGGAACCTTTTGTGGAGGTGGTCCAGCTCCTGTTTCATTACGCCCGGGACCAGTTCAAAGATCTGAAAACCTACTATTTTCACAACACCATCTATGATTATGTATGGGCCGACCCACCCCGGCGGCGACAGCCTCTGAAAATCGAAGAGCTTTCTCGCTTCGATCCGGAGACCCGATTGATCATCGTCGGCGATGCCAGCATGGCGCCGTACGAACTCATGGCCGTGGACGGCTCGATCCACATTGAAGAGCGTAGCACTTACTCCTCCGTAGACCGGCTGCATCTATTAGCCAAAATCTTCCGCCATGCCGCGTGGTTCAACCCCCGGTTCGAGCATGAATGGCCGTATGTCCGTACCATTCGGTCAATCCAGCAGATCTTCCCCATGTTTGAGCTTACCCTGGATGGCTTGGATAAAGCCGTGCGGCATCTAATAAAAAACAATTAAAAATTCATTCACCACAGAAGGCCCAGAGAATGACCCCATGCAGCAAGGAGGAAAAGGGAGTGGCCGGGTGTAGGTAACGCCCATCCTGAAGCCTCACTGAGTAAGGCTGATCTCCCGCCGCAGGTCTTCCAATTCCTTCCGGGCGAAGTGATAATTCGACCGGCAGAATTCGCAGGTGACATCCGTCTCCCCCCGCTCGGCAATGATCCTTTGCAATTCTACGCTCCCCAGCGAGATGAGGACCCTCTCGATCCGCTCCCTGCTGCAGGTACATCGGAGGAAGAGATCCCTCCTCCCCAGCACCTGATAGGGAATGCCGGAAAAAATCATGGCGAGGATATCCTCCGGGGTTTTTCCTCCCCTGAGGAGGTCCGTGACGAATGGCATCCTCCGAATGTTCTCAACGAGTTGCTCCACAGTTTGCTCTTCCGAGGGGGGAAGGGATTGGATCAGAAAGCCACCTGCAGCAGAAACCTTTCCGTCGGGTTTCACAAAAACTCCCAGGCCCACCGCGGAAGGGATCTGTTCCGATTCGGAAAAGTAGTACGCGATGTCTTCAGCGATCTCACCGGTCAGAAGTTTTACGATCCCCCGGTAGGGCTCCTTCAGGCCCAGATCCTTGATTACTGTGAGGAACCCTTCACTTCCCAGGGCGCCGGAGACATTTAACTTCTCATCGTTTAGGGGCACCTCCACGCCGGGGACCCCTACGAAGCCGCGGACGGTACCGCCGTGATCTGCCTCGACCATGATTTTTTTCAGCGGCCCGCTTCCCTCGAATTTGAGACCCACCCGCTGGCCGCGTTTCAGGAGGGCGCCCATCAGTAGGCTACCCGTGAGAGCTCTTCCCAGCGCGGCTGAGGCCGTGCGCGAGGTCCCATGAAGATGCCTGGCTTCATCCACCAAGCCCGTGGTGACACAGGCCAGCCCGATGACGTTGTACTTGTCGCCCATAATACGTACAAGATAGTCCATCCTTAAAAGCTCCCCATACTGGGCATTGCATCCTCCCCAAATTTTATCGCACAAAAGAGGATGATCGGAAAGGAAAAAAGATGCGAGAAAAAGGGGCTGGCGGGGAAACAGCTTTTCCCAGGCTTGCAACGGGGTCCATTTCGCTGTACTCTGAAATCAGATCATTGCCCCAGGAGAAGATATGGAGAGAACCAGAGTTGTCATCATGGGTGCGGCGGGAAGGGATTTTCATAATTTCCAAGTCTCTTACCGCGACAATGCCGCAGCGGAGGTGGTGGCCTTCACAGCCGCTCAAATTCCCGGGATCGAAAATCGGCTCTTTCCCCCGGAGCTCGCCGGGCCATTGTATCCCGAAGGGATTCCTATCCTTCCAGAAGAAAACCTTCCCGACGTTGTCCGAAGCCAAAGAGTTCAGCAGGTGGTCTTCGCTTACAGTGACCTCTCCCATGTGGAAGTTATGCATCGGGCGTCTCGGGCATTGTCTTTAGGGGCAGACTTCGTGCTGTTAGGGCCCGAGAGGACTATGCTGAAGGCCTCCATCCCGGTGATCTCCGTCTGTGCCGTGCGAACGGGCTGCGGCAAAAGCGGGGTTACCGAACGCATCTGGGAATTTCTGAATGCGCGCTCTATTCGGTCTGTGGTCATCCGCCATCCCATGCCTTACTGCGATTTAAAGCGAATGCGGGTGGAGAGGTTTGCCACTATGGAAGACCTGGACAAATATCTCTGCACGGTGGAGGAACGGGAAGAGTATGAGCACCTGGTCAGAAAGGGAATCCTGGTCTATGCCGGGGTCGATTACCGGGCGATCCTGGAGGCAGCTCAGAAAGAGGCCCAGGTTCTCCTCTGGGATGGCGGGAATAATGACTTCTCCTTCATAAAGCCGGATTTGGAAATTGTGGTGCTGGATCCTCACCGTCCTGGCCATGAGCGGCTTTACCATCCCGGTGAGGTAAACTTCTTAAGGGCCCAAGTCTTGGTCATCAACAAGATGGATTCGGCCAAAAGAGAAGATGTAGAACAACTCATGAAATCGGCCGCTAAATCAAACCCCCGGGCTGTCTTAATCAAGACGGCTTCCCGGATCTATGTGGAAGGGGGAGAGAAGATTCGGGGGAAAAGGGTCCTGGTGGTGGAGGACGGCCCGACGGTTACGCATGGGGGTATGGCTTATGGGGCCGGAGCACTGGCCGCGAGGCAATATGGTGCAGCTGAGCTGGCGGACCCCCGGGCTCATGCTGTCGGATCCCTTAAGAGCTTGCTTTGACAGTTACCCGCATCTGAAGGAAGTATTACCCGCGGAGGGGTATTTCCCCCAACAACTTCGGGACCTGGAGGCTACCATACGGCAGACTCCCTGCGACTGGGTCCTCATCGCAACTCCGATTGACCTCAGCCGCTTGATTGCGATTGACCATCCAATTCTGCGGGTAACTTATCGCGTAGAGGATTGGGGGAAGCCCACTCTTGAGCAGGTGGTAGAGAACTTTATTGGTCAGAGAAATATTTTAGCCAAAGGAAAAATTAGCCTGTGAAACAGCCGGCTGCAAGATCTGAGGGGCGGCGGATGGTCATCGCTCTCGGGGGAAATGCCATCCTGCCTTTGAATTTTTATGTTCGGTCCTTGAAAGAGAGGGCATCCACGACAATTGAAGCAGCGGCCTGAAAGCTGAGGCTCTTCGTATTGATAACGAGGTCATAGTATACCGGATCTTCCAGCTCAGCCTGAAAATACCTCTTGATAAACTGGCGACTGCTGTTGTCAAAGCGCGCGATCTCCTGCTTAGCACTCTCTGGGTCGAGCTTGAGATCCTGCATGACGCGCTTCACCCGCACCTCGAGGGGTGCCACCACTTGAACGTGAAAGGCCTGGGGATAATCTCCGAGGATGAACTGACCCCCTCGGCCATGGATCACAAGCGACTGGCTTCGAGCCAGTTCCCTAACAACAGACTTCAGGGCTTGCAAATAACGAGTATCGTTGAGGGGGATTTCCCAAGCGGGTAGATATGCGCCCTCAAAGCCCACACCAAAGGGAGCGGCACGTTCCAAGGCTTCGGCGATGCGACCGAGGAGACTACTCGGCGGCATTTCTTTCGCAATCACGTCTTTCTCTTGCCGATGAAGTCTGGCAGCTACTTCAGCGATAATCTCACGGTCAACGTAGTTAGCCTGCAGCACCTCGGCGACTTGTTTCCCTATTTCCGGTGCCCCACTTCCCAACTGACCCCGAATGGTTAGCAGAGACATTCATGACCCCCCTTTTTGAGCATTGGTTAGCGAAACGATTCTTCTGACTTTCTTGTAGCCAAAAACGTTTCCATCGCCTAGATGGCCTTATGATAGGTAAGCCCAATATGACCAACCCGGTCAAATTGCCCCCTCTTCCATTCCCCCAGACTGAGCTCAGCGGCTTGCAACCTACGGCGCCTTCAAGAATTCCCCAACTCTTGCCTTTTTTCCGATGGAATAATAAAAATATAGAAAATTGATGCCTCCGGTGAGAATTAAGCAGGATAACATAATCGGATAACCCATCCATTCAAGAATGAAGCCCATGATCATCGGACCTAGGCCTGCGCCCAAGTCACCCAGTGCTGTAAAAGTGGCCATAGCTGGACCCTGTGCGGAACCTGCATTCTCAATGGCATGAATCATTAAGAAGGGATAGAGGAGCGCCCATCCCGTCCCTAAAATTACTGCCACCAGAATAAACATCGCGAGAGTGGTTGAGAATACGAGAATGGCGATGGAAACGACGATCAGGATGAAGCAAGGCATAATCACTTTCTCCCGGCTGTAGATATCCAATATCCTGCCGCCAAAAATACGACCTAGAAAGAGGGTACCGGCTAAAAAGATAAAGAAGATTCCAGGATTTGCAACCCCGTGCCTCAAGGCATACAGGGGAAAGAAGGCACTCAAAGATCCCCAGATAATGTTGAGCATGAAAGCGATAATGGACGGTGGAAGTGCTTCCCGGCTCAAAAACGGTTGGAACTTTCGGGAGAGATCCTCCGATGGAATGAGTTTCCTCTTACTCAATTTCGTTGTCATATAGAGAGAGCCCAAAGATAGACCCGTGCCGACCAGAAAAAGAACGGTGAAATTAAATCTATTTAGGAACACCATTCCGAAGTACGGCCCCAAGGCAAAAGCGAGATTGAAAGATAAATAAAAGTAACTAACGAGACGGCCCCGGTTCGTTTCGGGGGTTATATTGGCTAAGAGGGTAAAAGAGGCGGTCGAAAAGAGGGCTAATCCGATGCCATGAAAGGCTCTTACAATCAAAAGGGGCCAAAAAGGCGGGGCAACGAGATAGGCCAGGTTGGAGAATACGCAGATCAACGTCCCGGCGATCATGAAGTTTCTTTCAGGGGTTCTTAAGAGAGCTCTTCCCACAAAAGGACGAAGGATCAATGAGGACACACTGAAAATTCCGACTAGAAAACCGATCTCCCCCTCCTTGGCTCCAAATCTCAAAAGGTAGATCGGAATGGTAGGAATAAGAATGCAAAAAGCAGATGAGAATGCAAATTGCGAAGAGAAACTGAGGATAAAATCACGCGTGAATATCTTCGGCGTCGCCATCTCCTGGTTCCCCATCGGTGCTTTGAATTGCGAACCCAAGAACAGAAATCAAAAAAATTAGTAGAAGTTCTTTCAAACTGGCACAAATCATGATCCTTGCTCCCTTTTTAACCGCAAATCAGATTCGGTGCCCTAGCCTAAAATTGCGTGGACAGCGGTCTATTGGTTACGCCATCTATATTTTACTACGCTGCTTCTTTTTCCTCCACCTCCTTCTGAGATCAAGCAGGAGAAGCCTCCCAACCCAGCCTCCAGCGTGACCCGGGTTGGATGACCCCATCAACTTATTAGGGCTGTCGGAGGCCGGGAACACACTGCCTTTCCTTCTTCTCTTGCAAGAGGGCTTCCTTTCTTTTATACTGGTTTTATTGCTGCCCGTCCCTGGTCTCAGTTTTGCTAAACACTCTTATAGCTGCCGAGGATGCCCCTATCCTTTGGGGGGTTATGCCCTGGTATGTATTGGGATCGTTTGTTTCCATTGTTTCCATGCGACTGCCAATATATCCAATAATTATTTTGACATACTTTACCAGGTGGACCAGCCTGATTCTCCTACCGTTATGGGGCCCCCCGGGTAAGATAAGATATTTCTTGGAAAGGTTTTAGATCGATCGCCGAGTGATAAACCCTATACTACGAATTTGGAGAAAGATTTTTTCAAAACATCATCCTAATTTACACCGCCTAGAAATTCTTAGGTTTATCGGCCCCGGATTGCTAGTTACGGTGGGATTTATCGATCCCGGGAATTGGGCTTCCAATTTATCAGCTGGATCCGCCTATGGATATAAACTTCTTTGGGTGGTTACACTTTCTACGATTATGCTCATATTCCTTCAGCACAACGCTGCCCATCTAGGAATTGTTACCGGACTTTGTCTCTCAGAAGCCTGTTCAAAATATTACCCAAAATGGGTAAGTAAAATATTCCTCTTAAGCGGAGTCGGGGCGGCCATTGCTACAGCTTTGGCAGAAATTCTGGGTGCCGCCATAGGATTAAACATGCTTTTTGGTTTACCGCTGCCTATTGGGGCAATCTTTTCAATCTTGTTGGTGGCTTACCTACTTTTTAGCAATCGTTATAGGAAATTGGAAAAATGGATCATAGGCTTCGTCTCCCTAATAGGTCTCTGCTTCTTGTTCGAACTGGCTCTGGTGAAGATTTCATGGAAAGATGCCGTGCAGAGCTGGTTTGTACCTTCCCTTCCATCCGGTTCCCTCCCCATTTTGATGAGTATTTTGGGGGCGGTGGTCATGCCTCACAACCTGTTTCTGCACTCTGAGATCATTCAGAGCCGACAGTGGAATCTGCAGGAAGAGCAAGTCATCAGAAAGCAGTTAAAATTCGAATTCATGGACACCCTTTTCGCGATGTTTGTTGGATGGATGATCAATAGTGCTATGATCCTTGTGGCCGCTTCGGTCTTTTATTCTCAGGGAATCACCGTGAACGAACTACCTCAGGCTCAGGCAACCCTGAAACCGATTTTAGGGTCGGCTGCCGCCCTTGTTTTTGCATTCGCTTTGGTCTTTGCCGGTTTGGCATCGTCCATTACAGCGGCCATGGCAGGAGGATGCATCTTTGCAGGCATGTTTCGGGAACCCGTTGACTTATCCGACAGTCATTCCCGCGCAGGTATGATTCTCACTCTCTGCGGTGCATTCCTTATTATCTTTTTCATTCGGGACCCCTTTCGGGGTCTGATCTGGAGCCAGATTATTTTGAGTATTCAGCTTCCCTGGACTATTTTCTCACTGATTTTTCTCACTTTTTCAGCAAAGGTGATGGGTCAGTTTACTAGCTCTCTGGGGGAGAAAATCTTCCTGGGGATTATCGCAGTCATTGTTTCGTTTCTAAATATAATGCTCTTTATTCAAATCACTTGAAGCTGCGATAGCGAGATCAGATCTGCAGCAAGCCACCCTTCTGAGCGGGTCTCTTTTCTGGCAGGATGGCAGCACATCTACATTTTGTTATTCAATCTGGAGACTTTTTGGTATTGATGGGGCATTTACAGGAGGGGAGTATTCAGGTAAAAGCCGGCGAAAGGGTTGAAACAGGGCAGCCGATTGCGAAAGTAGGTAATTCGGGATGGACAATTCAACCGCACATTCACGTGCAAGCGATGAAAATGACCCGGGGTTCATTTTGGTCTGCGGAAGGGCTTCCAATTTATTTTGATGGAAAGAATGCGGTCAAAAATACCTTGTTTTTTAAGTGTCCCTGAACCCCGTAGAGAAATTATAGACACAGGATGATCGCCTAAGGATTGCGATTACTGCTGAGCCTGTCGAAAAAGTCCAACCGGCGAATTTTATGGATTTTGACATTGAAAAAAATCCATAACTTATAGGCCGCAGAATGCGCCAAAAATGTCAAATTCTGGCTTTTTCGACAGACTCGCTATATATCTGCACTTTGCCAGCTTTCCAAAATGTTTTGATATGACTTTGATATCCTCACTTACTAAGGAGTCCATAATTGACCAGACATATTCTTCCAAAATCTCCCCTGACCCCTCTTTTCCAAAGAGGGGAAATTCCTCCCTTTTGTAAAGGGAGGGAAGGAGGGATTTGGTCTTCGGTGTCTATATAATTAGGGACTGACTAATATATTCATCCCTGTTATTGAGGTTTGCTGGGGGCGCATGTCAGCTTAAGCCAAAGTTTCAGAGGGTGACTGTCATCAAAAACTGCTTCCATTGAAGATGCAGCGGTTTCCAAGACCGGCAAGGGCAAGCTAATTTACGAGTTTTAGTCTGGCAGAAATGGTAAGCAAAAAATTCACCCCCGAGGAGATGCAAAAAATGTCCGAAACAAGTGCGGTGATCGAGACGAAGTTTTGCAATATCGAACTCCGGTTTTTTCCCGAAGTGGCGCCCAATCATGTGAAAAACTTTATCGAGCTGGCCCAAAAGGGATTTTATGACGGGACGACCTTCCACCGGGTAATCCCCGGCTTCATGATTCAGGGGGGAGATCCCACCTCAAAAAACCCGGATCGCTCCAAGCATGGGTACGGCGGGCCCGGGTATTCGTTAAAGGCTGAGTTTAATGAGAAACCGCACAAAAGAGGAACCCTTTCCATGGCCAGGTCGCAAAACCCTGACAGTGCCGGTTCGCAGTTCTTCATCTGTGCGGCAGACGCCCCTCGCCTGAATGGAAATTATACCGTTTTCGGTGAGGTCATTTCGGGGATGGACGTGGCAGACAAGATCGTCAGCCAGCCTAGAGATAGAATGGATAATCCCCTCGAAAGAATTGAGATAAAGGTAAAGATTATTGAAAAATGAATTGAATTCAGGAAATCCTCAATCCCTCAATTCTTTTTTTTGGCCAGTTCCCTGGCCCGCAACTCTTTCCGAAGAATTTTGCCCACCCCGCTCTTGGGCAAGGAATTCGTAAATTCCACCATCTTGGGGACCTTATATTTGGCCAGCTTTTCCCCGCAGTACTTTATCACCTCTTCTTCGGTCATCTTTTCCCCCGGTTTCAAAACCACAAAGGCTTTTACGGTCTCCCCACGATATGGGTCCGGAATCCCTACCGCGCATGCTTCCAGTATTTTGGGGTGTTCAAAAAGGATCTCGTCAATATCTCGAGGATAGATGTTATATCCTCCGGCAATGATCATATCTTTTTTTCGATCTACGATATAGAAGTATCCATCTTCATCCATCTTGCCAATGTCCCCAGTATAAAGCCATCCGTCCCGGATGGCGATCGCTGTCTCCTCCGGCATCTTATAATATCCGCTGGTTACCTGAGGCCCTTTAATAATGACTTCTCCTGGTTCGCCTACGGGCATCTCCTTTGTCCCTTCGATAAGGTCGACAACCTTGATATCGGTACCGGAAACCGGGAGACCGATGGACCCGACTTTGGTCTTCCCGCCGAAGGGATTGATCGTCACGACCGGGCTGCTTTCAGAAAGTCCGTATCCCTCGCATATCTGCGAACCGGTCCGGGCTTCAAAGTCTTTAATCACTTCCACAGGAAGAGGAGCCGCCCCGGAAAAACAGCTCTTGACGGAAGTTAAGCGATATTGGGAAAGCTTTGGGTGGTTGAGCACGCCCACAAACATGGTGGGAACCGCAGGAAAAAAGTTCACCTTGTATTTATGAACGGCTTCCAGGATCGCTTGGGGTTCCGGGCGGGGAATCAACACATCGGTCCACCCCATCCAGATGCAAAGATTCATACAACAGGTTAATCCGAAGGAATGAAACATTGGAAGAACCCCCAGTTGACTAATCTCGCCTCGATGAAAACCGGGGAACCAAGCCACGATTTGCTGCACATTTTTGGAAAGATTTGCGTGCGTAAGCATCACCCCTTTACTGACCCCTGTCGTTCCTCCTGTATACTGAAGCGAGGCCAAGCTTTCAAAATCAACCGGAGTTCTGGGGTCCTGGGGGGGATATTTCTGCAAAAGGTTCAGCCATTCATAAACGTTGGGTTGGGGGGGAATATTTCTATGCTTATCCTTGGCCACAATCGGTAAGAGCTGTTTCTTGGGGAAACTTAGATGATCTCGGATGTGAGCGATCACGATATTTTTAATCTGGGTTTTCGGCTTCAGAGCAATCATCCGCGGGCCCAAAAGATCGAGGGTAACGAGGAGGGACGATTCGGAATTATTGAACTGATACTCCAATTCCTTATCCGTGTAGAGAGGGTTGTTCATCACCACCACCGCCCCGGCTCTCCAGGCGCCGTATGTGGCAGCAACAAGCTGCGGCATATTGGGCAGGAGCATGGCAACTTTGTCCCCCGGTTTTACGCCCAGGTCAATCAGGGCATTGGCGAAACGGTTGGCCATGTCATTCAACTGCTTGTAAGATATCTTGGCATCGAGGAAAATTAGAGCCCTGTTGTTTGGAAACTCCGCGGCGGATCGGCTAAGGGCCTGCGTCATCTTTGTATTTTCATAATCGAGGGTGGAAGGGATACCCTGGGCATAAGACTTGTACCATGGTTTTTCCATCAGGATCCTCCTTTTTTGGGGGAACGCACTCCCTTTTAAAATTTACAGAAGATTTTTTCGCATTTCTTGCTCAGCATTCTCCCATTATTCATGAAAACCTTATACCTCAAAAAAAAGGGTTTTTTCAAGATAAAAATTTTTCATGATCCTTGCCTCCCTGCACTTTTGGGCTTCCTCTTTATCCTGGCCCAGGCGAAAGGGAGAGAGACGAGCACAAGGACCTTGCGCCGGGCCTTCTGACGGCTTTGGAGAAAAGGGTTGGTCTACTGTCGAGTGTAAAGCAAGGGGAGGCAAGGATCAAAATCTTATTGATCCGGGGGTGCCGGCGTATTAAAATCCATTGGGTGGATTCCAGAAAGACGTTCGAGAAAGCGGTCAGATCATTCGCGGGCTTTAGGGTCGGCGGAAGGGAAGATGGGAACATGCCTGAGCCCTTCATGATTCAGGTAAGTGAAGAGGAGATTAAAAAGGAGCGGGAGAAGGCCAGAGTCCTGCGCCAGAGCCGCTGGTGGAAGCAGCGGCTGGCGCGGGGCATCTGCCATTATTGTCAACGCCGCTTCCCGCCTGCCGCATTAAGCATGGATCATGTCGTCCCGCTGATTCGCGGGGGCAAGACCACCCGGGGGAACGTGGTCACGGTTTGTAAGGAGTGCAACAGTAAAAAAAAGTACCTCCTCCCCATGGAGTGGGAAGCATACATGCAAGATACCCTCGGGAAAAAATGAGGCCCCGGGATTGATTCAGGCAGGTTGCAAAACCTGTAGTTTAATGCCGACCACCATGCCCTTTACTTCTTCTCTATAGGCCAGCATGTGGGGTGCGCGTAGATGTTCTTCCAGGGCCTTAAGATCGGCCCATCTTTCAACAATGGTAACGACATTATCCCGCAACGGGATCTGGGCTTTGATGCTGGTTGGAATATCAATGTTGGGCCCATATTCCAGACAACCCTTTTCGGCCTTTACTTTGTCCACCAGCGGATGAAATATTTTTAAAAAATCATTCCGTTTCCCTTCTCCCAGCTCGATCGTGGCAATCACATGAATCATGGTTCCCCTCCTTTCTATGCCTGGAAAATAGCCATCGCTCCTTGAAACAAACGACTCGCGGGGAGCTAAGAGCAAAGACTTCAAAACGTGGAGCGAAGGGGTGATTCACTCTTCTACTCTTAGCCCTCTGCTCCCTGCTCTCTGCTCCGTATTTTTCAGCTCGACTTTACGGCCTGGGCAACGGTGCGCCCTAGCTTCTGGCACTCGGCCAACTCCGCTGGCTTCGGCTGCCACTTGGCGCGCACCCCCTGGGCCACCACCGGGATCTTACAGCGGCTAAAATGTTCCTCGATGACTTTCACCCCTTCACCGCTCCAGCCGTACGTCCCGAAGGCCGCGCCGATCTTGTTCTGGAATTTCAATCCCTTGATATCTTCCAGTACGGGGGCGATAGTTGGCAGGATCCCCTGGTTTAAAGTCGGCGATCCGATGACAACAGCTTTGGCCTTAAATATTTCCGTAAGGACATCATTACGGTCCGAGACGGCCATGTGAAACATTTTGTAGGGAAGTCCTGCAGCAGCCAGACCGTCGCCGATCGCCTCGGCCATCTGCCGCGTGCCCTCCCACATGGTGTCGTACAGGACGACGGCGGACTTTTCCGGTACCTGGGCGGCCCATTCCTGGTACTTCTTTACGATCTGGAGTGGGTCTTTTCGCCAAATCACCCCGTGACTGGGTGCGATCATCTTTACCGGCAGGTTCAGCGCCACGACCTCTTCGATCTTTTTTATAACGAGATTGCTGAAAGGGGTGAGGATGTTGGCGTAATATTTGATCGCCTCCTCATATAACTCCTCCTGGTTGACCTGGTCGTTGAAGCGAAAAGCGGAAGCATAGTGTTGTCCGAAAGCATCGTTGGGCATGAGAATGTCCCTACCCGTGAGATAGGTGAACATGCTGTCCGGCCAATGGAGCATCGGTGCTTCGATAAAAACCAAGTCACTACTGCCGATGTTAATCTTCTCTCCGGTCTTAACCTTTTTGAATTTCCAGGGCTGATGGAAATGTCCTTCGACGCTTTCCTCCCCCCGGGTCGAGACAACGAGAGTTGCCTCGGGAGTATGACGCATGACCGCTGGAAGACTGCCGGAATGGTCGACCTCCGAATGGTTGGCAACTACGATGTCAATCTTTGCCGGATCAACGACCTCGCGGATGTTTTCGATAAGTTGGTCCTGGAAGGGTCCCCAAACCGTGTCCACCAGGGCGATTTTTTCATCGACAATCAGGTAAGAGTTGTAGGTCGATCCCCGGTGCGTGGACAGCTCATGGCCGTGAAAATGCCGCAGCCCCCAATCCACAACACCCACCCAGTAAATCCCTTTGGTCAATTCGGTTACCATGGATCCCTCCTTGTATGAAAAATTGCAGAGCGAGTCTCTGCAACCATAAGCTCAAAGGCACAGGCCAACTTTGAGGTTAATTGAGGAACTGAATCTTGTCAATCAAAAATGATTTTATTATTTCATCGTCTCAATAAATTTCTGAATCGCGCCAAAATACTGTTCCGGGTCTGCAAATAGGATGTTATTATGGTCAGCCTTTGGAATAATGACTAATTTCTTTTGCGCTGTACCCAGATTTTCATATAAATCCTTGGCCTCTTGCAAGGGTACAAGGTTATCAAACTCTCCGTGGAGGATTAAGGCCGGCACGGAGATCTTGCGGATCCTGTTCATTCGTTCCTGTTCGATGGGTTCTAAGTCGATCCCGTGGGCCGGCAAGCCCAGGTGCTTGATAAGCCTGGTCACACTGGCAAATCCGCTTTCGACCACCAGCCCTTTCATTTGATTCGGATAATGATCCGCAAGCTCCAGGGCAGAAAGGCTCCCCATCGATCTCCCCATGACCCATAAATCCGGGGGAATACCTTTTTGGGAAAGTTCTTCTTTCACCGCCCCCAGGATGCGGTGAGCATCTTGCACCAGGTTTGTAAACGTTGGGGAGCCATCGCTGGCACCGTACCCGCGAAAGTCGGCGACGATGAGATTGATTCTTCTCGCGTGATAAAACGGGGCAATTTCATCATAGTCACTGACCACTTCTCCATTACCGTGAAAGTATAAAATCTGAGGCCAGGCTTTATCCCTTAAATAGAAGCGGCAGGAGATGGAAACTCCCTGATCAACTGGCACAAAGAAATCAAACGCTCCTTGCGGACAGGGGGTAAAATCTCGTCGTGGATAAAAAAGGAAACCAATGAGCGGGGAGCGGTCGATTTGAGAATAGTCAGGCATGGGGATCTCCCTCTTTAGAAAAAGGGCGAAGAGCTAAGAGCAGAGAGCCAAGAGTCAAAAGCCTCTTTCTTTTGCCCGCTGCGTCAAGCAATATTCCTTTTCCTTGGTTTGCTACTCCCGCGGGGGGCATTGAAAAGCTTCAACTGTTGGAGTAAACGGCGGTCTCGCTCCTGAAATTTTTTCTTAATCACGGCTGAGGGATACCGGTAAAAACCCTCACCTGTTTTTACTCCCAGCTTTCCCTCCGCCACCAGCCTTTTCAGCAAAAGGGGTGGCTCCTGGGAGGCATCGAGGTGCGGAAAGAGGTTTTGGCAGACTCGCAAAAATGTCTCTAGGCCGCCAAAGTCACTGGTCTCCAAAGGCCCCAAGGTAGCCAGGCGAAACCCGTAGCCAGCTTTCACGACCAGGTCGATGTCTTCTGCCGTAGCCACCCCCGTTTCCAGGCAGTGCAGGGCCTCCCGGTAAAGGGCGAGCTGCAGGCGGTTGAAGAGGAATCCGGGGACTTCTTTCAGAATCCGCACAGGCTTTTTGCCCAGCTTTAGCATCAGACCGTAGCTCAATTCTGCAGTCTCATCGGAGGTTTTTTCCCCGCGGACAATCTCGACGACTGGGATGATATGGGGCGGGTTGACCCAATGAATGATGATCGTCTTCTGTGGCCTCTGGGTTCTCGATGCGATCTCGGTGATGCTCAGAGCTGAGGTGTTAGAGGCTAAGATGGCACGGGGAGGGGCGATTCGATCCAGTTTTTCAAATACCTCTTTCTTCAGTTCAAGGACCTCGGGGACGGCCTCCAGCACAAAATCGGCCTTTCCCGCCGCCTCCTGCAGGTCCGGGGTCGTTATGATTTTCTCCAGAGCCTCCGCTCTCCCCTTTTTACTGATCAACCCGTGTTCCACGAAGGTATCCAGGTTGACGGCGATCTGAGCGTAGGCCTTCTTCAGGAGATCTTGATCGATGTCCTGGAGGTGTACCGAAAACCCTTTTTGGGCAAAGAGCGTGGCGCAACCGTGCCCCATGATCCCCGCTCCGACGACAGCGATTCTTTTGATTTGGTTTAAATTCATAACTCCTCTGTTTTCTCTCCTCATGAAACATTGCCTTCAGGCTCAGATTTTTCCCCCTCATTGCTATGAGGGGTTTTAGAGCACCTTCCATGACCGGATCGCGCGCGAGATTCGCGCGAGACGTTTATCAAGGAAACCATTGGCTATCGAAATAAGTTTGGGCAGCTTGCGCCTCTGTGATTCCCCCCTTGATGGGTGGGGCGTGAGAGCATAGGTTTTACCTGAATTAGCGATTGATAATCTATCATTCTCTCCGCCTTCATATCAAGAAAATATTTTCGGATTGGAACCCGCCAAATGAGTAATCCTTTTAGGGCCGGGGGGCGATATACGGGAGAGCCGGAATCCCAGGCCGATTTTGTTTTCCCTCATTCCCCTGCCGCCCCGGCAACAACAGAGGAGGAGACCTTGAAGGGTTAGACAGCCAGAGGCCTTTCCCGTTGACACAAGAGCGCCTTTATCCTATACTTGGCAGGGTGAAAGATCGCGTTATTTATCGTCGACGACCTCCTTCCTGAAACGCTGAATAATCATTGGGTCGTAAAATAAGAGGGATGGGGAATATCAGGGTTCTTAAAAAAATGCATTGATCTTTGATCGTGCGGTATGATAGGATTTTATTCGTTCAATCAGTGATCTGAGTTATGAATTCAATTGCCCTATTTAGTATTAAGGGAGGGACGGGGAAGACTACCCTCAGTAGCTCATTAGGTTGGATCTTGGCCGAGCAAGGCCATCGGGTATTGATGATAGACATGGATGCTCAGGGCCACTTAACCCACCTATTTAAAGGAAGGCCAGGCAAAGGACAAACCAAGCTATATTATGCCTTAATCCATGAGCAGCCCCTCTTGGAAACCATTGTTCCCACTTCCCATCCCAATCTTTTTTTAATTCCGGCAACCGAAGATCATTTTTATTTGAATTCTGCCTTACTCTCCAAACCCTGGAGGGAATGGAAATTGAAGGATGCCCTCCAAGCCATATACCCCTTTCCTTATGACATGGTTATCATCGATTTGGGAGCCAACTTGACATTATCCACTTACGTGGCTTTGTTCGCTGCCAGAATTCTTATCACCCCGGTATTACCGGACCTCCTTTCCTACCTCAGCCTAAAGAGTCTATATACTTTCTTGGATAAAACCTGCAAAAATTACAAATATTCTTTTGACATGATCTGGATCTTAATGAATAGGGTAAATAGCCATCGGGCCTTAGACCGTGAAAATAAGAAAGCTCTGGAAGAGTTTTATGGGAAATTTTTAATGCCGGTCATGGTCCGGGAGGACCTGAAATTTACTGAAGCAGCCCGGGAGCGGGTCCCGGTAACTGCCTATGCCCCGCAATCGACCGCTGCGCGGGATATAAAAAAAGTAGCCAACTTTTTGGAAACGGTTATTTTTCAATCCAAATCCCCCAACGCTACATAATCCAGGAGGTATTGAATGGACGATGTTTATGAAGTGAATGCCCCGACTGATTTTCCTTCACCCAAAGAACAGCCCACCCTTGAGCAACAACCGCTTGGAGAAGAGAAAAGAATCCTCCTAGTGAAGGAAACGGTTGAACGTTGGAAAAAAGAGATCTTGGATAAAATACAATTCCTGAAAGAGAATTATGACCAAGCCCATCGAGATAGAGAGGGTCTCTTGCAGGAAATAGACCACTTAAAAGAAGAACTAACTGCCACTCAAAAACACGCCCAGGCATTAGAAAAAAAATTAGCCGAAACTTTAGAAACTTTTAATAGCCTTTTGGATGAAGTTTCCGGGGCTTTACAAAGCTAAATCAACCCTTATCCTCCAAAATTTTCTGCCGACCCTCGGTAAGCAGCGGGGACCTTCTTTGACACTTTGGGCCGCGAATTTATCGTTCTATTTTTCTAACCCTCCTCACTCTTTTTTATAGCCAGCAAAAAGGAAAAGCCGCAGCACTGGGGAAAGACTATTGGTTTGGCATTCGCACCTTCACGACGATTTTCTTGACAGGTTGGGGGCTGGACACTGCGATGCCTGGCATGTGCCCATCCTGCGGTGCCAGGATCATGAAAGTTCCCGCCCGAACGACAAGGAAATCCCCCTCCCCTGAAAGCGCCCAAAAGTCTTTGGCCTCATCGTACTCGCCGGCTTGCAATTGCTCCAGATTGGCGTACCCAATCCGCTCAACGCCTTGGAAAACGTACTGGACATCCAGGTACCGACGATGAGCTTCCCAGCGGCCTTTTTCTTTTGACTTGGTCTCGTACTGCTGAACGAGGGCATAGACATTGGACCCGTCAATTTCATACTTTCCCGGTGCGATTTTTGATAGGTCCGTGTTTTGAAGATAATGAAATGCCATGGCCAGTCCTTTCGTCGCACCAAGGTAAAACGAGGCATTTTTCAATTGATCGATGATCATACGCTGATTCCTCCTTTTCCATAGGGTATTTGATTTGGCGCACAGGCCTTCCTCTCTTTCACTAGGGAAATTTGGTTTTTCCCCGGTGGAAGAAAAGACAGACCATTGGTATCGCAGGTTCGGTTCCCAGTCGGCTGTCTATCGATCTGTCCAAGTGCGGGTTCATCGACGGTTTTCATTATAATCGTTCGGCTATATAATTGCTACGGATGATTGTTTCCTGCGAAATTACTTTTTGGAGATGCTGAAAAAGGGTGAGGGCATGGTTTTCAACCCCTTTGGTCCGGAAAGAAAGACTAAAAAAGGGGAGGCCATTTTCGGCCCCAATAAACCCTCTACCTTTAACCCGCAGGTCCTTTAACCAAGCGAAATTATTACCTTGTCCATTTTTGTTTAATTTTTTCATCTTTTTTCCGATAATTAGAAGAGAGAAGTCAAAAGATAGGGGCAGGAGATGGAAAAAGAAGAAAGAGAAACAAAACCTCTTTTCGGATTTGTTAATTTTGAAAGGAGAAGACACCCCAGATCTTCAGTTGATTTGCCAGTTGAATATTGGCAAATCAACAACTGCAAGAGTCATCCTAGCCATACGGTCAATGTTAGCGAAGGCGGCTTGCTGCTTCATCTATCTGAGCCAATAGAGATTGGTCAAAATTTGAGACTGAATCTCTTTATCCATTCCGGCCCTGACTTAGATTCCATTGAAGCAGTTGTGCAGTTAGTTTGGAAAGATATTCAGGTAGGGAAAGACGGCGATTACCGAACCGGAGTGAAATTTGTTGATATTTCGGCAGAGGATATGGATAAATTGAAAAACTTTTTAAACGGTCTGATCAATTTACAGGCTCCCTCAGAATTAAGAATTCCTTCCAGATTGGCCTCAACCCTGGCAAATTTTTCCAGCCCTAAGCCTCTGACGCAAAAGATAGAGAGGCGTGGGCGGTGAGCCCTCGTTTATCAATGACCAGATCGACCAACGCCCCCCGCAAACCTTTCATCTTGCGTGGCTTTTTTCCACCCGCTTCGCTCCCTCCCTATTCGACACCAGATCAGGCTTTAAAAGCTTAGTCGCCATTGTCAACTTGAAAAAAGCATTAAGGAGCCAGGTGGATGCTAATGGGAAATGCTCTCTTGAAATAATTTACATCCAACCCATCACGGGATCAACCCCGGAAATATCACTTTCAGTATTGAAGAAGTGAAGAACACATCACTATGAGGTGCCTCCCTCGGATTGTGGCCCTGGCCAATTCGTGGTAAAAAGGGATGGAAAAGGGTTGAAAGGGGGAGGTCGCCATGAAGAGCTTCCGCAAGGAGCTGTGGTTCAATATTCCCACACAGCGGGCTTTCGTTAACATCACTCCCCAGGTGGAAGACTGCCTGAAGGAAAGCGGCATCGGGGAAGGTCTCGCCCTCATCAACGCCATGCACATCACCGCCTCCGTGTTCATCAACGACGACGAGCCCGGGCTTCATCAGGATTATGATGAATGGCTCGAGAAACTGGCCCCCCACGAACCCATTTCCCGCTACCGGCACAACCGGACGGGGGAACAGAATGGCGACGCCCACCTGAAAAGGCAAGTGATGGGGCGGGAAGTTGTAGTGGCGATCACCGACGGGAAGCTGGACTTTGGCCCCTGGGAGCAGATCTTTTATGGGGAGTTTGACGGCGGCCGGAGAAAGCGGGTCCTAGTTAAAATCATCGGGGAGTAGTCTGTAAATGGGAGAGAGGGTCCAAGCCCCATTCATGCCTTCTTCATACTGCGCGGGTCCCCCTCGGGAGACCGTCCTTGTTTTTCCAGAAACCAGTCTATTAATTTACGGGCGATACTGATCTTGCCGGGCAAGGCAGGTAAGTGATCAGCCGAAAACCAGCGCGCATCTATGTTTTCCTCATCCTCCAGGGTGATTTCTCCGCTTTCATACGCGGCCGTAAACCCGATCATGAGCGAATGGGGAAAAGGCCAGGGTTGGCTACCGAAGTAGCGGATGTCCTTGACCGAGATTCCCGTTTCCTCCTTAACCTCCCGGGCAACAGCTTGCTCCAGTGTTTCCCCCGGCTCCACAAACCCGGCGAGAGTGCTGTACATGACAGTCGGAAATCGACGAGCCCGCGCCAACAGCATTTCCTGCCCGCGTTCGACCAGTACGATGATCGCGGGGGCAAGACGGGGGAAATGGAGGAGGCCGCATTGCGGGCACTCTTTGGCCCGTTCGGTCGGGTGGGTTTTCACCCTGATTCCACAGCGGCCACAAAACTGATGGGTCCTGTCCCAGTCTATAATTTGCACAGCCCGCCCGGCCACCCAGAACAAATCTTCATCTAATCGGTCATATACCTGCCGCAAGCCCTCGAAGGCTGTGCCTTCTGGCGGAATAATCCCTTCAGCCAGTTCGACTGTATAACAGTGGTGGCTGTCGAGCTGGCCAAGGTAATGCTGACGCAAGACCGGCAATCTCAGCTCGGCAAAGTCAAGAAGACAGGGGATCGTTAGCTGAGAGGATTGCGGCTGCACGAGAAGTTTATTTTCCTGGAAGGCAAACCACCAAGCCGCCTCCGATTTCTCCTTTGGGGGCAGGACTCGAGAGATAAATTTCCTGTTATCCTCCATAGAATTCCCTCACTACCCATGGTTCTGATTTCTTAGGGTGGGAGCTGATGCCAACCCGAGCTGGAAAGATTTACCGTATGGGGTCGGATCCTTTTCTGGTTCCCTCATACAGATCATACTCCAATAGCCGGCACTCTATATTACTGTTGAAAAAAGGGATCCTTCTTTTGGCCTTTAACCCCACCTTTTTGGCTAACTCTAAGTTGCCGGTAAAGATATATCCCCTGTATCCCTGGCATTTCTTCTTAAAAAAATCACCGATTCCTTTATACGTCTTCTCGAGTTCTTTCAACTTTCCCAACCTTTCGCCATATTCGGGGTTTACTATAACGACTCCTCCGCCAGCTGGGATCGGGGTCTCCGAGTAATCACACACCTCGAACTCGATCAAATTTTCGACCCCTGCGGCAGCGGCGTTTCGTTTGGCTGCCTGGACCGCCTCCGGGCTTATATCCGTAGCAATGATCTTCTCCCCGAAAGATCTTTTGATACGCGTTTTTGCTTTATGGAGCAAGTCTTTCCAGAAAGATTCGTTAAATCCCTTCAGATGCATGAAACCATAATTGCTCCGGAGAAGCCCTGGCGGTATGTTCAGAGCCATCCATGGCCGCCTCGATGGCCAGTGTGCCGCTGCCGCACATGGGGTTGACAAAATTGCCGTTGCCATTCCAGGTGGCTGCCAGAACAACGGCCGCCGCGAGTGTTTCCTGCATGGGAGCTTTGAGCGGAATCTTCCTGTATCCCCGCCGGGAAAGCGGCTCGCCCGAGGTATCCAGAAAAACCTGGCACAGGTCCTCTTTCCAGTAGAGATCGATCACGGCTCCCTTTCTTTCCGGTCCGGAATTGGGGCGCCGCCCGCATTTTTTCTTAATCCGGTCCACAATCGCATCCTTTGATTTTACATTGGCATAGCGAGAATCTTTAATCGTCGGGTTGTCAACAGACGAGGTTACACAGAGATAGCCGTCTTCGTATATATAATCTTCCCAGGAAATTCTGGACAAATGGGAATAGAGCTCCTCGGGGTTTTGCGCCTTAAACTCCTCCAGAAGAAAAAGGACCCGATGGCCCGTGCGGACGAAAAGATTCAGTCGCAGGGTGTCATCCATCGTCCCTGCGGTCTCAACACTCGCGACACCCAGGGATATGAGTGGGAGACCCAAGGAAACGACTTCTTCCTTTAAGAAAGGCGGAATCCCCTTCGCGCAGGTAATGATAATTCGGTTTTTTTCCATATTGAATTACAGGGGATAATGATTTCCACTTATCTCAGCATATCCCCGTGATTCGGTTTGTCAATGGAATAGTCTTTGGACCGTTGATTCAATGTGAATAGGTTGGGCAATCCCAGCGTTCCTCGGGTGCGGGCATAATGGTTTCTAAAAAATACCTAGTCTTTTGATGGAAAATACATTATTATCGTGATGCAGCCCAAATCTTATATCAAAAAAGGGTCTCACCCAGGCTTTTTACGACTCCATATAATACACTCAGAAGGGGGGCAAACAATGTTTAAAGAATTCAAAGAATTTGCTATGCGGGGAAATGTAGTGGATATGGCAGTTGGAATTATCATTGGTGCCGCCTTCGGGACCATCGTCGGCTCCCTCGTTGCGGATGTCATCATGCCACCGATCGGCCTGCTCCTGGGGAACGTTGATTTCTCCAACTTTTTTATTGTTCTCAAAGAAGGGAAAGTGGCTGCGCCCTACGCCTCCCTGGCGAACGCCAAAACCGCAGGAGCGGTTACCCTGAACATTGGGGTATTCTTAAATACGGTCATCAGCTTTCTTATCATCGCTTTTGCCGTGTTTCTTCTGGTTCGGACTATCAACAAATTCAAACGGGAAGCTGCGCCAACAACGAAAGACTGCCCCTATTGTCTTTCTTCCGTACCGATTAAAGCAACCCGTTGCGCCCACTGCACTTCGGAATTGAAAGCGGCATAATGGATGCACCGCAGGGAGCGCAGAGGTGGCGTTCTCGGCGGTCTCCGCGGTGAAAGGTCTCAGACTTTTTCGGCGATCAAGCTGGCAATGGCTTTTCTGGTTCCACCCTCTCTGAAGATTCCCTCCCGGTAGAAAAGAATGCGGAATCCCCTGAAAAGGGTAAGAAGCTCGTTGGGCTTCAAGAGATAGCGGGGATTTTTGGGTCCTTCATTGCTGAGAGACATCTGTTCCATGAGGTAGGTTTCAAAAACCACCCTTCCTCCCTTTTTTAAACCTCTTTTGATCCCGGGGATCAGACGCCGATCGAGGAAGTAGAAGTCTGTAATGAGGTCATATCGCCCCTCTTCTAACTGGTAGTGGTCGAGGTCGGCGTGAAGCGTTCGAATCCTGACCCCGTTCTCTTTGGCCAATTTCTGTGCTTTCCTCAGTCCAAATTTAGAGATATCGACTGCCTCCACATCGAAACCATGGTGAGCGAGAAAGACCGCATTCTTTCCCTCCCCCGTGGCAATATCCAAGGCCTTTCCTTTGGGAAGGAGGCGGATATGCTTTCTCAGGAAGGGGTTGGCCTCTGTTCCTAAGACTAACCCCTTTCCTCTATATTTTTCATCCCACCGTTCTTGATCTGATCGCAAATTTATTCCCTTCCTTTATTTTCCTCACATCATCACAGAAAACCCGCCGTCCACCGGCAGGGCTACACCTGTCACGAAATCCGCGGCATGGCTGGCCAGGAAAATGGCGGCTCCGGCCAGATCGGCTGGCTCGCCCCAGCGCCCGGTGGGTGTCCGGGCGAGGACGCGTTCATTCAAATTGGGCCAGGCCTTGCGGGCATTCCGGGTCAAGTCGGTATTGATCCAGCCGGGGAGGATGGCGTTCACCTGGATGTGGTCCGGGGCCCAGGCGACGGCGAGGCTGCGCGTCAATTGGACGATCCCGCCTTTGCTCGCACCATAAAGGGGAGCCTGAGGGTTTCCAAAAATCGAAGTCATCGAGCCGATGTTGATCATCTTGCCCCTTTTCGCCAACTTCATAACCGGATAAACAGCTTTGGAACACAAGAAGGCACTGCGGAGGTTGGTGTTGAGAACTTCATCCCATTCGGAAAGATCGTAATCTTGGGGGTTCTTCCGAATGTTTGTACCGGCGTTATTCACCAGAATGTCGATCCGGCCAAATAAATCGAGCACCTGTTGCACCATCCTTCGAATCTGGCCTTCCTCGCGAACATCAACCTGCACACCCAGCACCCGCACGCCAAATTCTTCCTGGATTTCGCGCACCGCTTCAGCGGTCTTGGCCGGGTTACGCGCGGCGATGACAATTTCGCTCCCCGCCGCTGCAAAGCCGCGGCCTATTCCCTTCCCTATGCCTCCATTGCCGCCCGTCACAATGGCTACTTTCCCCTTCAAGTTGAACATTTCATTCATAGGCTCCTCGCAGGTGTCTTCTTTTGAAAGTCGAGATTCAGATTCTCAGTTTAAACGTAGGCCGTGGTCGAAGTTTTCCATCTTTTCCATCATACCCTAAATTTCTGATCCTTTCACTATCGATGGATTCATAAAAGCAACATTTCCGCTGTCCAGGCGGGAAGGGGAAAAAAGGGGGGAGGGGAATGGAATAATAAAAAAACCCCAATAGGATTTCCCTATTGGGGGTTATGGAAATCCGCGCAGGCCGTTGCGTCCGGGAGCCGCGAAATCTCCTTTTTTTAATTTTGGTCCTATTTCAGGGGATGCTCCCCAAAGGACCATATATTCTGGTGTTAGAATCCGCCTCCGGTTCGCCAACGAGCATCGCAGATTTCTATCTTCCGTATCGGCTCTTCTTTTTTATATCTTGAGTTACAAATTAATCTTTTTTGGGTCTGCCCGCCAATCCTTTAAGGATGAAGGAGAATTCGGGTCACCAGACTGTGGGGGAATGGGAGAGTCGTCAGGGGTTTCATTTCTGGAAATCCTCAGCGCATTTCCGATGACCGTAAGGCTGCTGGCGAACATGGCGCAGACAGCGATGAGTGGATTCAGAAGGCCTGCGACTGCCAGCGGGATCGCCAGAGCATTGTAAAGAAAGGCAAAGGAGAGGTTCTGACGGACGGTCTTGGTGGTGAGAGCTGATAAATCGAGAACTTCGAGAACGCGGGTTGGCTCCGCGGCCAACAGAGTAAAATCCGATGCCTCTCGGGTGATATTCGTTCCCGTTCCCAGCGCAAAACCCACGTCCGCCTGGGCAAGAGCGGCAGCGTCATTAATCCCATCGCCCACCATCCCTACTCGATGACCCTCTTGCTGAACAGACCTGATGAGCTCCACCTTATCTTGAGGCAAGGCCTGCCCCCGAAACTGGTTTATGCCGGATTCTTCAGCCACTGCCCGGGTGGTCTCTGGCGCATCTCCGGAGACCAACCAAGGAGTAATGTTCCGGGCCTGGAGTTTCTGCACCAACTCCGGGACACCGCGCTTGATGGAATCCCCCAAAACGAGAAATCCGCGAACCTGTTGATCCCACCCGAAGAAGACCACGGTCATTCCTCTTGATTCCGAGGAGAAAGCTCTTTTCTCCAAAGAAGATGAAAGATCCATCCCGAACTTGTTCATCAGCTGACGATTGCCGATGAAAATTTCTCTTCCCCCAATAAAGCCTTTCACCCCCATGCCCTCGAAGTCTTCAAAGGCGGTGGCTTCTTCCATCTTTACGGACATTTCCCTCGCTTTGTGAATGATCTCCTTTGCCAGGAAGTGATCAGAGAAAGCCTCCACGGGGGCCAGCCGACCCAGAGCTTCTCGCTCTGAGACGCCCTCGGCAATGATTTCCCGGAGGGAGAAATTCCCCTCGGTTAATGTCCCGGTTTTATCGAAGAAGATGGTGTCTAAGTCTTTGGCCTGCTCGAGAGCCCCTGGATTGCGAACCAGAATTCCTTTGGCCCGGCCCACTCCCATGGTCGCCACTTTCACCAGAGGAGTGGCGATGCCGAGGGCACAGGGGCAGGAAATGATGATCACGGTCAGACTGCGAAGCAGAGCTTCATCGACGGAAGAATTGAACCTCCAGAGCGAGAGGGCTACGACGCCCGCAATGACAAAGATGAAGGGTACAAACCAGCGGGTGATTCGGTCGGCGAGCAGCTCCACCGGGTTTTTCTTGTCAAGAGCCTCTTGCGTCAAGGCGATCATCTGTCCCAGAGTGGTCTCTTGACCAACGCGGGTTACCTTAAGTTTCAGGTCACCTTCCAGAAGCAAGACTCCCCCCATGACTTCATCCCCCGGGCCTTTTCTTAGAGGCAGGGTCTCTCCGGTAAAGATCGATTGATCCACATGCCCTAAGCCGGCGATGATCTGCCCATCCAAGGGAATGCGCTCCCCCGAATGAACCTGGAATTCATATCCTGGTTGGACGGCCTCCGGGGAAACCCACTTCTCCTGCCCCCCGATCCAAAGGCGAACTTTCTGGTTGGCCAATTTATAAAGGTCGGTAATCCCCGCCGACACCTTTTCCCGGACATGGGTCTCGATGTATTTTCCCAGGAGGACTAAGGTGATCAGCATGGATGCCGTATCGAAGTAGAGATGAAGGCTGCCCCTGGCCATCTGAACGAGGCTGTAAAAATAGGCCGCCAGAGCCCCCACAGAGATCAAAGTGTCCATCGAGGTGCGGCCATATCGCAGTCCCGCATAAGCCCTTCTGAGAATCGGAAGACCCCCATAAAAAATCACCGGCGTGGTCATCAGCCAAAGAGGATAGGAAAAATATCCGATCACGGTCTGGGACAGATCCCGGAAAAACCCGGCATACAGGGCAAAGGAAATCATCATTACATTCATGGACAGGATGGCAGAGATACCCAGGCGTAATTGGAGGTCCTTTTTTTCTCGCGCACTCGCTGACCCATCCTGGAGAAGCGACGGCTGGTATCCCAGCTTTGATATCCGGGTCATAATCTCCGGTGGAGACAGGTTATGAGGAAAGTATCTCACCTGAACCAGGTCGGAGAGAAAGAAAACCTTGGCTTCCAAGATCCCTCTGGTTTTGCGGAGTACTTCTTCGATCAACCAGGAGCAGGCCGGACACCACATCCCTGCCACCTTCATGGTCAGACTTAGAGGAGGAGGAGGAGAGGGTTCTTGCTTTCGAGAATCCGCGGGAGCTTCATGGGAACTTAGATCTTCTTCCGCTCGAGGAATGATGCCGGACTCCGCGCAGGCTTTATAAAGTTCCGTCTCCCGAAAGTTTGCGGGCATCCCATCAGGATTGGTGGAGAGAATAAGAAATACCTGCTGGCACCCCAGGCAACAAAAGCGAAAATTTTTTTCTCCCATCCCCTGCTGTATTTTTGAACGGCCCAGTGGAAGACCGCACAGATCACACCCCATCTGGGAGGGGTGAACATCCGTCCGGTAGGTCTTCGTGTTCTCCGGTGGACTCAAGGATGAAAACTCAGGCAAAATATCTGGCCCCCGGTAACCGTTTCGCCCTTTGAAAAATTGGCTAAACTTTCCCGCCAATTTTCATTTATCATTTTGCAATTTTCACTTTTCAATGACATTTAGTGCTTCTTTTCCAAAGGCTAAATTGATACAGCTCCTTTGTAAACTAGGATCAATCCCATGGCGATGACAGAAATAGCCGCCGCCCGCTCCCCCAGCAATCTGGCTCTTAAAGAAAGCAGGGAAGCGGAAAGCCCGATAAAAAAGAGAGCAGGGACTGTGCCCAGTCCAAACGTGAACATCGTCAGGAATCCGCCCAGAGGGCTTTGTGTAGTGGCCGCCTTGATGATCATGGCCCAGGAGAGCAGGCAGGGCAAAAAACCCGTAAGGAACCCTAAAGCGATCTTCGACGCTAAGCTTTGAGATCGAAAAAAGGGAGAGAGCCTACGGGCAATAAAAGACCCGGTGGTCATCGATAAATCTGTCGTGGAAGAGGGTAGGGGGAGGACCTTTAAAAGCACCAGACCCAGCAGGATCATCAAGATCCCGCCCGTGAGGGTTAAGCTGGAGCGCAGCCCCGCAAAAAATTGGTTGAAGCTGGCGAGATGGGCAAGAGCTAGCGGCCAATGTACCGAGCAGACCATAGGTAAAAAGGCGCCCGAGATGGAAAGATAGATGATGGGCAAGACCGTTCAACCAAAGGGAAGGCGCTTCTGTGGGTCTAAGGTCTCCGGGTTTGCCAACATGAAGGGAGTACGCCATGACCAATGGGCCGCACATCCCCAAGCAATGGAGACTTCCGACGAACCCGATGATCAGGGGGGCGAAAAGATCAAACATAAAGAATTATTGGGACGCAGATTCTCAGGATTTAATAAAAATCTTATCTGTGATGATCTGCGAAAATCAGCGTCCTATCCTTTTGTGGTCTCCTTCTTCAGGGATCGGATGTAATTCACCACCGCCCAGCGGTCTGCCTCGGAAACCGTGCTCGCCAGGAAAGGATGCCGGCCAAAGCCCAGGCTGATCTTGGAAAACAGTTCTCCATCACTCTGGCCTTGCACGGCTGATTCCGTGAGATTGGCGGGCAGGGGAGCAAAGCTTTGTCCGACGGTACCGTTGCCGTCAGCTTTAGGCCCGTGGCACTGAACACAGAAGTAGAAGTAAGCTTCCTTCCCCTGGTCCACTGCCTCTTTAGTATAGGGAAGGGGGTTCTTTAGATTTTTGGGTTCCGCGCTGTTCAAAATCTGGAACCCCCCGGTTGTGGGAATCGTTTCGGGAGGCATTTCCGGAATTCCTTTCTTATACGTACGCACCGACTCCTGGTCATACATGCGGGCATAGTCGCATCCCCAGATTGCCGAAAGCAGAAAGACGAGTCCCATTGTAAGGCAAGTGGTTCTTAAATCCCCCCGTCCCCCCTTTAATAAAGGGGGGATTTTTGTTTTTCCCCGGTGAAGAGTGCCGTTGTGAATAATGCAAAGAATCTTCTTTAGACAGGTCATGGGTTTTCCTTACTCACGTTAATCTCAGCTTGCGGCGGCTTCTGGGAGACGTGTTGCGGCTCTGGCTCCGGAGCCCCCGGGGGATGCGTGGAATAAGCGGATTCTCCAGGAACATCCTCCACGACACCGAAATCCCAGCCGGGTGGGCCTTTATCTCCAACCGCCAGAAACATGAAAAGACCATAGCAGAAGAATAGAATGGCGATCGCTAGAATGATCATCCAGCTGCGCAAGTCTGTTTTGTTTCCCTGGCTTCTGGACTCCATGCCTTGTTTTAACTCATCCCTCATCACTCGTCACTCTATTCGCAGAGGGGATTTTTCGTAAGTCCTGAGTCGTGAGTCGCAAGTCGTTAATCATCCTTATTTTTCATTTGTCATTCGTTACTCATCGTTCATCACACTTCACTCATCCCTGTATTTAGAAAGGTCCTCCCCGCAGGCCGATCAAAATCACGTAGGCGATGGCCCAAAGGGCAAATCCCAGACAAATAAAAATCAAAAACGGGGGAAGGGGATGGTTCTGAATCCGCAGCCCGCCGGGGTATTCATAACGTTCTTCGGCGGTCTCACCCTCCTCTTTTCTTTTCTGGGAGAAGCGATAGCTCATGAATCCCAAATAAATGAGAAAGACCGAAATGATGCCGAAGAAGAGCGCCAGAATCAGGTATTGAAAATCCAGGACGTAAAAAAACCGCATGGCTTCTTTCCTCACTTAGAATGGACAAACGTCAGGATCAGGACAACGAGCAAAATGGAACACCCAATTCCCAGGACCGCCAGAAGGAAATAAACTTCGGCAGAGAATTTTGCCGGATTCTTCACCGGAGGTAAAGGAAAATCATCTCGCAGCGGAAGATACCGGGCTCTACTCTGATCGGAAAATTGTCCGCTCTTGAGCGCCCAGATAAAGCCGACGACGCTGACCCACAAACTAATGACCACCAGAACGATCCAGGAAAGATAGTACATATTACTTTTCACCTTTCACCGGGGGTTGAAAGGCGGCGGCAATGCCCCTGGGTTCCGCTCCGGCATCGGATTCGCCGATGAAATTCACGGCCACGTAATTGCCTACATCCCAAATCTTCTCCGACTCCAGCTCCCTTTTGAAATAGGGCATGGCCGTGCCGGTGATCCCGTTCATAATCTGATAATAGAGAATCCCCCCGGAAATTCCCCTCCCTGCTAGCAGCGTGAAATTCAGCGGGGGGGGGTACAGGTAAGGCTCGGCCGATCCCATGCCGTCACCGATCGGCCCATGGCATCCGATACAAAAGCTCTGGTATATACGGTGGCCCCGTTTCAGACCGGCTTCGGAGGTGGGGAAAGGGTTGGGCAATTTTCTCCAGGGTTCGGGAACCTTAGAATGCAGCCATTCGATATTTTTGTCCGGGCCAGCCTGGTAAGCTTCGATGGCCTTTTGCTTCCAGAAGCGCTGCCGCTCGACCCGGAGGTCCGCATCCTTGAATCCCAAACTTTGCTTGTAGGCGATGAGGGCCTTAATCTTCTCTTTCCCCAAAAATTCAAAGGACGGCATCAGGGATTCGGGCCGGGTAAAACGCGGGTTGGTGTAATGGGCCATATGCCAATCATCCGGATGCTCTCCCCCTTCCTGAGAAAGGTCCGGGCCGGTGCGCTCCGAGCCCAGAAGGTGAGGCTGTTCCCGGATATAGTCTCCCGCCCGGGCGATTCTCTCCGCTCCCAAATCCCAGTCCAGATAGCGGATGAACTGGGTATGGCAATAGGTGCAGCCATTGGCAATGTAGATCTTCCGCCCCTCCTCCTCCAGTGCCGTCCTTTCGCGGAAAATCTCCGATGGTTTATCGCTCATCGTGGCCCAGGGGAGGATTACGGCAACCGCCAGGATCGAAGCAAAGATCATCAGACTTCCATAGACGAGCAGGTTCAGAGTCATTTTCATAGGGAACGATCCTCACTCGGATGGGACCCATACAGGCTTCTTAAAATATTGTAGAGGCCGATGACGGCTCCGCCGACGATGAGAATTCCCAAAGAAGCCCGCAAAAAGAAATAGACATATATTTGGGGCAAGATTCTGTAAACCACTTCTCCATTCAACCACCCGTTCCCCTGAATGAGGCCAGCAGTCGTCAGGACGAGAAAAAATCCAGTGAGCCCGATGAGGATCAACCAGTACTGAATGTCCGCCAGCTTGTTGCTGTAGAGGGGGCGCCCCGTAATTCTGGGGATGATGAAATAGACCCCGCCCAGTCCAATGAATCCGGAAAATCCCAAAACCGCAATGTGGGCATGGGCAACCACCCAGTTAGTCAGATGGGTCAATCGCTGGACATAGGGCAGGGATTGTAGGGGGCCCTGGAGGCAGACCAGCATGTACCAGACCAGCCCGGCAAAGACGAATTTTCCGCCAATGTCCGCATGAATATTTCCCAGCCGGCCCCGTAGAGTCAACCAGAGATTCAACAGGACGGTCTGGACGGGGATGAGCATGCCGATACTTCCGGTAATCGCCACTACCTTCAACCAGGTCGGGGCCGGGGTCTGCAGAAGGTGATGGGTGCCGATATGAGGATAGAACATGAGGATTGACCAGAAACCGAGAAGCGACAGGGCATGGCTGAAGAGTGGGGCGCGGCTGACGATGGGGATGACATAGTACGCCACGCCCACGGCCAGGGGGGTGAGGAACAGGCCAACGATCCCGTGGCCGTAAAACCAAGCCAGGATCGCATCCGGCATGCCGGTGATGGCGCCGGTGGCCGGATTCCAGACGGCGTTTCCGAAAAAGTAAATAAAGAAGGTGAAGATCAGGGCCGCGAAAGCATACCAGACGGAGACGTAGAGAAGTTTTTCCTGGCGCAGGATGACGGTCCTTAGCAGGTTGTAAAACATCAGGGAAAAGGAGAGGAGAACCATGAGGTCTACCGGCCAGATCCATTCGGCATACTCCCGGCTCTGAGTGTAGCCCAAGGCGAGGGTAACGGTACCGGCGGCCAGGGCCAGATTCCATATCCATAATGTGATCCGGCCGATCTTTTCGCTATAAAGAGGGGCACGGACCAGAGTGGGGACTAGGAAGTGGGTCGCACCCAGCAGAGCTGAGCCGACGAAGCCAAAGATCATCACGTTGGTGTGGATGGGGCGAATTCTTCCAAAAACAAGCCAGGGGATATTTCTTATGAAATCCGGCGCCACCAGAGCGATCGCCATGATGATCCCGGCCACAGTCGCGCCCACAAACCAGGAGGCTGAAGTGACAAAAAACCCTCTCACCGTTGCATAAGTCCCTTCGTGAAGTGGCGGCAATATCGTTCTCCCCTGTTGCTCCATGATGAGAGTGCCTAAAGTGCGCTAGAGTGCCTAAAGTGCCTAAAGTTCAAAGTGCCCAGAGTGCCTAAAGTTGAGTAACACATTACTTACACTTTTTGCTAATGGAAGTAAAGATAGCCAGTAGTTCGCTACCTTCCTCATGTTCTGGTTTCAGTTGTTCCTTTGGCAGCCACTGCAAATCTGAAATAATCTCTATCCAATGTTTGGTTTCGCTCGCCTCACTTTCACAAATATCGATCTTATTTCTGAAATCGGCCTTACTCCTTGACCGATTGGCTTCGTGGTAATTGGCACCTATCGAGGTTGCTGACTTGGTTTTTTGCTCCCTTATTAATTTGCCCTCTGGCGTGTTCGGTAGAGTTGCAGCCAACCGAATCATCCTCACCGCAAAATCGCGTGTTCGTTTTTCTAGCTTTTGAGCAAATTGTCTATTATTCATTTTATTAGTCAGTCCATAATTATATAGACACCGAAGACCAAATCCCTCCTTCCCTCCCTTTACAAAAGGGAGGAATTTCCCCTCTTTGGAAAAGAGGGGTCAGGGGAGATTTTGGAAGAATATGTCTGGTCAATTATAGACTCCTTAGTACTTTAGTGCACTTTAGGCACTTCAGGCATTTTAGCTCACTTTAGGCACTTCTAACGGTGACACGCCAGCCAGCAATCTACCTGCGCTCCTCTTTTTCGATGACAGCCAATGCAAAACCCCATCTGGAATTTCACCGGGCGCAGCCGGTCCATCCTTTTCACATCCCCATGGCATTCGGTACAATCGAGCTTCGCCCATTTGATATGGGGGATGTGGTTGAAAAAAACGAAGTCGGGGACCCAGTAAATACGCACCCAGGGAACGGGTTTTTTCGCTTCGTAGTGCTCCTTTTCTTTGAGGATCTGCGGGTGCATGGGAATAATATAGTCATGACAAAAGAAACATTTTTCCATGGGCGGAATGCCGGCATTCGGGGACCGTTCCACGAAGGGATGACAGAAGCGACAGTGGATCTCTTTCTCCCCTGCATGGACCCGGTGACTGAAATAAATTGGCTGCTGCGGGCCAATATCTCGCTGGGGATAGAAGTATATAAAATATAACATGACGGCAAAAAAAATTGCCACAATCCCCAGCCAGATAAATCCCCGTCCAGGTTTTATTGCTGTGTTTTCTGAGTCAACTTTAGGCATTTCTAATTAAGAACACTTTAGCGCATGTCAGGCATTTTAGCGCACGTTAGGTACTTTCATCCCTTCTCAGGGTTTCTCCTTTTCTTCGTGTGGTTCGATGGACTTTCGGAAAAGCGGATCGGAGATCGGTAGCAGGGGAACCCTCCTGAGAAAGATAACCAAACTCAGGGCCAGAATCCCGAAAAATCCCGCAGTAATCAAGACTTCCATCGGCCCGATCGGGAGCCCTTCCCCCTTCCAAATCGAAGGGGCCACCAGGATGAATCGTTCCAACCACATTCCCACGAGGATCATTCCGCTGATGATCATCATCGCCACCGGTTTCATTTTGATCTTTCGACTCAGAAGCACGATAAAGGGAATGACGAAAATCGTCGCCAGAATAATCCAGGCTATGGGTTCCCACGGCGTGAAACGGAGTCGTAAGATGATATAACGGGTTTCTTCCGGAAGGTTGCCATACCAGATCACCAGGAACTGGGTATAGAAGAGATAGCCGGTGAACAGGCAAAAGGCGAAAACAAGCTTTCCCAGGTCATGGAGGTGATGGGCGTGAATGGTTTCGCTCAGGCCACGGGCCTTCAGGGATATTGGGGAAAGAAGATACAAAGCGGCCAACGCAGTGTAAAAGCTGGACATGAAATAATAGGCCCCAAAGAGGGTGCTGTACCAGTGGGGATCAAGAGACATGATCAGATCAAAGGCCAGGAAGCTTAAGACAAAGGCGTAAACAATTCCTATGATCGGAGAGAGCACCCGCTGAGCCCGCCAGCAGGTCTCTTCATTTGCATCGACAACGTGGTTAACCGGAACGATCCCGTTCAGGCGGCGGGCCATTTCTTTGTCTCCTCTTACGGAATAATAAATCAGAGCCAAAGAAAGGGCGGTGAGCAGAAAGAGACCCACTCCATTCCGGGCAAACATAAACCCGGCATTCAGCCAGATCTGCTTCTCTGGGTTCGGCTGCCGCACCCAGGGAAAGATCTCTTGCCGACCCAAGTACAGAACCCAGAAGAGAAGGAAAGAGGCGGGCAGGAAAGCTCCAAGGGCCTCGGCCAGTCGCTTTAAGGGACGCCCCCACATGGCGTCGGCCATGTTCAAGACGGCCACGAACAACACCGCCCCGAAGGAGAGTCCAGTCCAAAAAACATAATTGATCAAATAGGCCTGCCAGGCTCTTTGAGAATGAGGCCCATAAATCCCCAGAAGAAAAGCAATCAACCCGATGAGGGCGAGGAGGGCGAAGAGTGCCGTCCAAACGGGTGAAATTCGGGGGGCTGGCTGATGATGGAGGTTTTCACCCGTTGACATCCCGGACCTCTTCAGCTCCTGCATCCTGCAGGAGTTTTAAAATTATATCGCGTTCCCCATCTTTGTAAGCGGCCACGATTCCGAAACGGTCCTCGGAAAAACGGGGATCATAGGCGCTGGGTAGGTGGACCCGCGGCAGTCGGCCCTTAAGCACCCAGGCGACCACGCCAAAGATAACCGCCAGGAGGACAGTGCCCTCGAATAAGGGCACGATAAAAGGGATGGGGGGCAACACGGGTTTACCGCTGGTGATTAATTTAAAACTTAGATGGGCGTAAGCGGCCAGGCTCACCAGGCTGGCGCCTCCCAGAATTCCGCCGGCAAGGATGAAATATCTGACGGGGCTTGGTTTATACCCCATGACTTCCTGGATCTCAGAAAAATGAATGGGGGAGAATACCGTAAGAACCTTACATTCTGCCTTTTTCAGCTTCCTCAGAGCATCCAGTAGTTCATCCAGATAGGGGAAAATGCCCAGCAGTGCGGGATCATGCGCCATGGTGGTCTCGCTTTCCTTTTCCCCTATGGGAAGGGGTAAGATCCTCCTTGACCTCGGCGATGGAGACCGAAGGGAGGAATTTTGCAAAGAGGAGAAAAAGGAACAGGAACAGGCAGAAAGATCCCACGGTAATGCTAAGTTCCACCCAGCGGGGGGAGTAAAAACCCCACTGGTAAGGGATGAAGTCCTGGGCCATGGACCCGATGATGATCACAAAACGTTCGGTCCACATGCCGATATTAATGAGAACCGCGATGGTGAAGAGGAACCCAGGGTGGGTTCGAATTTTCTTGAAGAAGAAGAAGAGCGGGGCCACCGCGTTGCAGACCACCATGAGCCAAAACATGAACGAATAATGGCCGATGGCCCGGAAGATGAAAGTCTGTCTTTCAAAGATATTCCCGCTGTACCAGGCCATGAAATATTCGATGATGTAGGAATAGCCGATGATGAGCCCGGTAAGGATGGTAGTTTTAGCGATGGACTCAAGGTCTTTGAGGGTGATGATCTTTTCGAAGCGAAAAATACGCCGCAGGGGGATCAATAGGGTGAGAACCATGGCCAGGCCAGAATGAATCGCACCGGCTACGAAGTAAGGGGCGAAGATCGTGCTGTGGTATCCAGGAATGATGGCCAGCGCGAAGTCCCAGGAAACCACGCTGTGCACCGAGACGACCAGGGGAGTGGCCAGGCCCGCCAGCAGAAGGTAAGCGGCGCCGTAATGGTGCCATTGACGGTCTGTCCCTGTCCAGCCCAGGGAAAAGAAACCGTAAATCTTCTGCCGGATTCCCCGAGCCCGGTCCCGTACTGCGGCCAGGTCTGGGACAAGCCCGGTAAACCAGAAAAGGACGCTTACCGTAAGATAAGTGGAAACAGCCAGAAAATCAAAGATCAGGGGGGATTGAAAATCTGGCCACAAGGTTCGTTCGTTAGGATAGGGGATAATCCAGTAGAAGATCCAGGGTCGCCCCAGGTGGATGAAAACGAACAGGCCCGCAATCATCACAGCAAAAACGGTCATGGCCTCGGAGCTGCGGGCAATGGCCGTGCGCCATCTGGCCCGGAAGAGATAAAGGATGGCGGAAATCAGAGTGCCCGAATGGGCGATCCCTATCCAGAAGACGAAGTTGACCAGGTAGAGAATCCACATCGTTGGGTGCAAGAGCCCTGTAACACCCAAACCTGTAAGGATCTGGTAGCCCCAGCAGATAGCCGCCCAAAGAATCCCGAGAAATAAAAGCGCCACGATGAGATAATAATACCGAGGAGCTGCAGATAGCGTCCGCAGTATTTCCCGATTCACATCTTTGTAACTGAGATGTTCCATGGCAGGTGCCTAAGATCCAATGCCTTAAATGCGCTAAAATGCCTTAAATGCCTAAGATTAAGGACGCCCCGTTTCTTGCAACTCACAACTCCCCACTCACAACTTACGAATTATCTTCTGCAGATAAATAACTGCCGGCTTCGTATTCAGATGACCCAGTACCTGGTACGCCCGGGGGTCCTGAATCAGTTTGGATACCTGGCTGTCGGGATCCAGGAGGTTGCCAAAGATCAAGACGTCAGCCGGACAGGTCTGGGCGCAGGCAGTGGTAAACTCTCCATCTCGGACCTTTCGGCCCTCGCTTTTGGCTTTGATCTTCGTCTCCACGATCCGCTGGATACAGAATGAGCATTTCTCCATCACCCCTTTCTCCCGCACCGTCACATCGGGGTTGAGCTGCCAGGTAAGCGGTTCGGGACGGGTCCAGGTGAACCAGTTGAACCGTCGAACCTTGTAGGGACAGTTCTGGGAACAGAAACGAGTTCCGATACAGCGGTTGTAAACCTGATTATTAATCCCTTCCCGGCTGTGATGGGGGGCGAATACGGGGCAGACCGATTCGCAGGGAGCCTCATCACAATGCTGGCATAGCATGGGGAGGAAGCGAATCTTGGGTTCTTGATTTGCTTCCAATTTCTCCGGCTCGAGGTATCGCTCGATATGCAGCCAGGACATTTCCCGGCCCCTGAGAACCTGCTCCTTTCCCACGACGGCCACGTTGTTTTCCGCATAGCAGGCCACCACACATGCCCCGCAGCCGATGCAGCGATCCAGATCCACGACCATCGCCCAGCGGTAGTCCACATGCACGTGGGGCTTGTAGAAATCATCTCTTTGCGAAAATCCTTTGGGAAGAGGCGGCGCAATGGGGGGCTTCGGGCCTTTTGATTTCCATTCCCGATATTCCTCCCAGGAGACCGCCTGAACCAGATTTCGCCCGTGCTCGGAAAGGCTGCCATCTGTGTTGGCCAGAGGAATGGATCGACCGAGTTTTTCTACGGTCACTTCCGCGACCGACCGGATGATTCCCCCCGAGCTAGGATCGGTGTTCGGAGAAATCAACTGCCCAGGGTTGCCCGACCGGCTTTGACTGAAGCGGCCAAAGGCCGCATGTCCCTGCCCGATAGGCATAGCCAGTGTTCCCTCGGGAATCCCCGGATAGGGATAAGCCGGAGCCTGCAAGGATCCGTGCGACGACCGCAAGGTCAGAACATCCCCCTGCGAGATCCCCAGTTTTTTGGCCGTTTCCATGTTAATCTCTACCCATCCTCCCCAGGTGATGTTGGTCATGGGGTCGGGCAGCTCTTGCAGGAAAGGCCGGTTAGCACTGCGGCCGTCAAAGAACTGAACAGTAGGGTAGCTGACAAAATGGAAACGCTTCTCTGCCTTTCCGGGAAGGGACGAGAGAGGCTGAGTGAAGGTAAAATTAAACGAACCGGATAATGGCCTAAAAAACTCTTTACCCCGCGCGCTCCAGGTCCCTCCTCTTTGCAGGCTTTCCTGCCAGAAGGTCTCAGATGATCCCTTGCTTTTTCCTTTCTGCGCCCACTCGGCCCGGAGCATTTCATAGAAATTTTTCCAGGGGAACTTTTTCTCCCCGGCCAATTTTTTCCCCGTAGAAAGAAGGATCTCAGCCAGCTGCCGCGTATTGAACATCGGCCCCATGACCGGTTGCAGCAGCCCCTCTACATTTTTCCTCGGGCTGTAATCTCCCCAGGATTCCAGGAAGGTGTGAGTGGGCAAGATCAGGTGGGCGTGATCGCTCGTCTCATCCGGGAAGCTGGAAAAGCTCACCACCATCGGAACATTTTTGAGGGCTTTGAGGAATTCCCACGCCGGGGGGAGATGAAAGAGGGGATTGGCCCGATCGATCAGGAGCAATTCAATCTCTGCTTTTAACATTTTCTTCGTCAATTCGTTCATCGTCTCCGCCGGAACGACTTCTCCCAGGGAAGAAGGATCGTCAAAATCTATGGTTTGTCTGGCGTCGGGAGAGAGGGCACAAAGGAGATTGGCCGCAATAGCCGTTTCAGTTGCCCGGGTATCTGCACAGAACAGCCCCTCTGCGAGGGCTAAAGGCCTCTTTGCCTTAGAGAAATTTTCGGCTACCATCCGGAGGGTCTGGACTTTCACCCCCGTCCTGCCTTCCACCGTCTCGGGGGAGAGGTTTCTGGCCTGCTCCTCCAGGGCGGCTCTCTGCTCCCCCTTGATGGCCAGAGGAATGCCCTTTTCAAGGAGGAGATGGATGATCCCCAGGGCCACCAGCGCCTGGTTCTCGGGAGAGACAGCGATCCAGTGGTCCGCGTTTGCGGCTGTCAAAGAGAGCCGGGGCCCCACATAGATGAAAAGGTTCTTGCCCCCTTCCGCTGGCGCATGGAAAGAAGCGAACTGGCGGGCATACTGGACATTGGAAAGCCAGGTCTCCAGGAAATTGGCGCTGAAGGAAAGGAGAAAATCGGCCTGGTCGATATAATAGGTCGGAATCCGACCCAGACGGTAAACCACCTCATTGGCCTTCCGCAGGGGTTCGTAGGCAAAGGGCTCGTAGAGAACAGGTCCCCCTGTGCCCAGTTCTTCGAGCCAGCGCGTGATCAAGTTCTTTGGCGTGCCCGTGACGAGTTCGGTCAGGAAGACGGCGCGGTCTCTTCCTCCTTTCTTTTTTAACTCCACGAGCTTTTCAACGAGGCGATCCTCCGCTGCTTCCCAGGAAATGGGTTCGAAGCTCCCGTCCGACTTCTTCTGCAAAGGACCGCGGTAGCGGTCCGGATTATAAAGACCCTGTACCGCAGCCTGGCCTCGGGCACAAAGTTTCCCCTGATTCACCGGGTGGAGGGGATTTCCCTCTACTTTTATGACGTGGCCGTCCCTGTTTTTGGCCAGCAGGCCGCACCCGGCCGGGCATTCCCGGCAGGTGGTCGCATACCAGGTGGCCTCACCGGGGATGATGTCTTGGGGAGGGAAGATGTAGGGGATTAGCTTTCTGGCGGGTTCTGAGGAACAACCAATGACTGCGGCGGTTCCTGTCAGAGAAACAGCTTTTAAGAAGTCCCGACGCGAAAAATCTGACATCACCCGTTCCTCAGGTTAGCAATGTAGAGATTATAAAGAATCCTCGGCGGGATTTCAAATCATTTTTGGCCAAAGATTTTCTGGAAAATTTATTTTGTTTTTTGCTGGCGTCTGTCTCCCAGCCGGGGCTCTGCAGGACGTCCGATTTTTTATTTGCCATCCATCCGGAAAAAATGAGAAGATAAATGCATTCCTCGTCCAAAAAGGAATGGACGTGAAAACTACATCGGTCCAAAATCAGACGGGTCTCTCAAGACTGAAACTTTTTTGGGCTCTGTCCAGGACCCCGCACGGGTTGCTGGATATGGCCACCCCGGCTCTGAGCGCCCTGCTCTGGCTGGGCACCTTCCCTCTGGCACCGGTCATTGGTTTGGGCCTGCTCACAGCCTTCTCCGGTTACGCGGCCGTTTATGCCCTGAACGATGTGATCGATTATCGGGTGGATCAGAAGAAAATCCAGCGCGGTGGACTTCGGGGTCCAAAGCAAGACCTGGACAGCGTATTCGTGCGTCACCCTTTGGCCCATGGCCTGTTAAGTTACCAGGAGGGCATCTTTTGGATGGGAGGTTGGGCGCTCCTGGCTCTGATCGGGTCTTTCCTGTTAAACCCAGTCTGTACGTTCATTTTTCTGATCGCTTGCCTGCTGGAAATGATCTATTGCCTTCTGCTTAAGGTGAGTTATCTTCGGGGAATGATCAGCGGAGTGGTCAAAACCTCGGGTGGAATCGCCGCGGTGTTTGCCGTAGAGCCAAACCCCGCTCCCCTTTTCTTAGTTGGCCTGTTTTTATGGCTCTTTTTCTGGGAGATCGGAGGCCAGAATGTACCCAATGATTGGGTCGATTTGGATGAGGACAGGCAGTTGCAAGCCAAAACTCTTCCCGTCCGTTTTGGTCCGGAAGGTTCCATCTTGATAATTTACTTTTCCCTGGCCCTCTCCTTGACCATGAGCTTGACGATGTACTGGGTGGCCCCGGGCAAGCTCGGGCTTCCCTACCTGGCCGGTGCCCTCTTCTCAGGCTTCTACTTCCTCCTCCTCCCTGCGCATCGTCTCTATAAGACCAAAGCTCCCGAGGAAGCTTCGACCCTTTTCAACCGCGCCAGCTATTATCCTCTGGCCATGCTGCTGGTAACGATGATCAGTTGGACATTCTAATTTTTGGGCACAGATTCACCCGGTTAGATGTTTACTACCTAGCAAGATAAACGCAGATTTTCAGGATTTGTCTTCTTTCTCCTGAGTCCTCTCTTTTACTGTTTTTATCTGTACTACTTATGGTCAAATTCTCAAATTGCTGCTAAGAATTTTTCCCCCCACCCTCTCCCTCCCCCTGAGGGGGAGGGTAGGGAGGGGGTGACTTATTTTGGTTGCGGCTCTGCCGCGCTGTGAAGATCTGCGTCCTCATAAAAGGATCAATCGATGAAAGAATTCGATTTGGAATCTCTGTCCAAGTTCAATGGCCAGAATGAAAACCCGGTATACATTGTCTGCCGGGGAAGGGTTATTGACGTCAGCAATAGCAAGCTATGGAAGACCGGGCTGCACATGAAACGCCACCAGGCAGGGCAAGACCTCAGCGCAGATATCGAGGCGGCTCCCCACGGCCCAGAGGTCCTGGACCGATATCCCCAGGTGGGCCTTTTGCAGAAGGAAGAAGTTTCGGAAAGGCCGATGCCGAAATTCTTATCCGGGCTCCTGGTTCGCTACCCCATTCTCAGACGTCATCCTCATCCAATGGTGGTTCACTTCCCCATCGTTTTCATGTTCGCGGCGACGCTGTTTAATCTTCTCTATCTCATCACCGGAATCAAATCCTTCGAGGTTACGGCTCTGCATTGCCTGGGGGGTGGTATCTTGTTCACTCCCCTGGCGATTCTAACGGGCTGGTTCACCTGGTGGCTGAATTACCTGGCTAAGCCCATGAGAGCGGTCACCATCAAGATCTGCTTTTCCATCCTTCTCCTGGTGGTCTCCATCAGCGTGTTCTTCTGGCGGATTTGGGACCCCGGAATTTTGATCGCTTTTGCCGGCAGGAGTATCTTCTATTTTCTATTGATCCTTTCTCTGCTCCCCATCGTAACGGTCATTGGATGGTTTGGCGGCACACTTACCTTTCCCCTGAAGGCAAAATAAATTTTTTATCTGTTATAATTTGGTTAAAGAGGAGGTTGGAAGAGTCAGTACCCTCCCGATAATGAATTGAGTGGCCCACCTCTGGTCAAATAGATTACCGACCAGCCCCCCTAATGGAAATCCCGAAGATTCCGATCTTGGGGAGCTCCAAGGAATTTTCCAGATGGAGATTTACAGCAATCAGAGCCTGCTTTAAAGCTTGGCTGAGGAAGCGGTTTTCTCGGGGATGGAGGAGGATATGTTTAGTTATGAAATTCTGATAAAGGGAAGGGTAGATTTCTTCCAGGAAATAGGTTCCGCCCGTCTTCAAAACTCTCGCGATCTCCCAGAGGGCACTCTGCCAATCCGGAATATGATGTAAGACGCCAAACCCAAAAACCGCATCCAAGGCCTCGTCTTTATATGGGAGGCGCAAGACATCCCCAACGTAGAAGGAAATCCTTTTCCCCGACTCCGGAGAGAGATAATCCCTGGCCTTTCGGATCATCTCGATGTCTAGGTCCATGGCCTGGAGCACTGCGGGGTGGAATTCCCTCAGAATAAGCCCGGCCCCTGCGCCCCGACCGCATCCCACCTCCAGGACCACCGCCCCCGGTTTGAGATTGCTGTTTTTTCTCAACCAGCGCATTTCCAGGCGCTGCTGGATGACTCGCAGAGGGTTGTTAACTGCGCACCGTTCGGCCCAGTTCAGTTTCATAAGAATTTACAGCCACAGAGGGCACAGAGAACACAGAGATAATCTGAATCATAAATGCTGATTCTTTTAAAATTTCAATTTCCTCTCAGTATTCTCGGTGTTCTCTGTGGCAAAATATTTTTTGGCTTTAATCCGAGATGAATCACGGCGATGCCGTTTGTAAGGTTTTGATAGGTTACGTTTGCAAAACCGATCCCTTTAAGGATGGCCGTCAATTCCTCCGGCAGAGGGAATCTTCGGATTGATTCCGGAAGATACGTGTAGGCCTCCCGGGAGCCGGCAAGGACCTGACCCGCAAGGGGCATGATGTGAAAGGAATAAAAATTATAAAGCCACCTGAACCACCCTGAAGTAGGCATGGAAAATTCCAGACACACCAGCTTTCCTCCGGGTTTCAAGACCCGGTACATCTCTTCCAGGCCTCTCTCCATCCTTGTCAGATTCCGTATTCCAAAGCCCACGATGGCTGCTTCAAACTGCTCATCTCGAAAAGCGATCTGCTCCGCATCACCCTGGACGAACCAAATCATTTCCGCCATAGAATTCCGGGCTACCTTGGTCCTTCCACCTTCCATCATCTCTCGATTAATGTCATACAAAATTACCCGGCCATCGGGACCGACATTTGTGGCAGACAAAATGGAAAGGTCAGCTGTTCCCCCACAGACATCAATGACTCGATCACCCCGCTTCAGGCCGATGGCTTCCACTGCCGCCCTCTTCCATAGATGCTGAAGGCCAAAGCTGAGGATGGTGTTCATCGAATCATATTGCCGGGCGATGGAATTGAAGTGCCGCAGAACCCATTGGCGCTTTTCTCGGGCCGGGATCCGGCGATATCCGAAGGGGGCCATCTCTTCCTGGGAAGTCTCGACCCCTGAAAGATCAGGGTTTTTGGTGGGTCTTTCTCTTTTAGAGGTTCTCATCGCGTCCTGCCACCGGCTCCATTCAATGTCCGAATCAAGTTACCAGATCCAACCCTTCCTCATTTCATCCGGTTCGTCGTCTTGAATAGGAGTAAGAGCTTAGATTCTGGCCGAGAATTCGTCCCCATGCGAAGCCTACCCATTTTGACATTTTAGAAATTTGATGCCATGCTGTAATTTGAGAATATAGGAATTCTTCCCCGTTTTCAATCTCTTAGATTGCAGCTCTTCCGCACAGCGTCGATCTTCTTGAGGGAATCAAGAGGAGGAAGAACTCATGGCAACGCCAGCATCCGAATCTGAAATTGCGCGACTAACGGCGAAGCAGGTCAAAGAGCGGCTGGATAAAAGGGAGGAGCTCTATTTCGTCGATGTCCGCCGCCACCCCGATGATTCCCAGATCAAGGGGGCAACCTATTATGATCCCGAGTCCATCTTAGCCTCAGACCACGTAGATTTACCAGTTTCCAGGGACTGCCTGATCATCACCTACTGCACTTGAAGAAATGAGGGCACCAGCGCCCGTGTGACGCTGAGATTGATTCAACAGGGATACAAGAACGTGTACCCGCTGCTGGGCGGTTTTGAGGCTTGGCGGACGGCTGGCTACCCAGTCGAGCGGCGTCGCAATTGATCCAAGCTCTTTTTCGGTCTTTCTGACCCTCGAGTAACAGGAAGAGGGGAGGAGTGCAAACTTCCGCTCAATGAAAGAGGGGAAAAAACGGGAGGGTTCCGATGGTCACCAAAAAAGAAAGATATACTCCTGGAGAGACTTATGCTACGTCTGCTTTGCTCACCGTCGCGGAAGCGGCCAAGTATTTGGGCGTCGGCCGCAAGAAGGTTTATGAATTGATCGAGTGGGGGGAGCTCAAAGCTGTAAAACTGGGGCGCTCCGTTCAAGTTGAGAAGAATAGCTTGGACGAATTCAAGGCCAGCGGTAAATTGACTTAATTTCAAACCGTGGTTGTTACCCCCCTCTCAGAGGCCATCTCTCTCAGAAGAGATTTTTTTCCACTGCAATAGGAAGAGAAGGTTGAAAGGAGAAACGATGGAAACCATAAAAATCATGCCTTGCCTGGATATGAAAAACGGGCGGGTAGTCAAGGGCGTACATTTCGTAGACATAAGGGATGCGGGCGACCCCGTGGGAAATGCTGCATTTTACCAGAAGGAAGGCGCCGATGAGCTGGCCATGCTGGACATTGCGGCCACCCTCGAAAACCGCAAGACCAGGCTGGAGTGGGTGAGAAATGTTTCCTCCGTCATTGACATCCCTTTGACGGTTGGCGGCGGGATCTCTACCCTCGCAGACATTGAACTGGTTCTTGAAGCAGGGGCTGATAGAGTTTCCATGAATAGCGCTGCCGTCAGAAACGCGGATCTGGTCAGGCGAGCCGCAAAGGAGTTTGGTCAAGAGAGGATAACGGTGGCGATCGACGGCCGAAGAAACAAAGAAATGCCCTCGGGATTTGAAGTGGTGGTCTCGGGAGGTACCCAGCCTGTGGGGAAAGATACGGTCGCTTGGGCGAAGCAATGTCAAGAATTAGGTGCGGGAGTGATTCTGCCCACCAGTATGGATGGGGATGGAACTCAAGCCGGCTATGATCTGGAATTTACCAAAGCCATAGCCGATGCAGTGAAAGTGCCGGTAGTTGCTTCCGGTGGGGCTGGGAAGCTGGAGCATTTCTATGAAGGTGTGGTCAAAGGGGGAGCTCAGATTCTCCTGGCGGCGTCGGTCTTCCATTTTCGCACCCTGAGCATCAGGCAGGTGAAGAAATATTTGCAGGAAAAGGGTATTCAGGTGACCTTGTAAACCCATCGACCCCCACTCAACCCCGGCTGCCGCTGCGGGAGGAGTAACTCCCTCCATGCTCATGAGTTTTGTAACCCCACGTGCATCTGGCTTGACACGCAGGCTTCTCCTCTTTATACTCAGAAAAGTTCAAAAGCGAGTTTTTATCATTCTGTTGAGAAGGGGGAAAGTCATGGCCACAGTACTGTTCATCGTCAAGGCAACGATCACCAAGGACAGGGAAGAAGCCTTCAACCGCTGGTACAACGAGGAACACATCCCGCAGTTTCTCCAGTTCAAGGGAGCGGTCAGCGCCCGCCGCTATAAGGCCATCGTGGGCGAGGACAAGTATCAATACATGGCGGTTTACGAGCTAAAGGACGAGGCGACTTTCCGGCGCTTAATGGAGTCGGAACACATGAAGGCCCTGAAAGCAGATTACGACGCCAAGTTTGGGCCAGTGAGCGAGCGCGCGAGGTTCGCCTATACCCAGGTCTGGCCCTGATGGAAAGCTTCCCCGCGCTCGTTAGCTGCGTTTCCGGGCATCGAGGGCGGGTATAGAACAGCTGGGCCTGATCGTGCAGCGGGCCCGGCACCGAGGGAGGTATGGATGTTCGTCCATGAATTCAAGGAGGGATTGCCATGAACAGTAGAGAGAGGGTAGCTCACGGCTTTGAATCATAAAAAGCCTGATCGGGTTCCGATAGATTTTGGTAGCTTTCCAGGCGCAACATCCATGAATGTTCGTGCTTACCAGAATTTCCTGGATTATTTAGGAATAAAAAGAGAGGTGAGGGTCGCCAACATCTTGATGTTCACTGCGGAGATTGATGACGACATTCTGGACCGGTTTTCGGTGGATACGAAATCTATTAAACCATCCCTGGCCCTAGCTGATTTTAATGCTCCAGAAGAATTTATTGACCGACCCTGGGCCGTGAAATGGCGGAGATCCACGGATTATACCTACGCGCCGATGGAAGGCCCTTTCCAGAAAATTGCGCATCCGTCCCTGGAAGACTTGAAAAGCTTTCCCTGGCCGAAGGCTTCGGATGTCGAGGATTTTGTAAAATGGGGAGAGAAGGCCAGGAAGATGCGCCAGGAAACCGATAAGGCGTTGATCGCGCGATTGCCGGTCGGTATCTTTTCCCTCGCTCAGTTTATGAGGGGCTTTGAAGGATGGATGGTGGATCTCATGGTTAACCGAAAATTTAACGACGCCCTGCATGAGAAATTGGCAGAAATCTGGATTGAGACCGTGGATGGAGTGGTAGATGCCTTGGGTGACAACGTGGATATTTTAATGTTTGGGGATGACTTTGGTTTCCAGAACCAGCCAATCATGAGCCCGCAAATGTTTCGGGAAAGGGTTAAGCCTCTTTTGGGAAAAATGGTCGGGAGCATCAAGGCCAAAAGCAAAGCGAAGGTCGCTTTACATACCTGCGGGTCGGTTTATGCCTACATAGATGATTTCATCGATATCGGGATTGATGTCTTGAATCCTCTTCAGTCAAACGCTAAAGACATGGAGGCCTCAAAAATAAAAGCAAAAGTGGGCAAGGATTTAGCCTTATGGGGCGGCATCGATACTCACCGGGTCCTCCCCCAAGGCACCCTCAATGACGTACGGGAAGAAGTGAAAAAAAAGATCTCCATATTGGGGAAAGATGGAGGGTATATTCTTTCGGGCGACCATAATATTCTGGTGGACGTCCCTCCCGCAAATTTAATGGCCATGTTTGAAGCGGCCGTCGAGTTTGGGAGATGAGTGGGATTATTAAAGCGGGATCGTTAAAATCCGCTGAACCAGTTGAGCCGGCAAGCTCTCCAGCCCCGTTGCGGCCGATGACGGACAGGATTTATTTTTGAACTGAGGAATGGAGAGGAAAAATTTCAAAGAGAATTCTGCTCCGAGAAAGGCTTTTGTTTGGGGGGCTCTCCAAAGTCTCCTGATCGCTTCTTTATTTTTTGTTTCTTTTTTTGCCTCTCCGGCGATCGCCCAGAAAAAAGGCGTTTACCACGTCGTGACGAAGGGGGTAACTCTTTACCGAATCAGCCTGGCCTACAACATTCCCATTGCCCAGCTCATGGAAGTCAATGGCCTTTCCTCTGCATCGGAAATTAGAGTTGGGCGCAAGCTCTTTATTCCCGGGGCCAAAGCAGTCCTCCAAGTCGAACCGTCGGTTCCCCTCACAGCCGGGGAGAAAAGGGATCTGGAACATTCCCTGGAGACCGAAGAAAAACCCCTCCTCAGGGAACCCTCCGTCGAACGTGGAGGAAAGGGACCCCCCTGGCTGGGAAAAGAGCTGGACATCATCTGGCCCATCCAGGGAAAGATCAATTCCCCTTACGGACCCAGGGGTAAGAAATTCCATAACGGGATCGACATTGCCTCCCCTTCTTACCAGGAGGTCAAAGCTTCCATGGATGGAGAAGTCATCCTCGCCCGCAGCTCTCGGAGGGGTTACGGCAATGTGGTGGTTCTGCGGCATAACCGTGGTTACTCGACCATCTACGGGCATATGAATGTGATCATTGCCAAAGAAGGAGAGGCCGTGCGTCAAGGCCAGGCGATCGGAGGAGTGGGCAGTACCGGGAAATCGACCGGCCCACACCTTCACTTCGAACTGAGGCGTGATGGGCGAGCTCTGGACCCGCTGCCCGTTCTCCCCATGACCATCGAGGAACTCTTAGAAAAAGCAGAAAAAGAAAGAAGGGGGGACGGGGTGAAAGGGAGACGGGGAGAAATTAGGAAATTTGTAAAATCATGAATCCTTGCATTCTTTCTAAGGAAACGGGGAATCTATGAAACTCGATTCTGATCTTTATGCCTATCCCTGGGTGAGCACGCAGGAGAACAACTGCAACAGTTATCTGATTGGCGGGGAAATGCCCGTCCTGATCGATCCGGGCCACCAACATCTGGTCAAGAATTTGATCACCCAGATGGAAAAGGACAAGAACAAGCTTGAAGACATCCGCCTGATTATCGCCACCCATGTGCATCCCGACCACTTTGAGGCCTCACAGACCTTTGCCCGGGCGGGAGTTTTAATGGCCCTGCACCAGGAGGAAGAAAAATTCATGCAGGAGGTCGGAAGCGATTTTTATCGCGCCTTCGGCATGGAGATGCCCGTGATCAAGGTGGACTTTTTCCTGCAGGAAGGGGAACTGAAGCTGGGCGCAAAAACACTGCAGGTCCTGCATACCCCCGGCCATTCACCGGGATCGATCAGCCTTTACTGGCCGGAGAAGAAGGCTCTTTTCACAGGGGATGCGGTCTTCTCTATGGGTGTGGGGCGCACAGATTTTCCCGGGGGGGATGGGAACCTACTTCGGGAATCCATCGAGCGGTTGGCCCGCTTAGATGCGGAATGGCTCCTTTCTGGCCATGGAGAGGTCATTAAAGGCAAAAAAAATATTCAACGAAATTTTGGCTACATCCGAACCAACTTCTTTGATTATTTATAATCGATTTATTTTTCAATTTCTATAACGTCTCTTGGGCTGGCTATTCGCAGGGGCAATTTATTACCTTTTCAAGCCGATTGATTACATTCTCTATTCCTGTGGTTTCATTTCATCAACGCAGCCGAGGAGACAACTGCTCAACCTGAAGACTACAGGAACCCATAGGGTAGTTAGGAGTGGAGGAGCGGGGCGGAAGCGGTTCATGCCTCTATAATAGGAATAAAGAAGGTGTATATGGGCAATGCCAAACTACCATAGATGGGATCATACCAGGTTAGGTGTACGAATGGCCCTCCCAAGGCAAACACCCAAACGCAGTATGCGCCTACAGAAATTAGAAGCTGTAGTTGTTTTTGAACTTTTTCTATTCGCCACAAATATAGGTAGGTAGCGAAAGTCCCCAAAATAAAGATAGCCCAATATGATGCGTCCAGGGGGGCAGAGCCCGGATTCAGGTCACCCTTTGGTCGTCCCTGAATCTTGCAGGACAGCATATCCCCGCTGAATCAAATATTTGGTCCTTCCTCCCTCCAGATAGCCCTGAACCCCCTCTACGACCTCGATAGCCACCCTGCCCTTAGGGCTTTGATAATAGGCGACCCAGAAAGGGAAATGGAAGAATCGAGCCCGGGAGGTCAAGAGTTCAGGGGGCTTTAGACGGAAGGCGTGTTTTCGAATGTTCCACTTGCTCAGCCAATCTTTCGCCTTTGCCTGGGCCTTTTCCTGGGGGAACAAAGCTGGGAAGATGGGATCCGTAACTTCTTCGTTGCGCATTTCGGGCTCGGCATTGGTGAAGGCGCCAAACCCACAGACGGCATCGATCAGCACGTAATGAACTTCTACCCCGGCCCGGGCAGACTGATGAAAGATCAAGAGATAATGGGGGATATAAACCTTCTCGATGCGGAGAAGTTGGCGCTTACAGGAATCAGGGAAGAGGAGGGGACCTAAGAGTCCCTTCCTCTTTTTCTCCCATCGAGCCAGGATGGATTCTATTTTCTCTCGAGGCAGGATCTCCTTCGGTATCTCGATCTCAATAAAGCTCATTTCTTGGCCAGGCGGGCCTCCGCCTCAGCCAATTTGGCCTTTGCCCTCTTCCAGCCCCAATAAGCCCAAATGGCTACCCCGGCGAAGAGGATAGCGGAGAGGATCGTTACCCAGGCCTCTAGGGGCGTATCCACCGTGGGAAGGGCGATGATCAGGAAAACTCCGTAAGAGGATAAAGAGCCAGAACATCGTGATCGTGGAAACCTTGGACATGCGAAGATCATCAATTTCCGAGCCCACCGCCTGGGCGGTCTTCTTCCACCACTGGATGATCTCTTCCTTGCGCATCTTTTCCGGGGCACCACCCGTTTTTTCAGTGTCCGCGACCATCTCATTCACCCCCTTTTACCAGAAGTAGATGGTAATGGCCAACACGATGAGACCTACGATTACCGTCCACGTCCATAGGCTCTTAAACCAGGGGAGCCCACTTTCTCCATAGATCGGCACCTTGTTTTTCAAGACCACCAGGTCTCCCGCCAGGGAGGCATCGATGTCCAGGTTCGAGGGCGCCTCCACAAAGTTCCCCTTCTGCAGCGCATCGCGGGTGTTGGCGTATTGCTTCATATTCTCCGGCAGGGTCCAGACTACCTTTCCCACCCATTCCGATTTTGGCATCCTTCCCCGCAAGGCATTCTCGATCTCACAGATCACAAAGTAGGCAATCGTAGCAAAAACCGTATTGGTGAACGGGAAGACCAGGAAGTTGCTGAACTTAGGCCCGATCAAGGCCGTCAACGGGGCCCAGGGGAAAACAATGACGAGGGTGCCGAAGAGACCCCCCAGGATCATGGAAAGAAACCCGGACCAACGGGTGGAACGGGGATATATGGTAGAGAAGAGCACGGGCGGGAAGAGCGGGGCCACAAAGGCTCCGGTCACCTTCATCCAGGTGTTCATCATCCCGCCCTTGGCGATGATGGGAACGAGGGAGACGCCCAGGACAAACCAGAGGAAGGTGATGACCCGGGAAACATTCAGATAGTGGCGATCGGTTGCTTCATGCTTAAAAAGGCGGGCGTAGATATCCCGGGTGGCGATGCCCGCACAGGACATCGAATTTGCGGCTATGGTGGAGATGGTCGCGGCCATGACCCCCGCCGCGCAGATACCCAGAAGGCCCGAAGGCAGCAGCTCCACCATCATCTTGGGGTAGAGGATGTCCCGCGGAGTCAGGTTGGGATTTTGGACTCCATACAGGATCAGGGCGAAGACCCCTAACGGGATAATGGCCGCCTGATGGAAGATACAGATGGGGCCGGCCATGATATACCCCAATCGGCCATCCCATTCGGTGCGGGCCGACAGAGGCCGGGAGATTTGCTCCGCCTGATAGACGGCATACCCTATTACCCCCGCGGTAAGTCCCAAAAATCCCCAGCCCCAGCCGATCTGCGGGTTGCTCGGCTGAAACCCGATGTGCATATATTCAGGGAACTTAGCCCAGACCGCCGGGAATCCTCCGGTCGTCACCCATGCCACGATGAACATGGACCAGGCTGCTACCGTCATTAACACCTGCTGAGCGGTTCCCACCACTACGGTGGCGGCCACGCCCCCAAACAGCACATAAAGGAAACCCAATCCCAGGGCCAAAATGGCGCCGGCCATAAGAGGGGCGCCCGTCAGGACCTTGAAGAGGAGGGCAGTGCCCAGGATCATATTCCCCATGACGAAGAGACGCTGCAAGAGGATGAGAGCAGCCCCCCAAAGGCGAGCGGGCGCGTTGAAACGAACCTCGAGAAACTCGGCAGGGGTCCACACCCCGGAGCGATACATGGCGGGAACTGTGGTGTGCGCCCCAATCAGCCAGGTGAGTGGACAACAGATGGCATACCAGGCAAAGCCCAACAGTCCATGCTGGTAGCAGAAGGCCGCCGCGCCGAAGTAGTCCCCCACATCCGATTGTACGGCCTGACAGGAGGGAGCGATTAGATACCAGGGCTGGGTACGGCCCGCCAGCAGATAGTCCTTGACCGACTTAATGTACTTTCGAAAGGGAAAACCAGCGGCGAGGACTCCCAAAATGGAAGCCCAGAGGATAATCCAATCTATCATCTTCATAGACTTCCTCCTCCTTGTTAAAGTTGGCAGAATTGACTTCTAGCCTCCCTGCGCGCTGCATTTTTTTCCTCCCCCCTTTCTTCCTAACTATCCGCGCCAGCAGGGGCCTGTGATAGGGAATAGTGGCAAATCGGTTGAGTTCTTATGGCATAGTGTAGGGATCTTGTCAAGGGCAAAATTGGGACTGTGTCGTGCCCAAGGGAAAGTGTCCCCTTTAATGCCCAAGGTAAAATGTCCCCATGAAAGGGGAAAAGATCGAGTTGAGCCAGAGGCAGTTGCAGAGGTTTCGGGTGATGGGGTTGGTGGAGGTTGGAAGAATTACTTTGAGTGAAGCTGCAGGAAAAATGGGGCTATCCTACCGGCAAGCCAAGCGGATCTGGAAAAGGGTCAGGGCAAAAGGAGCTCAGGGACTCATGCATGGGAATACCGGCCGATCTCCACAGAATCGAATTCCCGATAAGACCAAAAAGAAAGTTTTAGTGTTATCCTGCCAGAAGTACACCGAGTTTAACGATCGGCATTTTGGGGAACAACTCACGGAGGAGGAAGGAATCATCTTGGGCCGGGAAACGGTTCGGAAAGTTCGGCGAGAAGCCGGCATTTTGCCCAAAAGAAAGCGCAGAGCCAAACGGCATCGCAAGCGTCGGGAGCGACGGGCCCAGGAAGGCTGGATGGTCCTTTGGGATGGAAGTCCGCACCTCTGGTTCGGACCGAATCATTCTCCGTGCTGTTTGATGGCGGCCATCGATGATGCGACGGGAGCGATTCTCGCGGCCCGGTTTTTTCCTTTTGAAGGGACCGAAGGCTATCTCTGGCTGCTTTGGCAAATAGTGACCCAATATGGAATCCCGATCTCCATTTACCAGGATCGCCATGGATCCCTTAAGCGCAATGATGACCACTGGACACTGGAAGAAGAGCTGGCCGGTCGGCAAGAACCTACCCAAGTCGGGCAAGCGTTGAAGGCCTTAGGGATCCAACCCATCTTCGCCCTTTCTCCCCAAGCCAAAGGGCGGATCGAAAGACTCTTTGGAACCCTCCAAGACCGTCTCGGGGCGGAGTTGGCTCTGGCGAAGGTAACGACCCTTCTTCCAGCCAATGCCTTTCTACCGGCTTTTTTAATACGTTTCAACCGCCGTTTCGCGGCTTCTCCACGGCAGCCCGAAAAATCTTGGCGCCCGGTTCCGGAAAACTTTGATTTGGACCGGGCCATCAGTTTTCGCTATCCCGCTACGGTTGGACTGGATAATACGGTGCGCTTGGGGGAAATCCTCTTGGATATTGCTCCCGGACCTCGGGGTCGATCCTATGCGAAGGCCCGAGTGGAACTGAGACAACTCTTGAATGGGTCGTGGAAAGTGTATTACCAAGATCATCTCATTGCTAAACATTCTCCAACTGCTCTTCGAGAGCCGATCCGAGCTCTTCCCAGGAATCAATGGAAAGCTAAAGGAACAAAATCTGATAACTGGATTTATCAAGCTTCTGCCCAACCGATTTATGATTAACCATCTGCCCGAGAGAAAATGAAACCCATAAAAGGGGACATTTTCGCTTGGGCATTAGGGGGACATAATCCCTTGGGCATTAAGGGGACATAATCGCTTGGTCTAAACAGGGCAAAATTGGGACTGTGTTAGCAAAATAGAAATGTCCCCCATAACTGCCAAGTTAAAATGTCCCCATGGAAGGGGAAAAGATATTCATGAGTCGAAGGCAGTTACAGAGGTTTGAGGTGATGGGTTTGGTTGAGGCAGGGAAGATAACGCTGAAGGAGGGAGCGGAAAAGATCGGAATGTCTTACCGGCAGACCAAACGGATTCGAAAGAGGGTTCAAGAGAAAGGAGGGAAAGGGCTAATCCACGGGAATACGGGAAAGCTGTCGAACCATCGGATGAAGGAGAGGATAAAGGCGAAGGTCTTAAAGTTATCCCAGAAGGTGTACGGGGAGTTTAATGATCAGCATTTTACCGAGAAGTTGGCCGAAGAGGAAGGGATCGAGGTAAGTCGGGAGACGGTGCGGAAGATCCGGCGGGCGGCGGGGATGGGGCCGAAGCGGAAGCGGAGGGGCAAGAAGCACCGGAAGCGTCGGGAACGCAAAGCCCAGGAGGGCTGGATGGTCCTTTGGGATGGCAGCCCCCACCCCTGGTTCGGGCCAGATCTTCCTCCCTGCTGTTTGATGGCGGCCATCGATGACGCGACGGGGGGGATCCTAGCGGCGCGCTTTTTCCCCTTCGAAGGGACCGAAGGCTATCTCTGGCTGCTGCGGCAGATCGTGACCCAATATGGGATTCCCATTTCCATCTATCAGGATCGCCATGGATCCCTCAAACGCAATGATGACCACTGGACCTTAGAGGAAGAGTTGGCCGGCCGACAAGAGCCAACTCAGGTTGGACAAGCTCTAAGGGCCTTGGGAATCCAGCCGATCTTTGCCCTATCGCCTCAGGCCAAAGGGCGCATCGAGAGGCTCTTTGGCACCCTCCAGGACCGTCTGGGAGCGGAACTGGGTCTGGCTAAAGTTACCACCCTTCAGCAGGGCAATGACCTCTTGCCAGCCTTTATACGGCGCTTTAACCGCCGCTTTGCGATCGCCCCCCGGCAGTCCGAGAAAGCTTGGCGACCCGTCCCCAAAACGCTCGAGGTGGACCGGGCTATCAGTTTCCATTACCCCACCAAAGTGGGCCTCGATAATACCGTACGCCTGGGAGAACTACTCTTGCATATTCCCCCCGGACCTCTAGGCCGATCCTATGCCAAAGCTCGCGTGGAAGTCAGACAGCTCCTGAATGGCTCCTGGAAGGTGTATCACCAAGACCGCCTCATCGCCAAACATCCTTCAACGGCCCTTCGGGAGCCCATCCGAGCTCTGCGCAGAAATCGATACCAGGCTCCTGCTGCAGGAGCTAAATCTTATAACTGGGTCTATCAAGCTTCCGCTCAACCCATTTATGACAAACCATTTGTATGATACTAAGGAGTCCATAATTGACCAGACATATTCATTCAAAATCTCCCCTAACCCCTCTTTTCTAAAGAGGGGAATTCCTCCCTTTGGTAAAGGGAGGGCAGGAGGGATTTAGTGTTAAGCGTCTATACAATTATGGACCGACTAATAAATCAAAGCGGCGGCTGCGAGAATGGGTCCATGAAAGACTCGTCGGAGCAGCCGCCTTTCCTTTAGGAAAACGACTCACTCGCCAAACCGAAGGGGACATTTTCACGTTGCAGTTAAGGGGACATATTGACTTTGCTTAAACAGGGCAAAATTGGGCAAAATTGGGACCTTTTTCAGGCTTTAATTTCCCATTGACACAGCATAATAGTCTCTGGGCGAAGATTGAAGATTGTGGAAATTTTCATCGTAAGGAGGAATCCCGAGGGTCCCATGAAAAACCCGGTGATGGGAAGGGATGGTCGCACTCCCCAACGATCTGTCTTCCCTAGCGGGGGCGAGAATCCTTGTATCGGGAGGGTGTGCGGTGGAGGCCGCTGTAGCCACTGATGCCGTATTGGGGGGATTTTCTATGATGAGGGGGTTTTCAAATTCATTGGGGTATTTAAAAAGTTTTTCAATTTATCCATATCCTCCGCCGAAATATCGAGAAATTTCACTCCGATTCGATAATCCCCATCCTTCCCCAAATAAATATCTTTCCAAACCACCTCTACCCGCACAAGGGCTTTAATGGAATCTAAGTCAGGGCCGATATCGATAAAGAGATTCAGCCCCAAATTCTGACCAATCTCCAGTGGCTCGGAAAGATGAAGCAGCAGCCCGCCTTCGCTGACATCGATCATTCGGCCAGGGCGACTCTTGGATTTGTTGATTTGCCAGTACTCAATCGGCAAATCGACTGAAAATCTGGAATGTCTTCTCCTTTCAAAATCAGCGAGCCCGAAAGGAGGTTCTGTTTTTCTTTCTTCTTTTCCCATTTTCGTAGGCTTATCCCTTGACGGAGCTATTCTTATTATCGGAATAAAGATAATAATTCTAAAAAATGCAGAAATCTCCCCTTTTTTTTCGGTTGGACGGGTTTCCGCAAAGAGAAGCCGGGAGAAATTGGAGAAGAAGCTATTTCATGTTATGAGATAAATCATCTTGTTTTTTTTAGAAATAATTATTATATTTTATCTCGGAGGAGCCCGTTAAAGAGAGGTTAAAAAGGAGAAGAAAATGAGCAAAAAGCTATCAGCGGTTTTTGTTATTCTCTTCCTGGCTATGGGGTTTTCGACCCTGATGGCCGCGGAAGTTGGAGAAGGGGCGGGTGTAAACGGAGTTCCAGTGATTACTCAATCTTTCGCGTCCAAGGAAGTAATGCCCGGAGAGACGTGGAAGGTTTACTTGAATGTCTCTGACCCGGATGGAGGTTTAAAAAACATCTTCGCCGTCGTTGACCAACCGGGGGTGGGCCCATATCCTTTGAGCATCATCAGGATTCAAGGGGAGAATCACAAGGAACTTTCTGGTTACATCTATCTTAACACGTCAAACCCTTATTCTTCGCTGGAGTTTACCCCGCTCAAGCTGATCGTCCAGGTCCAAGACAGGGCAGGGCATTTCAGCGCGCCAGTGGTCTTTCCCCTATTTATACAAGGCCGCGCCACCCAGGAAGCGCCTCCCCAGGGGGTATTTAAAGACGAAGACCTGGGGCCGGTAATGGTCACACTGCACGGCATTTTAGGCGGGGCAGGTCCTGGTTCTGGCGCCTCGATCCACTAATAGGGTTTGACCTTGAGGCAGGTTAAGAGATAAAAAGCCAGGGATCGTAACCCTGGCTTTTTTATTTTTTCCTCAAAGAATTTCCCTTTCTTTTAAGACACCCTCTTTAGTCCTATAAGCCCTTACTCCCTTGATTCTCATTTCCCAATTATGGTAAATTCCTGGAAAGGGCTTCAAATAGCCAAATTCGAGGAGAACAAGGGCGCCAAGGAATTTTGACGGCCTGGGTGAGGTGGGTGCGCAAAGGCTAGAAGGAGGTTGAAAATTACAAACGGAGAAAACGCTGGCTGGGTTGAGCGGAGTAAGTGGGAAGAATTGTTTCATCGCCTCTCCCATCCTTTCCCCGCAGTGATGATCGATCGGGTAGAAGAGGTGGAACGAGAAAAGAGGATCAAGGCGGTCAAGTGGATCACAGCCGATGAGTTTTACCTGGCCGGCCACTTTCCCGGCAATCCGATCATGCCAGGCGTTCTAACCCTGGAGGGAATGGTTCAAAGCGCCCTTATCCTTGTAGAGGCGGAACACCCCCGCGGGAAGGTGACTGGTTTTGTACAAAAAGTTGACCGGGTGAGGTTCAAACGGGCGATTTTCCCCGGTGATCGGGTAGAATTTCTGGTTCATCTCACGGGCAAAGAAGGGGACCTCTGGACCTTCAAAGGGAAGGCGCAAGTCGGCAAAGAAACTGCGGCTGAGGCCAATTTGATTCTGAAGGTGGGGGTGCGGGAAGTGGGGTTCGAGTTATGATGGAAAGCCCAGAGATTCAGAGTATCCTCCCCCATCGCTACCCCTTTCTTTTGGTGGACCGCATCTTGGAAATTGAACCCGGGAAGAAGGGCACGGGCATAAAGAATTTAACGGGCAGCGAGTGGTTTTTCCAGGGGCATCTTTCGTACCCGCCCACGCTTCTCTTGGAATCGCTGGCCCAGGTGGGCGGCATCGTGCTGGTAAGCAAGGCCCGGGAAGAGAACCCCCAAAGCCAGTTCATCGGCCTCTTCGCCGGGGTCTCTGATTTTCAATTTCAGCGTTGCCCGATCCTGGGAGAACAGGTTACCCTCAAGGTCGAGGTTGCCCAGAGCCTGGCTTCCCTATACCGATTCGCCGCCGAGGCCTATGTGGGGGGGGAGAAGATTGCGGGCGGCCAGATTCTCCTCTCTTTTGTCCAGAGCCCTGCGGGAGGGCCTGGGAAAAACCCTGCGGAGCAGAAATGACTCGCAGGAGTTCCGCTTTCTTTTTTTTTCAACTGCTCCTGATTTCCTTCCTCTTCGCGCCTTTGGTTTTTGGCCAAAAAAATGGCCCAGAGGTATGCCGCGGCTCCTAACGAAACCCCGGTCTACCCGCAAACGATATTGATCGCCGGGGTCAAAATTCATTTCGTCGAGATGGGTCAAGGCCCGCCGCTTCTCTTCCTCCATGGGTTGGGGGGATCCTGGAAAGACTGGACGGCCAACCTCCAATCTTTCCGGCCCTCTTACCAAGTAATGGCCATCGATTTTCCCGGATTCGGAGATTCGGATAAGCCCGAGGTGGACTATTCGATCGAATGGCTCACCGTGGTGGTAGAGAGGTTTTTGCAGGAGCGGAAGCTAAATCAGGTTAATATTGTTGGCCATTCCATGGGAGCGCTCGTGGCCATTAACCTGGCCGCCCGGCCGGACTCCCGGGTGAAGATATTGATGATAACCGATGCTGTGGGAATCGGGGACAAAGCGGAATTTTTGAGTTACGCCCTGACCAAGAGGATCATGGGGCCGGATTCCCGCTGGGAATCGATCGAAGAAGTCTTGAAGGATGAGTTCAAATCGATGATTGAGAGCTTCATAAAAAGGCAGAAACCCAAGACATCCAAAGAATTTTTTGAGTCCGTCCCCAAATCTCCTTTTACGGGGAAGCCGCTCCTACCCATGACCCCGGCTGTCCAGATGTCTGCCAGCATCATCGATTTCGACGTCCTCCCCAAGCTTTCTCTGATCCGACAGCCCACTCTCATCCTCTGGGGAGCCAAGGACCCGATTGCCCCACCCCAGGGTGCTTCCTACCTTAAAAGCAAGATCCCCCAGGCCACCCTGATGATGCTGGAAGGCTGCGGACATTCCCCCATGCAGGAGCAGCCCGGACGCTTCAATCAGGAAGTGTGGAATTTCCTTCAGGCGGCAGAATCGGGCTCTTCCAGGTAATCGAAGAGCGGTTGGAATCTCTCGCGCAGGTCTTGCGGGATAATGTAGAGCATCCGGCCGTCGAGGGTCAAAAGTACCTGGGTTTCTTCCCCCGAGGCCAAAAGCTTTCGGTCGCTCCTCCGCAGGACCTGGAAGCGAAAAGTGAGCGCGGCCTTGGTCGGCTTGAGGACCGTGGTGAGGATAAGAATCTCTTCATCCAGACGGGCGGGTTCCTGGAAAACGCACTTCAAATCCACGACTGGGGCGATGTAACCCATTTGAGCAAAATCTCGGGGGAGCAGGTGAAACTTTCCCAGGAGGGCCATCCGGCCCACTTCAAACCAGGCGATGTAATGGCCGTGCCAGACCATTCCCCACGAGTCCACCTCGTTAAATCGAACCCTAAGCTCTGTCTCGTCGTATTTCATGCCTTTTAAGCGATCGGCGTTCCGCGATCCGCTTGCAGCAAAATCAAATCGTTGCTGATAACCGACCGCTGATGGGTATTTATTATTTGGCTGATTGCTGTTTGCTGCTTGCGGATTGCTCCCGCACAAACTGGGCCAGGGTATTGACGGAACGGAAGACGCGCTTCCCCACTTCGGAATCGGGAATCACCACCCCATAGGTTTTCTCCAGGGCGACGACCAACTCCAGGGCATCGATGGAATCCAGGCCCAGGCCATCCCCGAAGAGCGGTCCATCGTCCTCGATGTCCCCCGGAGTGATCTCTTCCAGCTTCAACGTCTCGATGATCAGTTTTTTAAGCTCCCAAACTGAGTCGTCTGCCATCCCAAACCCTTTCCAAGTATTAGAGCACGGAGCATGGCGCATAGAGCATGGCGTCAAGCACAAACTCTATGCTCTCTGCGCTTAGCGCTATGCTTTGTTTCAAACCATTCCTCCATCCGCACAGATCACCTGCCCGGTGATATAGGAGGCTTCGGGAGAAGCCAGAAAAAGCACGAGGGAGGCAATTTCCTCTGGCCGCCCGAAGCGTTTCAAGGGAATCATATTTAAAAATTCCTTCTTGAGTTTTTGGTCAAGCTTGGCGATTAACTCTGTTTCGATGATCCCGGGACAGACCGCGTTGACCAAAATGCCGAAAGGGGCTACTTCCCGGGCCAGGGATTTTGTGAGGCTGATTACCCCGCCTTTGGAGGCGGCATAGTTTGTCTGTCCTGCCCTGCCGGTGATGGCGCTGGGGGAGGCCAGGCTGATGATCCGGCCACGCTTCTGGCCAATCATGGGCCGGAGCGCTGCCCGGCAGCAGTGGAAAGTCCCCTTCAAGTTCGTGTCGACGACCTCATCCCAGTCCCTCTCAGACATAAGCATCAGATGGCCATCCCGGATGACCCCGGCATTGTTTACCAACACGTCGAGCCGCTGGAATTGGTCGAGAATTTTCTTGAACATGCGGCTGACTTCCTCCACGCGGGTGATGTCTGCCTGTTGGGTCTGCGCCTTTCCCCCCGCTCGCTGGATGATGGATTGGGTTTCCTGGGCCGCGCCTTCATCGTGGCCGAAATTGATGACCACGGAAGCTCCCCTTTGAGCGAAGGCGCAGGCAATCGCTTTGCCGATTCCCCTGGACCCGCCTGTGACTAAAACCACCTGATCTGTGAAGGTCATCTTCCCCTCCATCTTCAAATCCAGAGGGACTTCTGTCCCAAAATTTCAGCGGGCGGAATATTTCCCTTGGACAGGATTTCTTCTGCGGTGAAAGTCAAGGCCTGGCGGCTCACCCAGCGGACCATCTGGGCCAGTACATTCCCGGGGCCAACCTCGATGAAGGTACCGATCCCCTCCGTGATCATGCGGAGAAGGACTTTGTGCCAGCAATTCGGTTGCGAGAATTGAGCGCTCAGTTCCTCTTTGATCTCTTGGGGAGTTTTTAAAAAATCCGCCCGCAGATACCCGAGGACGGGGAAACGAGGAGGGTGAATCTCCCAATCCCTAATTATTTCGGCGAAGGCCCGGGATGCGCGTTCCATCAAGGGGGTGTGGATGGCCCACTGAATGGCCAGGCGCTTGGCCATGAGGGCCCCCCGTTGGCGGCATAAGTCGATGGCCTTTTCAACGCCCTCTTCCTCCCCGGAGATGACCACCTGCCTGGCGGTGTTTATCGATGCCACAAAGGCCGAAGGCACTTCTTGGCAAATGGTCTGTACCTCTCTTTCGGATAATCCGAGGACGGCGGCCATGGCGCCCCGATGGTGCCTTCCCTCTGCGGACATTTTCTCGGCAGCGATCCTCACTCCCTCCAACCCTTGCTCGAACGAGAGGGACCCGGCGGCGACGAGGGCGGAAAAAATTCCCAGGCTAAAACCGCTGCCCAGCCGGGGGGTCACCTTCACCTCCTTAAGGATGGCCGCGTACGCACAGTTGGTCACGTGGACAGCCAATTGGGCGTACAGATCCCGGGAAAGCTTCTCTTCCGGCCCGCGAAGGCAGAGATCGTAGAGATCGAAACCGAGAGTTCTGCTCGCCTGATGGAATACCGCCAACGCCTCGGGATGAGGCGCCAATCCGCGAACCATTCCTATGGAATGCGAGCCCTGGCCGGGAAAAAGGAAAGCGAGGTCAGGCATGGGGCTCCTTTTGGCCAGCCCGCCGCTGCCGAACGGTCTTCATGTGTTCCCAGAGAGGTCCTTTGACCCCGATCCGGCGCAGTTTGGATTGCAGACGCGGAGAGAAATTGATGCGCAGTCCCGGGAAGATCCAGGTGGGATGGAGGGCGGCCGCTTTCTGGGCCAATTCCACAAGCTGCGCCTTCACCCCGGGAGCAATGTAGAAAGTCGGCTGCAGAAAATCATGGGAGGGGGAGATCATTTCTTCCCCTTCGGCCAAACGGGCCAAACCCGTTCCTGGAAAAATGCGCAGGCCCAGCATGGCGATTACCGCGGTCGGAGAGATCTTTTCCATTAATTCGAAGGTATCTTGCAGTGTTTCCTCTGTCTCCCCGGGTGCTCCCAGGGAAAGGCCATGACAGACTTCCAGGTCGGCTTCGCGGGCCCGACGGGAGGCTCGCTCGACGTCCTCAGGGGTAAAGTTCTTCCCCAGTTTGGCCAAGACAGTAGGAGAGCCGGAATCGGTGCCGAACTCAACGCCCGTGCAACCGCCCTTTTTCATATCCTCGGCTAAGGCCGGGCTAAAATAGGCGGGATGGACATAGCAGCTCCACTTGAGTGGAATTCTTTTTTGGATGAAAACGCGGCATACCTCGCGGGCATGGGTTTCCGGGAAATTGAAGATATTGTCAACGATGAAGGCATTTTCGATCCCCCGCTCGACGAGGACCTCGGCCTCTTGGGCCACTTTGGCCGGGGAGCGAAGGCGAATTTTTTTTCCTTCGATCAGGGGGTAGGTACAATAGATGCAGTCAAAAGGGCAGCCACGCTTGGTCTGGAGGTTTCCCATTCCCCCCTGGCTGAAATATTTCTCCAAATCCAGACCATTCCAATCCGGCAGAGGAAGCAAGTCCAAGTCCTGAATGCATGCCGGCCGGGAAGAAATTCCCGCACCGCGGAGGATTAAACCTTCGATGCTTACGGGCGCATCGCTGGCGATGGCCATCAAGGCTTGCGGAAAAGCTTTCTCGCCTTCCCCGACAATCCCCCCATCCGCATCCAAATACTTGAGAATGGGATGGGGGATGAGCGTAAATCCCGATCCTCCAAGAAGTATCGGCGACGGGGAAAGTTGCCGGCAGTGCTCGATCAGCCCTTTATAGAAAGGGAGATAAGAAACGGTATGCGGGTAAGACACATTGTCAACGTTCCTGAGAGAAAGCCCGATCCCCTGCGGCCGAAAATTCAAGAGCGCTTTCTCCAGCGACCCATCGATGTCCTCTTCGAAGCAGAGATCGAGGCACTGAACATCATGTCCTTCGTATTTAAGAGCTGCTGAGAGGTAAGCCAGGCCTAAGGGGGCAACCGGGTCGGGGAGCTTTTCCACGTTGGCAGAGATCAGCAGAACGCGCATATAAATTTAAATATCACAGGAAAGGGTGGGAGTCAAAAGGGATTTGGTTCTTGCTTTTGTAGGTCAAAGAGTAATTTCAGAAGTTTGTCCATTTGCTGCTCAGGCTTCAGCTGCCTACGACTGGACTGCCAGACATACTCTGAAAGATAGAAGGGTAAGCGCTTTTCCCGGCCACCTCTTCTCCCGGCCAATTTTTGCCTCCAGTAGTCCCAAAAATAAAAAACCGGATTTCCCATTTGTAAGCTCAACCACGGAATTTGGCTTTATCGATAGATATCCTTTTGGATAAGCCTGCAAACCCTATACCAAATGAAATGAGACGAATTATTTCAACTAATACAAACGAATTAATTTTTATTTTACCCCCCACCCTCCCCTCCCCCTCAAGGCTGAGCTTAGCACACACTTGACACAGGGGGTAGGAGATGTTATAAAGGGTGCATGTATGTTTGCGGTCAACATTTTCCCCGATCCATTCTGGATCGGATTCAAGAGACTGTTCGAACCGAGCCCACTATTTCGCGGCTCGATCTGTCGCGGCGGGTCTGCGAATGGCTGAATTGGCGGTCTCCTAATGGCCGACTCCAAGAGATGAGTTGCCGGAAAGCGTTGGCCAAATTGAATCAAGGTAACGTTCTGGATTTGCCGCGGCGAGAAAAAACTTACGGGTTTGAGCGTCGTTCTGCAGCCCATCCGGTTGAGCCGCCGATGACGGAACTCTGTTGCTCTTTGCGCGAACTGGGCCAAGTCCGGGTTGAGCCGGTCACCAGCCGTTATTCTAAGGAATCCAAGATTTGGTTTGCTCTTCTGGACCGATACCACTATCTGGGGAGGGGGGCGTTGTGTGGCGCCCAGATTCGCTATGTAGTGAAGAGTTCGAACCATGGCTATTTGGGGGCTTTGGCCTTCAGTTCGGCCTCGTGGGCGCTGAAGAAGCGAGATCAGTTTATTGGTTGGACCGAGGTGGCTCGCCGAGCCAATCTGCACCGGTTGGTCACGAACGACCGCTTTTTGATTCTGCCGACGGTCCGGGTGAAACATCTGGCTTCGCATGTCTTGTCTTTGGCGCTTTCTCGTTTGCCGCAAGACTGGGAAGGACGCTATCAGGCTCGTCCGGTGATGGTGGAGACTTTTGTAGACCCGAGTCGTTTTGCCGGGACGTGTTACAAGGCGGCCAACTGGGTTTGCGTGGGGGACAGTGCCGGGCGTCGGGACGGGATTGCGAAGAAGATTTGGCTGTATCCCCTGGATCGGGGGTGGCGGAAGGTGCTTTGCGCCGAACCCCCGATTCGGCTGGCGGAGAGGCCGCGCCCGGAGGTGCCGAAGCACTGGGCGGAGGAGGAATTTGGTACGGTGCGTTTTTATGATAACCGGCTGAAAGAACGACTGTATCGGATTGTCCAGGATTTTTACCAGGATCCTCAGGCCAGCATTCCGGAAGCGTGTGGTTCGAAAGCGGGGACGATGGGGGCTTATCGATTCTTTCAAAACCCGAAGGTAACGATGGACGTAGTGTTGACCGCCCATACCGAAGCGACGATCGAGCGGATGAAAAAGCACCGGGTGGTGCTCGTGCCCCAAGACACGACGACCCTCAACTACAGTACGCACTTGATGACGGAGGGGTTGGGGCCGGTGAACAATACCGACGATCACGCCATCGGATTGCTGCTGCATGATACCTTGGCTTTTACGGAGGAAGGTACGCCCCTGGGCATCTTGGATGCGCAGTGCTGGGCGCGGGATCCGAAAGAGAAAAAGAAAGCGGATCGGCGCAAAGAGTTGCCGATTGAGCAGAAGGAGAGCCGAAAATGGCTGCGGAGCTTTCAGAAAGCCGCTGAAGTTCAGAAGCTGTGTCCCGAGAGCATGCTGGTGGTTATGGGGGATCGCGAGTCGGATATCTACGAGCTGTTCCTGGAGGCCAGCAAAGAGCCGGACGGTCCTAAACTTCTGGTCCGGGCGGAGAAGACGCGGCAGCGGAAAGTGGATCAGGAGTTTTTGTGGGACTTCATGGCGAAGCAGAAGGTGGCGGGTTCCCTGAAGATTCGGGTGCCGCGTCGGGGTTTGGGCCGGGCCCGGGATGCCAAAATCGAGGTCCGGTTTGCCCCCGTGGGATTGGAGGCTCCCAAACGGTATGGGTCGGTTCCCTCGATCCCCGTATGGGCGGTCTATGTGAAGGAACGGCCGAGCCCGACCGTTCCCTCGCCGATTGAATGGATGCTTCTGACCACGGTGGAGGTAAAAAGCTTTGCAGAAGCCCAAAAGCGGGTGGAATGGTATTCGGGGCGCTGGGGCATTGAGGTCTACCATCGGACGCTGAAAAGTGGCTGCCGGATTCAGGACCGTCAATTGGAGACTGCCGATCGCCTCGAAACCTGTCTGGGCGTGGATATGGTGGTTGCATGGCGTATTTATCATCTGGCGATGCTTGGCCGAGAGATCCCTGACACGCCTTGCACTGTCTTCTTCAAGGAAATTGAATGGAAAGCGCTGTGTTGCTATGCGAAGAAGACACCGGTTCCTCCTGAAAACCCCCCTTCTATACGTGAAGCGGTTTTCATGGTAGGGGCGATCGGCGGCCATCTGGGAAGAAAAGGGGATGGCTTCCCTGGCACCCAAACCCTCTGGCGCGGTCTGGTGCGGTTGTCTTGCGCAACGGAAATGTATGCAATTCTTACTCGTCAATACTATCCTCATCCTATGCAATCCGGCCCTTAACCCCCTGTGTCAAGTATGAGTAAAGGTCAGCCCTGGGGGGAGGGGGGTGAGGAGCTGCGTTTCTGCAACTCAAATGTTCCTGTTACCATGTTACAGAATCAATCATTAAAAACTCGCTTTTTGGGCGATAGGGTATCTTCCGGAAACTCCTTTTCATGGCTTCCTCCAGCAGGCTAAAGATTATGATATTAACTTTACTTCGCTATGGAGAGAAACAAAGATTGGATAATACTCTTATGCGAGGGGGGGGTCAAGAACAAATTTGTTCCTGAAAATAGCCTTAATTTTCAACCCAAATTGGAGATTTGTATTTGAAATATTGCATTCTCTGGGATGACTCAAAAAACAGGACTTCAGGAAAGGCCCCCCCATTGCCAGGGAAAGAATCCACCCTCTCTTGAATTCAAAGCTTCACCTACAAGTCATTGGTGGAAGCAATATTCGAGAACCGAGCATTACGACTTGAAAGAAAGCTTAACGGCAAGGGTCAGCAGCCGCCGCTTTTCAGCGGTCGGCTGGACCTGGTGTTGTGCGCCCTGGCATACCCCCTTCCGAGGAGGGTGTGTCAGGCCAATTGCCAAGGTCCTCAGGTGAGCCTCGCCAAAATCGCTGAACGAAAAAATCAAGGAGCTTTTGCATGTCATCAAGGAAACGACTGACACCGTAAGGTGTAAAGACACTCTGCCCTTTCCATTCGGGTTTTCGGCGTCGGTTCTGTGGGAAGAACGAATGTGCAATGCCGTTGCGAAGCTCATTGAGAGCAGCCAGATCTGAGGACACCCATTTCGGAATCTCGTGAACACTCTTGACGAGGTCCAGCTTCTGAAGAAGATACAGCTTTTCCAGAATGAAGTAATTGAAGAGATCTTCACGGGAGCGTTCACTTCCTGAAAGTCGGAATTTTGAATTTCATTTCGCAATGCTATATTTCGAATCGAAATCATTAAAAGAATCAATTTCCCCTCGCCGAACTTTGATTTTTTAAAATGCGATATTCCATGACTAGACAAATGAGAGAAGTTAACCCCTACGATGCCCTATTTCCCTTAGTAGTCGCCAGTATCTTACCATTTTGCCTAATAAAATTAAGCCGTTTTGCTGGCTCTAAAATTTCTATGGACAATTTTCGAACCCCAGGAATGACTGGATTGTATAACAAAAAATCGAAGGTCCATCTCCTTGACAGCCCATGGGATTTTTTTTTATAATAAATATAGGTTTCTGCCATGAAAATAGCAATTGGATGTGACCCAAACGCGACTGGACTGAAGGAGACGATTAAGAGACATCTAAATGATCTGGGTTATGAATGGGAAGACTATGGAAGTAATGATCCCATCTATGCCAATGTGGCCCTCAAGGTGGCTGAAGCAGTTGCCTCAGGGAAACATCAGCGGGGTATCTTGATCTGCGGCACGGGTATCGGTATGTGCATCGCTGCAAATAAAGTTCCCAGGGCCTATGCCGCCCTCTGTTCCGATGCATACTCTACAGAGCGTTCTAGAAAGAGTAACAACGCTAACATCATGACGATGGGTGCACAGGTAATCGGCCCGGAATTGGCCAAAACGCTTGTTACGGTTTGGATGAACGCGGAATATACCCCTGGAGAAAGATCAGAACCGAAGGTTCAACGAATTTGCCAGTATGAGAGAGAGCTGAAAGATAAGAAGTGAGCTTCCTTTGACCAGATTCCAGAAAGAACCTTAGATTTCCGGGACTTGCACTTTTTTTTGAATTACTTGAATAATCTGAATAAAGGAGTCCACATCCCAAGCTGCTCTGCCTATAAAGAGCCCATCGATATCGAGTTTTCGAACAAAGTGGGGAGCATTCTCGATGTTGACAGATCCCCCATTCTGGGGAATGGTTAAAAATGATGTCATCTGGGAAATGTCGGATAATACAAACCAATTCCACCCTTGGTTGAAGATCGGGGTCAAATGATAGGGGGAGAGGTCGGGTGTTTTTTTAACTCATGAAAAACAGATAGAGATGCAGAAAGGAGAATATTTCGTGGATTGGGGAATGAAAAATCGGCTTTCACGCCTGGTGCAATCGGATGGCCATTGTTTCTTTTTGCCTATTGATCATGGCTACTTTCAGGGGCCTACGAACAAACTGGAAAGGCCGGGGGAAACGATCCAACCGCTGATTCCTTATGCGGATGGGCTTTTTGTGACCCGGGGGGTGTTACGTTCCTGTGTCGACCCGACGAATAGTCCGCCGATCATCCTCAGAGTGTCTGGGGGAACCAGCATCATCGGGAAAGACCTTTCTCATGAGGGAATTACTACGTCGGTCCAGGAGGCTCTCCGCCTCAATGTAGCGGCTGTGGGTATGTCGATCTTTGTGGGGAGCGCGTACGAATACGACTCTCTTTTTAATCTGGGGAAATTGGTCGATGAGTGCGAAAACTATGGTATTCCGGTGATGGCCGTCACCGCCGTGGGTAAAGAGCTGGAAAAAAGGGATGCGCGTTATCTCGGCCTTTGCTGTCGAATTGCTGCTGAATTGGGTACAAAAGTCGTCAAAACTTATTGGTGTGAAAACTTTGAAAAGGTGGTCAACGGCTGTCCGGTGCCTGTGGTCATGGCGGGGGGGCCCAAGTGCGAGACCGAGAGAGAGGTGTTCGACTTCGTCTATGATGGTATGCAAAAAGGAGCCATCGGCCTGAACCTCGGGAGAAATGTCTGGCAGCATGAACATCCAGTGGCCATGATGAAAGCCCTGCGGGCGATTATCCACGAAAAAGCTACGCCTAAGGACGCGGAGAACATCTTTAAAGAAGAGAAAAGATGACGCGGCCATCTCAGATTGAGCTGAACAGATCGTGTGAAGAACCTTTTTAACGTAAGAGAATCCCAAGAATTTGTAGCCCAGCATTCCGCCATTCCCCCAGAATTGGCCCTGCGGATTTACACCTCCCGCCTGATCGGGAAAGATCCCCATCTTGTTCTTCACGGCGGGGGTAACACTTCCGTCAAGATAAGAATGAAAAACATTGTAGGGGAAGAACAGGAGCTCCTCTACGTCAAAGGCAGCGGAGTGGATTTAGCAACCATAGAGCCCGGGGGTTTTGTAGGCCTGGAATTGAATCCCTTGCAAAAGCTGCGTAGTCTCCCAAGTCTCCCAGACGACGAGATGGAGAACCAGCTGCAAATTCACAAAGTTTCTTTCTCCTCCCCTGACCCTTCTGTGGAGGCGCTCCTGCACGCTTTTCTTCCTTCCCGCTATATTGATCATACCCATGCCGATTCGATTCTAATCTTAACCAACCAGAAAGATGGAGAAGATTTCTTGAAGGTTGCCCTAAGTGAAAAGGGGGTCATTCTTCCCTATATCAGGCCGGGGATTCCCCTGGCCAAAGCAGTGCTCGAACAATACGAACAAGACCCCGGCGTAGAAGCGATCGTGGTGATGAATCATGGAATTTTTACTTTTGGCGAGGATGCCAGGACGTCCTATGAGAGAATGATTGATTATGTGAGCCGGGCAGAAAAGGTTATTGAGAAGAGAGAGCGGCGGAAGGTTTTCGGGTCGCCCCGCACGGATTGGACGCCACCAAAAGACCCTGCCTCATCCGTCGCTCGATTCAACCAGATGGTGCGCGGCGCCTGTGCTTTTCGAACGGAGGGCGGCCAGCTTCACAGATTCTATGTGGAGGTGCGAAACGCTCCCGACCTTGTAAAGGCTTCTCTTTTGCAGGAAGCACGGGAGCTTTGTGCCTCCGGTGTCCTCACTCCTGACCATGTCACCCGGACCAAAAATTTATGGGCCTACGTAGAAGGCCTCCCGGAAGATGATGAGAGTTTTCAACAGATGGTTAAAGGAACGGTGAGTGCCTATCAGGCCGCTTACGATGGATATTTCTTAGTCCAGGTGAAGGCAAAAAAGGTTGAGCCAAAAAAACTTGACCCCTACCCCCGGGTTTTCCTTGTGGCAGGAGTCGGGGTCGTTACTCTCGGGTTTACCCGGAAAGATGCCCGGATTGCTGCGGACATCGCCGAGCATACCCTGCGGGCCAAGCTCCTGGCCAATGCATTGGGGAAGTATGCTCCCCTTTCGGAATCTCACGTATTTGACATGGAATACTGGAGCCTGCAGCAGAAAAAACTGGGGCGGACGTCTCCTCTCCCCCTTCAGGGACAGGTGGCTTTAGTCACGGGCGGGGCCGGCGCCATTGGATTTGGCATAGCGGACCGGCTCCTGGCTGCCGGTGCGGTCAGTGATAATATCGGATATTGATGAACCGGGCTTGCAGAAGGTCCATTCCCTATTGGCTGGGAGATATGGCAAGAATCAGGTGGAAACCATTATTTTTGACGTCACGGACTATGCATCTGTCGAAAATGCTTTCCGAGAAATCAGCTGCCGGGTGGGTGGACTGGACATCGTCGTGCCCAATGCGGGGATAGCCCAGGTAGCGAAGATCGAAGATCTGGACCCGAAAAAATTCGATCAAGTGATTGCGGTGAATCTCAAGGGAA
>CAVXFA010000053.1:0-33283 GCA_963760605.1 uncultured delta proteobacterium | reverse complement strand
GGGGTTGAAGGAAAGAAAGATTCTAATAATCGTGTATTCTCGATGGGAATCTTGGGGAGCCACAGAAAGGTGCCGATACGATGGCTCCAGGGGGATTCTTGCGTCCCTTGGGAGCCTTTCTTCTGTCTGCAAATGAGATCTTTCTAAAATTAACTAATTTTTCGTCCATACCAAACAGATGAAAATGAGGAAGTGCCTCTTCGATGAAATGAAGATGGCCAATGCTCAAGTCTTATCGCCCAGTCATTGTTAACCAGAAACCTTAACCTTATAAAGGAGGAGGAGATGAAACTAATTGCAAGGTTGAGGAGTGGCCTGTTCGTTATTCTGTTTGTGCTGGCAGCGGCATCAGGTATTGCTGAGGCGCAAACAACACAAATCACAACCGAATATTTAATGACCTTGTACGCACCGCTCGACCCGCCTCAGCAGATTGACAACACTCTCTTTATCTACAATGTGCGGGACGGGGGTTGGGTCAAAGGTCCTAAGATCAGCGGGAAATTGATAGCCCCTGGAGCTGACTGGCTTCGTGTTATGCCGGGTGGCAGCTCTCGGTTGGACGTTCGCGCAACGCTCAAAACCGACGACGGCGCTCTTGTTTACGTTGCCTATAACGGAGTCATCAGTCATTCGAAGGAAAGCTTTGACCGATTGATGAAAGGAGAGACGTTGACATCAAAGGACCATTACTTTATCACTGCACCGACAATGCAGACGTCGTCGGATAAGTATGCATGGCTCAACCATGTTCAATGCGTTGGCAAAGTCGTCGAAGTAAAGCTGGGTGAGAATTCGTTCGTCAAATACGACGTATATATTGTGCGATAGGTTCCGGTGGTCAGGATAAGAGGCTAACCTCGGCTTCCTGCCTTTACCCATATGTCATCTATAAACCAGAAAGGAGGAAATGAAAATGTCTAAATCAAAAATCGTTGGAATAGTGGCATTGATCGCCTTCACCATGGGTATCTCTTGGTGGGCAATGCGGTAGCGGGTGAGAAGCATAGACTCAGCACTGTCTATCACATGATCAAGTGGGAGCAAATGAATGTTCCTGGGGAGGAGGGATATGTGATCGCCCTTTGGGATGCCAAGGGGATCATCAGAAACAAGGACGGAAAACGCTTCGGCGAGGGAGTGATTATTCATACCGTGGGCTCCTTTGATTTGAACATGAAAACCGGAATCGGCTTTGCGCATTTTTATGACGAATGGACAGACCGGGACGGCAATAAAATCTACAGCAACGGTGAAGGGAAATCGAAAATAGGAGAGATGGGGCCGTATTGGGAAGGTACAAATACCTTCGCAAGAGGCACTGGCAAATATGAAGGGATTCGGGGTGGATTTACCTGGAGAGGCTACGAGCCCAGCCCGGACCAAAGTTATGCCGATTGGGATGTAGAAGTTGAACTGCCTCGGTAGTCTGGGATCTGAAATACCCTGAAGAATGCCGTTTCTCAGCGACTTTGCATGCCCATTGATAGCAAAAGCAGGGTCAGAAATGGCCCTGCCTTTTTCATTTGTATCTTTCCTTTTGGAAGGCTGACGCTTTTTTGTGGGTTTTCGATCAAGATCTTTCGGATCACGTTTGAGGAAAGAAGTGGGGTTCATTCATAGTGCCGCTCAGCCCGGGCCCTGTCGCCGATGATGGCCTTAACGATATCCAGGTTGTTGGGCGGGCAACCTTTCACATGACGCGCGCTCCTCTTATTGTTCGGAACGCAGCGGCCAACGGTAACCAGGCCGTCCTTCGGAACATATTCGGGGATCTCCGGATCGCCGGTCAGGATCGTGATGCCTGGCAGGTACATCAACTGGTTGGCTTCCTTCATATCAAAGAGGGAACTCATGATCCCCATCCGGCAGCCGGAACAGGTTATATTTCCGTAGATCAAGTCCAGCCCTTCGATCCTCAGGCGTTCATCCTCCAAAACCCTCATGAACCGGCGATATACGGACTCCATGGATTCCCCGACGATCTCGATTTCCTTTCGCTCGGCGACTCCCAGCCCCCCGCCTGACAGCTGCCGCAGTTATGGGCACCTCTTCGGGCTCAAATCCGCTGATATAGCCGCAGACGGCATCTACGGCTACCGCATCCCGACCGGCCACGATCAGGTCCATCTCCACCGGCTTGCCGAATATGGGCCCTAAGCCTTCCTGGCAGTAAATGGCTTCCACGATGGACAGCTGGGGTCTCAACGCCCCGTACCAATCCACACAACCTTCGAAAACCCCCTGCTGGTGAAATTCCTTTTTTATACGTATCGGTGAGTAGGCCCTTCAGGTTCTTGATGGCCAGGGTGAGCTGTGCCTGGTCATGGGTTTTGAACTTGGCCAGAGATATGATCACATCGGCTTCTTGAACGAGCTTGTAGGTCTGCACTTCTTTGAAGATCTTCCCATTTTTAATGGGAAAGAGGGTGAACTCGGTTTTTTTCAGGTCAATCACCTCATAGCCCCTATTCCTCAGTTGTTGATACCCAGACTCAGCGATTACTTTTTCGGTATCTATTCCGATGGCCGATGATTCGGCAATGATCGGTCTGGCTCCCGCGTCCCCGACCATATCGGCAAGGGCTCTGGAAACTTCCGGAAGGGTGATGGCCGCTTCTTCTGGCTTTGTTCTCGCGGATACCCAGCTGGGATTGATCAATACTTTTTGACCCGGCCTCACGATCTCCCGGATGCCCCCCAGCAAATCCACCGCTTTTTCTAGGGCAATACGTATCTGCTGATCATCAGGGCTTTTCGGGGGTTTTCACGATCGCAACCCGGCTTTGGGGCATGAGAGCTAACCTTCCTTTACGTAATAAAATATGGCTCATCAAGATTGGATGAAACCTGAGTACCAAAGAGGAAACCCACACGACGCAGGAATCCCCGCTCTGATTTTGAGGAGGTTTATTTCGCTCATGGAGCAGTAAAGGGAAGGAGGATAAACCTATTCCTTGTAGATGATGGTTCCTACATGTTCTCCTTTCAAGGCTCGGGTAATGTTCCCTTCCTCCAAACCATTAATGATTTGCATCTGACCAATGACCTGGCTGTTTTGCAGAATCTCCAGGCAGGGGCGTTCTATTATCAAATCGTCCTGATCTCTTTTTATGAGTTCCTTTGCCCCGATCCGATCGATAAATTGTGCCTTGGGATTCTTTTTGGGGTCATCCGTATAAAGTCCTTTCTCGTCCTTAATAAAAATACAGCTTCGGGCTCCGATCAAATCGGCTAAGATCAATGTGCCCACATCTGTTCGGTGAATGGGAATGCGTCCTTTCGCAGGAGGGATGGCAAAGTAGTCATAAGGAGGCATGCCGTGCATGACCGGAATACAACCCTGAGCAAAATAGTGGGAAGTTTACGATCTCGTCGTGCCCGATCTTGATCCCTCCCCAGGGGGAGAGAAGCATGCTGATAAAAGGGCATTCTGTTCAGAAACGGAACTTCCGAATTTGGCTATGATTCCGTGGGCATACCCAGTTCGAGGCCAATGGTATAGATGTGGCGGCTGCGCGTCCACCCCCTGTGGTCAACAGCATCTTGTGTTTCTCTTTGTTCGCAACGATCTCTTTGATAATATCAGGAACTGCCTTAGCTCCCCGGTCACAAATGGACTGCCCTCCAATTTTGAGGATATTCACATCTGGGAAGAGGCGTTGTTGGGGAGCTATTTCAACCCTTCGATAAAGGACTTGCTGACCAGGCTTTCTCCCATCAATTTGCTTTTAACGTGCAAACGACGACCATCCCGATCTCGTATTAACGCCATCTCATATAACTCCTTTACCCAGACCCGCCGATATCAATCCCTCTTCTACCTCTCCTTGCGTTTCTGTTTTCCTTCACCACCTTCAGCAAGACCAGTTTGGCGCCACGGCCTTCGCGATCTGTTCGAGTTCACTTTACGCAGATGTTTGCCATAGACCTTCATGTCAAGGCCCGCTATGGCAACCAACCGGAAACGGGGTCTCTTCTCGCCTTTGCCCATTTTCCCTCTCTCCCTGTAAAAAATTTGGCCGGACATACCTCTTTCTCCCTTCTCTAATTTGTTTGTTCCTGTCTTTTCCCCAAGGGTTTCCCAATGCCCATTGCTCTTGTGGGTTATCGGTAATACGGGCTTTCCGCCCCAAAGCCTTGGACGGAGCCATCCTTTGGTATCGACGATGTCTTCCGGAGCGGAACTTGTCCATCCCGATCAATAGAAACCACTGCTATCTTTGATTGCTCTAGATCGGATACAGAAACTTTTTCTGGAAAATCACGCAATCTTCCAAATTCGATAAACCGGCCCCCCCATCCATGGGCAGTCAACCCTACCGCAGCGGCGGCCCCTATGATCCCATCCTGGGTCCCTCCATGACCAGAAAGATGGGCCCCCAGAGCGGCCTGAACTGCTTCTTTCTGCGTGACCACTCTCGTTGTACATGTCCGACCAAAGTGGATTAGTTTGGGCAAAGCGGAATTATCTTCAGAGGCGACACACAGCCCTGGGTCGCTCCCGGGGATGAAATGACGCTCAATATGATTCACCGCCCGGGAGATTAATTCGTCCATGAAAGATGTGTCGGCGGTTTCAATGATGGCACAGGCTGAACTATTGTGCGTGGTGTAAGGGATAGAAGGATCCAACAAGAGTTGTTGGCGGACAACACCCCGCAAACGGCATGATTTGGCAATTCGTTTTCAAACCAGCGAGCCAGTTTTCCTGTACCGCGATCAGAATCAACAGTATCCGTATCGTCAAAACCAAAGTAAATGCGCATTTCACATCCCCTTTATTTTTAGGATAACAGGTATGAAGCCGGTGTGTCAATTAACAATGGAATTATGAATCCATTCTATAAATAGAAATGGGCGACACTTTCTCAGCCCTGTGGCAGAGACCCAGGACAGGCAATGGAAGAGAAAGGAGTCAGCCCAAGTCCAGGCCTCACCTTACGCCAAGAACAACAAATCCGTCAACGCTATCGATCGTTGCACCCGTCTACGCATCGTCCAATTCAGCGAAGAGATTGACCAGGCCAGGAAGTGTCTTCCCAAAAAAAAAAAAAAAAAAAAAAAAAAAAAAAAAAAAAAAAAAAAAAAAAAAAAAAAAAAAAAAAAAAAAAAAAAAAAAAAAAAAAAAAAAAAAAAAAAAAAAAAAAAAAAAAAAAAAAAAAAAATAAGTTGGGGGAGGAGATCCAGATTCTTCCTTATTTAATCGTGAGTTTTTTTCACGTAAACCTTGATTTCTCCTTTAACTTCTTCAAAACCCAGGCATTCATGGCCCGTGGCTTGGCACCAGGCTGGCATATCTTTCTTTATGCCTTTGTCATCCGCTAGTACCTCCAATACCTCCCCCGTCTTCATCTGCTTGATCTTTGCGGCAGTTTTGACAATCGGCATCGGGCAATAAAGTCCCACGCAGTCCAGAATTTGATCCGCTTTCATCTCTACCTCCTCAATCGACCCAGCGGGGCGTTGACTAAATAAAAAGAGAAATCTTGGATTCCCTGGCCTCATTTAGAAAGTAAGTGGCGCCCGCCAGGAAATCTACCTCACTGCGAAAGGCTTCTTCGGGCAGGCCCATGACTCCGCAGGAGGTCGTGCAGGCGATTAATTTTACTCCCATCTCATGAGCCATAACGATCATCTCATCTATCGAAGGCATATGAATGTCTTTCATCAGCCGTTTCATCATCCAAGTACCCAGGCCCAGCATATGAAACCTAGACAGCTTCAACCTTTGGGAGCCTCCGCGATTCATAAGGTTCAACATCTTCAGCATCAGTCCCTTACTTTTCATTCTGCCTTCGTTCTTTTTGATGATATTCAGACCCCAGAAAGTGAAAAACATATTCACTTCCATGCCCATGCTGGCAGCCGTTGTAGCCAACATGAAAGCAGCCAAAGCCCGGTCCAAGTCTCCGCTGAATACGACCATCGTCAGTTTCTCTTTCTCCGCCATGGAATCTCCTCCTTTCTGCCTCTCTTTTTCTTAAAAGATCGTTGGGGGCGAAAATCTTTAATTGGAAATCCTTACCCTTCATCTTTTGTTTTTAGTCATTAATTCTTAAATAAATTACTATCTTCTTTAGTTCCTTTAAGCTTCCTAAAAAAGCTAACTAAATTCCCTCTCATCCTCCCCCTCTCCCTCAAAACTTTTAGAGTATTTTTTTAGTCTTCTCTCCAATTTTAAATACTATTCAACAAATCTCTCACTCAGTAACAGCTAATTCATTTCATTTCTCTATATTTCTGGCATTATCAGCACGGAAAAAGTGGTCCAGGCTTCATTTCCTTGGATTTGCCTCTGCATGGCCTCTTTATTTTCCTTTCAAAAATTTACTGTAAAGGGGGGACATCCTGCGCAATTTGTCCACAATAGGTGGAAGCACTTCCAGAACATAACGGATATCTTCCGAACCATTGTGAAGACCGAAGCTGAAGAGAAGAACCCCTGAGCGATTTCGTGGGGCAGCCCCATAGCAATCAGCACGTGAGAGGCTTTGAGGGCCCTGGAAGTGCAAGCAGAACCGCTGGAAACGGCAATCCCTCTATCATTTAAAAGCATCAGCATGGATTCGCCCTCAATAAATTCTATGCAGAAGCTGGCACAACCTGGAAGACGATTTCGCGGGTGACCCGTGGCGATCACATGATCGATCCGGGCAGGGACTTCCGTACAAAGGCGGTCACGGAGTTGGGTGAGGTGTTCCATACGGGCCATCATATCGCGGCTGGCTAATTCCGCGGCCTTGCCCAGACCTACAATCCCAGACATATTTTCTGTCCCGGCCCGCCGGCCATCCTCCTGTACACCTCCATCAAGAAGCGGCAGGATACGCACCCCCTTGCGCAACCAGAGTGCCCCCACTCCTTTTGGACCGTAGAACTGGTTTCCCGCCAGACTTAAGGCATCCACCCCCAGGTCCTTAACATTGACCGGTATCGTACCGACTGCAGCCACTGCATCGGTGTGAAAGACCACCTCTTTTTCTTTAGTAATTTTTGCTATTTCTTTAATGGGCTCCAGGGTCCCTACCTCCCCGTTGGCCTGCATGACCGATACCAGCACCGTATCCTTGCGGATATTCCGCCGCACCTCATCGGGATCCACTAGCCCATATTGATCTACCGGAAGCAAAGTCAATTCAAAGCCCCATTTCTCCAAGGTTCTACCTGAATAGAGAACGGAAAAATGTTCAATCGCCGAAAAAATAATATGCTTCCCCTTATTCTGTTGCGCCAGGGCCAGTCCTTTTATCGCAAAATTATTGCTTTCCGTGCCACTGCCCGTGAATATGATCTCCCCGGCATCGGCGCCAATAAGCTGGGCTACTTTTTCGCGGGCAGCCTCCAGCGCTTCTCGGGCTACTTCGCCCCAATCGTGGAGCGAAGCAGGATTGCCGAATTTTTCGTCCAGGAATGGCCGCATGGCTTCCCGAACCTCGGGAAGAATGGGGGTAGAGGCCACATGATCCAGATAAACTTTTCTCATATTTTCACCTCCCCTAAGCGATCCTTTATCAAAGCGGATTTCTCTAGGGCTAACAATCAATTATAATCTTAGTTTCATGTGTCGAATCAATGGTAACATTTTGCGCCCCCCGACGGCCCTTGGGAGGTTCCTGCACCAAGCGTGCTTCCCCCACCATGCGATCCTCCCAGAAATCGTCGGCAAATGACGTTTTTGGAGACAGCCAAAAAAATCGCTGAGGTCGTTTAGGAAGGGAAGATTCTTTCTCCAATCCAGAAAAGCAATAGGGACAGCAAAAGCATGCAAAAAGAGGAAAGATACAAAATCTTCCAGGCCTGGCGCACATCCGCGGGATCGAGCTCTTTTTTTCGGCCACCGATGAAGGGCTTCTGGCTTCGCTGGCCAAAATAATAATTCAAGCCCCCCAGCTGGACTCCCAAGGTTCCGGCCATGGCAGCCTCTGGCCAGGCACTGTTCGGGCTTTCATGTTTCCTCCGGTCTCGCCCTAAAATACCGAGAGCATCTCTCCAGGGTTTGCGGAGAAGAAGGGCGGAAAAGACGATGATAAAACCGGAGAGCCGGGCGGGGATAAAATTTGCCGCATCATCCAACTTCGCAGAGGCCCAGCCGATGTTCCGGTAGCGCTCGTTCTTATATCCGACCATGGAATCCAGCGTGTTGATAGCCTTGTAAGTCATGGCCCAGGGAGGACCGCCCAGCCCGAGGTAGAAGAGCGGAGCGATGACTCCGTCGGATATATTCTCGGCGATGGTTTCCACCAGGGCCCGGAGAATCTCGGGCTTATCCAGATGAGCCGTATCCCTTCCCACTAAAAAAGAGAGTTCCTTGCGGGCGCAAGCAAAATCCCCCGCCTCCAGGGCCTGAAGAACTCTTCGGGTCTCCACATGCAAATCTCTTGTGGCCAGAGTGGCATAAGAAAAAAAAATTGAGCAGGCGAAACCCGCGGCCCAAAAAAAATGCCCCGTCCAATGGATTAAAACGCATGTGACCCAGAAGGTGCTCCCACACACGATAAGGACCATAAAGATTCCGGAGACTCTCAACCATCGAGGGGAATCTCCTAGCCTGCGGAAAGAATTTTCCAGCCAAAGAATAAGCCGGCCAATGAAACGCACAGGATGGGGGAACCATTGAGGGTCACCCAGGAGGAGATCAAGTAGGTAAGCAGAAATGAGTACGAAGGGAGACAAGAAGTCCCTCTTGATAACTTTATTTGGACGCAGATTTTCGCAGATAATCGCAGATCAAAAAATCAATTTGGTAGAAAATACTCCATCACCCCTTCCCTGAACCCATCTTTTTTTCTAATCCTAAGAATCTGCGTTTACCCTGTTAGATAGTAAACATCTAACAGGGTGAATCTGCGTCCCATCAAATCTTTTCAATTATCCGAAAATTTAGGCGCGGGGACTCTCCGGCACAGGGTCCAGGCCTGGAAGCGCGGGGTGTAACGAATTAAGAAAATCTCTCCCGCCGCTGTTTCAATCTTAAAATAATCGTGCCGGAGATCTTTGGGATCGGGGCCTCCTTCATACCACCGGTCTAAGACTTTGAGGATTTCATAGCGCTTCCCCTGATGAACGAAGGCCCGAGGGGTTTCCTCTCCTTTGTAGCCGGCGTAGGACTCCACCTCAATTTCTTCGTAGACCCATTCCTTTTTCATCCATCGTTGCTCCGGGTGGAAAAAATAGGCCTCGCCTTCTCATCCCCTTCCCCCCTGCACCACCTAGGGTACCTGGCAGTCCTGAACCTCACATGGTTCAGGGCCAACCCGCTCTCGAGAGAATGCCCTCCCGCCTAGGCCCCGTGCTTCTCGAAATTGCCCCACAGCCTCAGAGGGTAGAGGAGGTTTTTACCGGGACTTTAGCCCGGACTGCTTCCAGCAGATCGGCGAAGTTCTCAAAGGCATCGCTGAATTTTTGATCCGGTCTCTGGACCACGACCACTTGACATTTTTCCAACCGGGCGGCCTCTATCTTATCCGGGAATCCGCCGGCGATGCCACTCTCTTTGGTAACCAGAACGCCGCTGTTGAATTTTCTTATCACCGCCCGATTCTCTTCGACGGAGAAGGGCCCCCGGCCCGTGACGATGAATTCCTCCGTAACCCCTGCGGAGCGACAGGCTTCTAGGGACCCTCTCTCGGCCAGAACGCGAACGACTAATTTCAGCCCGGCTTTTTTCGATTGTTCCACATAAGGCCTCAGGTTCTTAGAACCGATGGTCAAAAGGATGGGGACCCCGAAAGAACAGGCCACGCCCGCCGCCTCTTCATGGTTCGCGGCGAAAAAAATACTTTCGCTCTCCTGAATTGCGGTCGGGCGGATGTAGGTTAGATAAGGGATCTCCATCCGCTCTGCCACTTGCCGGGCCATTTTTCGGACTTGCCCCGCATAAGGATGGGTGGCATCAACAATCGCCCGGATTCCCCGGGATTCAACGATCGCCCTCAACCCATCTTCCTCCAAAGAGCCGGAACGTCTTTGAATGCCCGGATGTGTTCCTATAGCCAGGGGGATTTCGGTGGCCGTGGAGATTAGCACTCCATATCCTGCGGCGGTCAAAGTTTCGGCAAAGAGGGCGGTTTCACTTGTTCCGCCCAGGAGAAGAATCATACCCGGTAACCTCTGGGCGTGATAAACCAGCCCTCCACCCATTTGGAGGAACGATTCCCCACCAGGACGATGCTTCTCATCCCCACCTGTTCTTTGAGGAAATGGTCCAGGTCAGTCCGAACCATTCGTTCTCCATCCGTGCCCACAGCCGTACCAATGCCCACGGGGGTGGTTCCCGGACGGTATTTGCGCAGGATCGCTGCGGCTTCCGCAAGCTGCTTCGTGCGTTTCTTACTCCGGGGATTGTAAAGAGCCACGACCAGATCGGCTGCAGCCACCGCTTCCAGGCGGTCGCAGATGATCCCCCAGGGAACCAAGAGATCGCTTAGGCTGATGGCGGCGTAATCCAGCATCAAAGGTGCGCCCAGCTTGCCCGCGGCGGCATTGGCCGAGGTTACCCCCGGAATGATCTCCAGGGGAATTTTAAAACCTTCGGCGGCAGCCAGTTCAATGGCCAACCCGGCCATTCCGTAAATCCCGGGATCCCCGGAAGAGATGAGAGCGACGATCTCGCCCTGTTGAGCTCGCCCCAGAGCTTGCCGGCACCTTTCGACTTCCTGGGTCATGCCCGAGGCGATGAGCTCCTTTCCTGCCGTGAGATCAGCAATCATCTCCAGATAACGGCTATAGCCGACGACGACTTTACTTTGGGCAATGGCCTCTTCGGCCCGGCGCGTACGATCTAATGGCTCCCCCGGACCGATTCCGACCACAAAAAGCTTTCCTGGGCCACGGCTACTGTGACCCCGTTGCGGATGATCTTTGGAAGAATTAATTTCGTCCTCCTTCCGGCCAGGAGGGCCGCTGGTTCGGCCACTGCCGGCATTTTAACTTCTTTCTCCACAAACTCTGACCGGGAAAAATCCCTTACACACCCCCGGATTTCCTCGGAATGGATCAAACGCAGGGGAACCTCCAGCTCTTCGGCCGCGAGGAACAATCCCTTTTCTTCGGCCTTCACATCAGCAGAAGCGAGCAGCCGCACCTGAGAAAGCTCCCCCCCTGCCAGACGAAGGGCTTCTTTCACGGCTGAGACGATCTTCGACGCTTCGGTACCCCGGCGGCAGCCAATGCCCACGATCAAGGGCTTGAGGGCTTCGGCAGTGGTGGTGATCACTGGCTCGGCGCCCAGGATATTGCTGACCCGAATGGCCAGATGATTCGCTCCCCCCTCATGCCCGCCAAGCAGGCTGATGACGAACCTGCCTCCTACGTCGATGACCAACACGGCAGGGTCCTTGTGCTTGTCCTTCACCAACGGGGAGATGGCCCTCAGCACCACTCCGCTGGGAGCCGCAAAAACCAGCCCGTCGTATCTCTCAAAAATCTCCCGCGTCAGGTCCACGATGGACCCGAACCTTTGTCCGCTGGAGTCGCCCGGGACCGCCTCATGCACAAAGAGATGGGCACCCGCAAAAGAGGGTAGCAGATGTTTCAGGACCTCTGCCCCCTGCTGGGAAAGGGTAAGGAGGGCAATCTTCATTCGCTCTTTCCCCGACGGCGAAAGGTATGGCTGAACCCGGCGTCATAAAGCTTGGAAGACGGAAGATGGCGGGAGAGCGCCCGGCCGACAAGGATCATAGAGGTCCTTCCAATCTCGGCCTCCTTGACTTTGGTTGGGATTTCTCCCAACTGCCCCTGCACAATCTCTTCGTCCGGCCAGGAGGCATGATAGACGACGGCTGCCGGGCAATCCTTCCCGTAATAGGGCGCCAATCGACTGGCCACTTCCTCTATCCTGTCCGCGGAGAGAAAGATACACAGGGTGGATCGGGTTTGGGCCAGTTTTTCCAGCTCCTGTTCCGGCGGAAGGGGGGTCCGCCCCGAAATGCGGGTGAGGATGATGGTCTGGGAAATCTCCGGAGCCGTGAGCTCTGTGCGCAAGGCCGCGGCCGACGCCTGAAAAGCGCTTACGCCCGGGACCACCTCGTAATCGATGTGGAGGCGATCGAGCTCTTCCATCTGTTCCCCAATAGCGCCATAGATCGCCGGGTCCCCCGAATGCAGCCGCACAACGTCTAGGGACCGGGCCTGCGCATCCCGAAAGACGGCAACGATCTCCGGCAGGGACATCCCGGCCGAATTGTACTTCTCGGCCTCCGGGGAGATCAGGCTCACGATTTCCGGGCTTACCAGGGAACCTGCATAAATGCAGATACGACAGTCGCTCAGCAGCCGTTGAGCCTTTACGGTTAGAAGATCAGGATCACCGGGACCGGCTCCTACGAAGAAAACCTTCATGATCCTTTCTCCTCTGCATGGGCCAAGATGATGGAAAGGTAGCCCGCTTGCGGGTCTTCTCCGCGCAGGCGGCGAAGGTCGGTTTCCACCCGCTCATTCTCCATGCCCGCATGAGAGACAAAGACGCTACGGTCAATCACTTCGGCCTCCTCCAACAAGTTCAGGACCTCTCTCAGCCGCCGCCCGATCTTCATTAAGATCACGGTGCCTCCACCTGAAAGCACTCGCCGCACATCCTCTAGGTCATCGGCAGTGGGGATGATCGTCACCGTTTCTTTTTTCTCACCCACGGGGAAACCCGCCAGGGCAGCGGCTGCGCTAAAAGCCGTGACTCCCGGAACGGTGACACACTCTCGCCTCTGGCCACAGAGCTTTTAATTCTCGAAGTAAATAAATGTACGTAGAATACAGCAGCGGGTCACCCAGCGTGAGGAAGCAGGCGTCTTCCCCACTTTTCAAGACCGCCGCGATCTCCCCGGCTGAGGCCGTCCAGTGCCGGGACAAATCCGCCTGATCAGAGGTCATGGGAAAGATCAATTCATGAACCTGGGAGCTGCTATTTAAATATCTCCTGCCAATGGAAAGGGCGACGCTGTCCGCGGCCGTTCGGGCTCTTGGGGACGAATACGTGCTGGCACTGGCCAAGGAGCCTCACTCCCTTTACAGTGATGAGCTCGGGGTCCCCAGGGCCCACGCCGATTCCGTATAAGGTGCCGATTTTCATGAGGCCAATTACCCTTACGCCTTATCCCTCACGGCTTACGTCTTTTTGACCAGCAAAACAATTGTCCGGGGTGAGACCGCCAGATTTTTCAGATCTTCTGCTTTCACCTGTCTAATCTTCTCCCCTTCGAGGGTCAGGTTTTCGCAGACATAAATGGTGTATCCTTCACCGATCGCCCGAACTAAATGGGCGACCCATTTTATCGCTTCAGCTCTGCCCGCAAATATTGCGATCTTTTCCGCCTGGGCCAGGAAGGCCGAGTCTATGTCCGGATTTCCGCCGTGGGCGTCAATGATCCGGGCGTTCACCCAGTCCAGTCCGAGGCGGGCGAAGGCCACCTGGAGGGAACTGATGCCCGGAATGACCTCACAGGATTCCCGGCCGAATCGTTTAAGAACAGGCTGGGCAAGGCTGTACAACCCCGGGTCACCCGTCACCAATACTGCGATTTTCCACCGGTGCAGTCTAACTGCAATCTCTTCCAGGATTTTCGGGATGTCCGCTTGCACCCTAATTCGCTCGGCCGGATGCTTCGGAAAAAGGTCGAGCAAGTGGCTCGCTCCCACGAGAACTTCCGCCCCTGCAATTGCTTTCCGGGCCGCCGGGGTCAGGAAATCGGGTGCCCCTGGCCCGCAACCCACAATTAGGATGGGTTTTTCCTTCTCCATAATCCCATCTCTCCGGCACAGCCCAGCCAATCGCCCTGCATATTCACCAAAACAGCGCCTACCTGAAGGCTTCCTCGCAGACGTTCCGTAACAGCCCTGCATACCTCGGAAGCCAATGCTTCTCCCAGCTTCTTTCTCTCTGCCGCTGCCAGAGCGGAAAAGATCCCTTCCACCGTCTGTTGATCGACGGTGGCATATCCGAGAGCCCTTGCCAGGCCTGAGATCCAGGGTACTGCGCTTTTTGACCTTGAGGAATGGGTATCCCACTCCCCCATGGCCAGCTTACCCAGTTTTCCAGGATGACCGAGAACCATCAATCCTTGGAAGCGGTAGCTCCCCGCGCAATCCAGCATGTAGCCCCACTCATTGCTCACTTCGATGAGCTGCTCATCCCGCAGCTGGAAATGCCTGCGCGCAGCCCTTTCTCCGATGTGTCCCGGGACCAGAACCGGAGCCTCGATTCCGCAGGCCGCCGCCACGTCCAGCGAACATTTCAAGGAGACTTTCAAGGCCGGACTGCTGAAAGGGCGAACCCGCCCGGAGGTGCCCAGGATGGAGAGTCCCCCCACAATTCCCAGCCGCGGGTTGAAGGTCTTCCCGGCCAGTTCCTTTCCGCCGGGAATCGAGAGAATGACCTCCACGCCTTTCTCCGTTACTTCCCGAATTCCCTCCTGGATCATGCGCTGCGGCACGGGATTGATGGCCGGATGCCCGGGGGGTACAGACAGGCCTGGCTTCGTCACTAGGCCGACGCCCTCACCGGCGATCAATCGGATCTCCGGGGTATCCAGCCGGGCCACCCTGGCGATGACCGTCGTCCCCTGGGTGATATCCGGATCATCTCCGGCGTCCTTACGGACCGCCGCTTCAGCACCGGTTCCGACTTCTCGCGCATAGATCAGAGGAATTCCCACGCGTGTTCCATCGGGCAGAGCCATATCGACTTCCCGGAGGTTCTCCCTGCCCAGAAGAACCAGGGTTGCGGCTTTGGCCGCAGCTGCCGCACAAGTGCCAGTGGTGAAGCCGCTGCGGAGGTCGCTCATCGCAGATCCCCCCTAAAGGGATTGGTAATGAGTTCTTCCGGAATGAGTTCCAGGAGGCGCTTGCGGGCTTCGCCGATGGTAAGCGGCAGGCCATCGATGGGAACTCCGTCATAACGCTTCATCTGGTAAAGCAGGTTGGAGATGTAGGGCAGCCGAAGACCGGCGCGGTCAATCAATTCATGGTCGCAAAAAACTTCCTCTGCCGGCCCCTGACGGAGCACCCGGCCACGATTCAAGACATAAATTTGGTCGGCGAACAGAGGCAGCATGTCTACCGAATGGGTGGCCAGGATAATGGTTATATTTTGCTCGCGGTTCAACCGGTTCAATAGATGAAGCATGAGGGATTCCCCGGCAGGGTCCAGACCCGCCGTGGGCTCATCCAAAATCAGAATTCCCGGGCGCATGGCCAGAACTCCAGCGAGAGCGACCCTCTTTTTTTCGCCGAAGCTCAAATGGTGAATCGCCCGACCGCGCAACTCGGCCGCCGCCACGGAGTCCAGTGATTCCGTGATTCTTCTTTGAACCTCCGCTTCCGCAAAACGCAGATTACGCACGCCGAAGGCCACATCTTCTTCCACAGTGGCACCGAAGAGCTGGTCATTAGGGTTCTGGAAAACCATCCCCACCCGCTGGTATAGCTCATGGGGCGGCAAGGTTTCTACATCTCTTTCTTGGATGTAAACCCGTCCTTTTTGCGGTTTGAGCAAGCCCACCAATACTTTGAGAAGGGTGGTCTTTCCTGAGCCATTGGAGGCTAAAAGGGCGACAAATTTTTCTTGCTCCGCCCAGAAATCCACTTCCTGAAGAGCTTTCGTCCCTTCCGGATAAGTAAAGGATACCCCGGAAGTCCTCACGGCGACCCGGCGATCCATCAAAATAACCTCCCTTCCAGAAAGAGGTAAGCCGCCGCAAGGATAGCCGACCCGCTGGCCATCCTCAACCGATCTGACCTGCCCATGGGTGGCATAGGGCCAAAGGGGATGAAACCTTTGTAGCCCCTTAAGATCATAGCTTCGTGGGTATGGGAGGCCTGATCGAAGGAACGGATGATCACGGCCCCGGCCAAGGCTCCGAAAGAAGAGAGGGAGCGTTTGATCCCTCTATAGCCGAGCCTCACTTTCTGGGCAGCGGCTACATCGGCCGTGTCGTCCAGGAGGGAAAAGATGTAGCGGTACATCAGCATGGCAATCTCCACCCATCCTCGGGGCATCCGGAACCAGAGCAGAGCATGGAAGATCTTGTGGGCGGGAGTTACCAGACTGAGCCACAACATGACAGACACGCCGCCCAGCACCTTCGAACCCATGAGGAGGCCGCGCCAGAGCCCTTCCTGCTTGAAGGTCACCCGAATCCCCGGAAGAGAAAAGGAAAGGATCTCGGTTCGGCCGAAAAAGACCGCTTGTAAGAGAACGAGCACCATCCCGATCCCCAGAGGGGCTGCCAAACGGGCCCCCACGAGCTTGGCCGGAAGGCGCAAGGAGAGCATCGCCCCCAGACCAAAAGCGAAGACCGTCAAGGGAAATACCATTCCCGTAGACAGGAGGACCCCCAGGATGGCTGCCAGGGACAAAACCAGTTTACCCCGCGGATCCATTCGCGTCCAGGAATTGTCCCGGTAAGCAAAGATGTCGGAGAAGAGATCAAGCATTCCTCGCCCCTTTCGTCGATTTCGGAGGAAACAGTTCGCGGTAGAAATAACCCCCGACAAAGCCGCCGGCCACTCCGGCGAGGAGAAAAAAGAAAAGGAGCAGATCTCCCCGGTCTGGGTTGATATAGGGGTCCCGTGGCGGACGGTCTGATTCTCGCGCGAACCTCTCGACCACTGCTTCGTCCACCCCCGGCCATTTGGATTTCAGTTGAGTGAGCCCGAGCCACAAGCCCAGGATCAGGAAAAATATCAGCATTCCCGCAAAAACTACCTTTTTCATCAGGCCACTCCTTCTTCGATAGCCCTAAGCAAATCAGGACGCCGATTCCGGATGAACCGGTAGGCTCCCGCGCTGATCAAACCTTCGAAGATCCCCAGGGGCAATTGAGTGGGCATAAAAGCAACCCCTATGGCGAGAAACATGGTTTTCCAAGAATCAACCCCGGCCAGACTGCTGGCCAGCTCGAAGGAAGTTACCGCGTAGGTGCACCAATCCGCAAACAACCCGGCCAGGAAAACGCCCACATATTTCGGCGCACCGATCCAGACGGACAGGCGGTAGATGGCATATCCCGAAAAAGCCCCGGCCACCCCCATCGATACAATATTTGCGCCCAGCGTGGTCAGACCGCCATGGGCCAGGAAAAGCGCCTGCAGAGCCAGAGCCACGCTGGTGATGACGACCGTGAGGACCGGCCCGATGAGAATGGCTGCCAGACCCGTCCCACACATGTGGGAACACGTCCCTGCTGTGGGAACGGGAATGGGCAGGCAGGAAATGATGAAGACTGCCGCTCCCACCAGCCCAACCAAAGGCTTGAAATGCGGATCCCCCCCGCTGCGCCTTTTAAGGTCATGCAGGCCCCAGGCCAGAAACGGGAGAGCGACGGCGAACCATAATCCGGCCCACGGGGCCGGCAATATGCCCTCAGAGATATGCATGGCCTGACCCAGGGCGGGAAAGGCTAAAATCATGGCCGGCACCAGAAGAGGATAGCGGAATTTTCCTTTCCTAAGATTAGGAATGCTGCGGGTCGTTCTCGTCATATTTTTCAGCCTCACCGGGCGGGAGCGGTACAAATTCATATTGCCCCGGGGGAAGAGGATAGCAATCCCTGGACTTAAGTCTTAGCTCCCGCACATCGCAGAGATCCCGGGATTCTTTGATCCTCCGGCGAACAAGATCCACCAAACATTCGTCGAAGCCCAGGTTCTTTCCCAGGATCAATCGTACGCCGGGAAACTCCCGAGCTTTTTGCTGCATCATCTTGGGAATATCCAGAACGAGGTGCAGTCCGCTGTGCAAGAAGTAGGGGATGAGGATGATCTTTTTGGCCCCGCTGGCCACGCATTTCTCGAATACCTCGGGGAAATGAGGGCCCAGCCGGGACATATAGCACGTCTCCACAAGGCGATCCGGCAATTCTTCTCTTAACCGGGCAGCCAGGCATTCCATCCCCTCTCCGGCTTCCGGCACGCGGCTTCCGTGGGCCAGAAGGATCACGGCTTCTTTTTGTTTTTCTCTCACGGCAGCATATCCTTTCAGGCGGTCAGGATGGTTTCGCCCTCGGCCAGCAAGCAAAGGGCATGGATGACACTTACGGCCAGCGGGCTGCCGCCTCGCCGGCCGGCGATGGCAATATAAGGAATATCCAGGGACATGAGTTCTTCCTTGCTTTCAACCACGTGCACAAAGCCAACGGGCATGGCTACAACGAAGACAGGGCGAAGGTTTTCTTCCATAATCATGCGGTTCAATTCCAGCAGGGCAACCGGGGCGTTTCCGAAAACGGCGATTCCTCCGTGGAGAATCTTTCTGGCTTTGCGGACCGCAAAAAGGGACCGGGGCAGCCCCCGCGCCAGGGCCTCCGCGGCAACGTCTTCGTCGGCCACATGGCAAACCAAGTGCTTCGGGCCATACCCCGGGTATACGGACTGCAATCTGGCAAGAGAAAGACCCGAGCGGATCATGTTCGAATCCACGAAAAGCGGACGGCCTTCTTTCAGGGCCGCGACCGCAGCCGGGATGGCCTCCGCAGAAAAGCGTACAGACTCGGCTAGGCTAAAATCTCCCGTGGCGTGGATCAGGCGGCGCACGACTTCCCACTGCTCGGAAGAGAAATCATGGCCAGGTGCCTCGCGGTCGATGACCGCAAAGGATTCAACCTCGATCTGCTGCCCGCTCTGGGGAGAAGTGTAGATCCGATGAATGAAGGGGACCCTTTTCCCTTCCATCTTTTTTTCCTTTTCCCCGGATCGCCTTCTTCGGTTCATCTCTTTTCCTCGCAGAGGGATAAGAATCTTTTCACGGCTTCCGGGCGGGAGGCCAGATGCAGGTGAGCGTAACTGGCCAGGACCCGGCCGCGTTGAAACCCCTCCCATCGGGTCTTTTCCGTGTCCCGCCTCCGGAGGTTGTACACCGCTCTCCAACCCTCCTTCCCGGCCGGCTCGGAGACCAGCTCCGAGTAATGAAATTCGTGCCCCCGGAGGGTGGCACCCCTAGAGCCCCACAAAGAATCCTCCCGAAGCTCAATCTCCACATACCCAAGAGCTTTTCTGAGGGGGAGCATCCTCGTGGTCGCCGGTAGCAGGCCTACGAGGGAATGTTCCCGGCCGTCCAGGGTCTCCAGCTTCTGACCGAGATACATCAGCCCCCCGCATTCTGCATAGATGGGGCGCCCGGAGACGGCCAATTGCCGAATGTCCGACAGCATGTTTTCATTCGCCGCCAGCGCTTCCGCATGCTCTTCCGGATATCCGCCCCCCAGGTAGAGACCCTGCAGTCCCCGGGGAAGGTGGGAGTCCTGAATCGGCGAAAAACGGTGGACCTCTCCGCCTGCCGCTTCAAGCTCGTCCAGGAGGTCCGGGTAGTAGAAATGGAAGGCGGCATCATAAGGGATCCCGATTCGGATCCGCCGGGATGCTTTGGCCTTCTCCCCCGGAGACGCGGAAAGGGGCGGTGCACTTTGGGATAGCTTCACCACCTCCTCTACCGTAGCGTGCGTCTCCCAAGCCAGGGCGAGCTTTTCGACTATTTCCGCAGAAAGAGTCCGGGAATCGGCCGTAACGAGCCCCAGGTGGCGACTGGGAAGGTTAGGCAGGGCTCCCAGCGGGATTCCCCCCACGAGCTGGGGCAAGGATGAGGCTTGCAATGCCTCGGCCAGCGCGGCCACATGCCAGGCAGTTCCGCAGCGGTTGGCGATTACCCCGCAGATCCTGAGGTCGGGTTCGAATTCCGCGTAACCCTTGACCATGGCCGCCAGGCTGAAGGCCATGCCGCTGGCATCCACGACCAGCAGGACGGGAGCCTTCAACCACCGGGCGATCTCCGCGGTGCTCCCCTCGGAAGATGCGGGTCCCGCTCCGTCGTACATTCCCATGACCCCTTCAATCACGGATATATCAGCTCCTTGCGCCGCCCGGGCGAAAAGCCCTTCAACATAATCGCGACTGCTCATCCATCCGTCAAGGTTATAGCAGGGCCTCCCGGAAGCCAGAGCCAAGTACGAAGGATCCAGGAAGTCCGGGCCGACTTTAAAAGTCTGCACCCGGTACCCTCGCCGCCTGAGGGCCGCGACAATGGCCAGGGTTAGAGAGGTTTTTCCCACGCCGCTGTGCGTGCCCGCCAGGACGACTCTGGGGATGGAAAGGATGCGTCCTTCTATTTTCTGGGACTTCGTTGTCATGGCAGCCCGATCATCCGGTACATTTCATCTATACGCAAGCTCTGGCGGACCACATCGGCCAAGCGGTCAAAGGCTGGCTCCAAATCATAAACGGCCTGGATCTGACCCAGGGGGGGCAGGCCGCGCCGCTCCCGTAGCCGGTCTATAAACCAGCGACGGAAATCATCGGCATCGAAGATGCCGTGCAGATAGGTCCCCCAGCATCGCCCGTCCGCTGACCGCACTCCGATAATTTCACCATCTTCCCGGATCAGGGTAGGAAGGAGAGGATTTCCTTTCGTCTGGCCATGGTGGATTTCGTATCCTTTCACCCGGTGGCCCGAGTCCAAATGCCTCGCCTCTGCCCTTTTCAGGGTCTTTTCCTTCGCCAACACTGTGGAGATCGCCAGCATCCCCAATCCTTTCAGGCTCCGGCTGCTGGATTCTATCCCATAGGGATCGGCTACTTCCCGGCCGAGGATTTGCAGGCCGCCGCAAATGCCGATGACCTCTGTATGTCCGGCCCTGCCCAGATGCAAAATTTTTTGGGCCAGTCCATTCTCCAGTAAGTAATCCAGGTCCCCGATCACATTCTTGCTTCCCGGAAGAATGACCGCATCGGGATTTTGCAGATCCTGGGCTTGCCGTACGATGCGCAGGTGCACATCGGGCTCAATGCGGAGGGCATCGAAATCGGTAAAGTTCGAGATGTGGGGCAGATCGATTAAAGCAATCTCGACCCTTTCTCCGGTGGCCTGGATTCCTTCTCTCGGGTAGCCTTTAAAGGTGACCGAGTCCTCTTCCGGCAGGCCCAGGTCGTGCAGATACGGCACCACCCCCAGGGTTGGAATTCCCGTGTGGCGCTGGGTATAATCGATGGCCTCGCGCAGCAGGCTCTTCTCCCCGCGGAAACGGTTGATCACGAACCCGGCCACCAGGGCTCTCTCCCATTCTGCCAGGACCTCCATCGTCCCCACAAAGGAGGCGAATACGCCTCCGCGGTCGATGTCGCCTGCCAGCAAGACGGGAGAGCCAGCATAGTGAGCCATGGCCATGTTTACGATGTCATGGTGCTTGAGATTGACCTCGGCCGGGCTGCCTGCCCCTTCCAGTACCATCACGTCAAACTCCCTGGCGAGAGAATCGTAAGCCTCCCGGGCGGCCTTGAAGGCCTCGGGTTTGTACTGGATGTATTGCTCCACGTCCATATTCCCCACCGGCTTGCCCAAGAGGATGACCTGCGCGCCCGTATCCCCCGTGGGTTTGAGCAAAACAGGGTTCATGCGCACATCCGGGTCCAGCCGGGAGGCCTGAGCCTGGACAACCTGCGCCCGACCCATCTCGCCCCCATCGCAAGTGACGAAGGAGTTCAGGGACATATTCTGGGCCTTAAAAGGAGCCACGCGATATCCGTCCTGCAGGAGGATGCGGCAAAGGGCGGCGGCGAGGACGCTTTTGCCCGCGTTGGATGTCGTGCCCTGGAACATGATGGCCGGTCTGCGCTTTTGGCCGGATCTCTGAGGCAGGTTAAAGACCGCGCGGAGCTCGGAACAAAGCTTTTCATTCTCCTCTGCGGTGCGGACGGCAACGCGAAAAAACCGGGAGTCCAGGCCGTCGAAATTATCACAGACCCGGATCGCGATCCCTTTTTCCAGAAGTCTTTGGGCAAGAGCGGCGGCATCGATATCTTTCCGGTCAACCCTTACCAGCAAAAAGTTCGCCTGGCCCGGGTAAACCCTGAGCCCGGGAAAAGACCGCAGATCCCCTAAAAGGCTCTCCCGCTGCTGGCGCACGAATTCCCGCGTCGTTTCGGCATATGTCTCATCGCGCAGGGCCACCTCTCCCGCAGCCTGGGCAAAGGCATTCACGGACCAGGGAGGGATGACTTTGCGCAGGCGGCTCACCGTATCTGCATTCATGATGGCACAGCCGAGCCTCAGGCCGGGGATGGCAAAAAACTTGGTGAGGGAGCGGAGCACAATAACATTGGGGGGACGAATGCGCGATAGACTGTCCATCCCCGGGATGAAGTCGGCAAAGGCCTCATCCACAATGAAAGTGACAGAGGGGTATCTTCCGGCCATCTGGCGCAGGGCCTCTGGGTCGCACACCAGGCCGGTCGGGTTGTTGGGTTGACCGATGATAACCATCTCCTTCCCTGCGAGCCGGGTTTCCAGGGCGCGCAGGTCAAGGACGAACCCATCCTCTTCCCTGAGAAACATTTTCTGCACGGCCCATCCCGCCGCTTCGGCAGCTATCGCGTAATCCCCATAGGCCGGGACAGGGATGAGGGCCCGTGTGGCCTTCAGTACGCGTGGAAGTAGGTACAGAATTTCCGAAGAGCCGTTCCCCACGAGAACCTCTTCTGGCACGACTCCATACCGGGCGGAGAAGGCCTCCACCAAAGACGTGCAGTCTGGATCCGGGTAGTATACGATAGAACTGATCTTGGAGCTGATCAGGGGACGGAGCCAGTCCGGCAGACCCAGAGGATTGATGTTGGCCGAAAAATCAAGAATTTCCTCCATCGGCCGGCCAGAGACTGCCGCCAATTTTTTCAGATTTCCACCGTGCCGATAGGTCGCCATGGAAATAATTCCTCTATATAATCTTGAAAGCGATCCCCACTTTTAGCCAGCCATCCTTATAAGGCAACGGGGCGGCATCGCGGACGGTCTCGATGGAGGCCTTATCTAAAATTTCCGAACCCGAGGATTCCATGATTTCCACTGCCTCCACCTGCCCTTCAGATCTGAGCTTAAAACGCACGACTGCCGTGCCCTCAATTCCCATCTTCCGCGCCATCCTGGGATAACGCTTGGCGGCCTCGATCTTGCGGATAATCAGGGAAAGAATGGGGTCCAATTCCCCAGAGGAGGTTCGAGTGTTGCTCAGCCGGGTGGGCCCTCCCTCTCCTTTGCCTGAACCGGAACCCTTTCCTCCTCTTCCAATTTGGATGCCCTCTCTTTCCGTCTCCGGTCCTGTTGAAACCAGAAAGGTGGTTCCGGAATCTGCCTTTCCTCCGGAAATCTGTGGAACCTCCTGTAGTGTGGGCCAATTTCATTGTATCTCCACCTTCTACAGTCTGGGGCGCCACTCTCGCCTGAACGATTAGAGGTTCTTCCTCTTTTACTTTTAAATCCCTCTCTTCTGAAGGAAGCTTTTCCTCTTCTTTTAATTCTCCCTGAATCGGCTGGACTTTATCTTGTTTTAACTCCTCCTTCTTCTCTTGCGGATTCGTAAGGGCCACCTGCCGGGTCGCCTTGCATTATTACTCTCCACCATCTTCTCTTTAGATACCTTGCTTGATGGAGCAGGTTTGGCCCCCTGTGGTTTTTTCCCCTCTATCTTCTTCTCTATCTTTTCAACCAGAGACACCTCGAGGATATTCTTTGGGAGTAACCGATCTGCCAGGGGAATCTCCCAAGAGAAAAGAAGCAAGAGTAGAGCTCCGTGGAAAATAGCGGATATGAAAAAGAATCGTTTCATAAAAAATCCGGCGTAGAGCCTAAGGCACAAGGCGCAGACAAAAGGAAAACCCTTGTATTAGCAGATTTTCCTCTGCGCCTTGAGCCTTAGGCCGTCTGCCCCTTATTAAAAAGCAAAAGACACCCCTCCATTCAGAGACTGCGGTGGCATCGGGTAGCCCTCGTTGATCTGGTAGTCCCGATCGAAGACATTGGTCAGGCTGACAAAGCCTTCCCCTTTAAGTTTTTGATAGACCTTGAATTCGTATGCCAGGCGGACATCGGCCACAAAATAATCCCGGTTCAGGGTGGAGGTGTTATTTACATAATTCTGCACATACCGCCCCTTCAGGCTGGATTTGAGGCCGAAGGGGGTAACGTACTCCACCCCGGCATTGACCATGTGTCGCGGCTTATTCGTAATCGGTTCCCCGGTCGACTCATCCCGGGGATAAAGATAGGAATAGTTCAACGGAATCGCCAGGCCCTTCCAGGGGTAGAAGACCAGCTCTGTTTCCCCGCCCCAGATATGCGCCGTCTGGATGTTGGTGGGGCGCCAGACGAAGTCGGTCCCCGGCGCCCAGTGGATCAGGTCCGTTACATCCCGGTAAAAGCCAGCGACTTTGAAGATCGCCAGGTTACCGAATTTCTTCTCCCCTCCCAGTTCATAGGACCAGGCCTTCTCGGGCTGAAGGTTCGGGTTGCCCGCGGTAAACGCGCTGGCCGGCCAGTAGAGATCATTGAAAGTGGGCGCGCGGTAGGAACGCGCCACAGAAGCCCGCAGCCGAGTTTCCCAGGGCAAACGAATAAGGCACGCGCGGCCCGCGGGTCCCACTGGTCTCTGATAAAGGAATTGTATCGTAACGCAGGCCAAGGGTGGCGGTTAATGGCTTGGCCACCTCAATTTCATCCTGAAGATAAATGGCGCCCGTGGTGGCCTGGTGGACACCCGCCGCGCTCGCTGTCAACCCGGTTCTGGATGGCTTCTATACCGCCGGTAACAAGGTTGGTGCTGCCCATTGATGCCGTTGCCTGGAAATTCCCACCCGTCGCATAAGTCTTATGCAGGATAGAGAACCCCACGTTGGGCCCCTGAGTCCCCGGGTCGAATATTTGGCGGTTGATATTCTGCCACCCCTTAAAATCCAGGGTCACGGTTGAGCCGATCTTGTCCCGGTAATTCAGGTCGAGCTGGGTCAGATTATCCTTCTGGCGATCATCCGGATCTGAGAATGTGATAGGACCGGGAAGGCCAATGTCCTTCTGAATGTTCCGGGCAGAAACTTTGAGTTCCCCTTTCCAGGGAAGATCGTAGCTCAGGTCTCCCCCAATAGTCCAGCCCTTGTAATCGCTGTTGGGGCGGTACCCGTCAGATCTCCCCCAGGAAGCAAACAGGCCGTAACCAAGGGACCCTGGCTTCCAGCGGGTGCTCAGGGAATATTCCTGGGTGCCGAACCGGCCGAAGGACGAGGAAACCCGGGCGTAGGGCTCCTTGGGCGGAGACTTGGTAATGATATTGATTACCCCGCCCATGGCGTCGGACCCATAAAGGGCAGAGGCACCCCCGCGGAGCACTTCGATGCGCTCGATTTCGTCTTTGGTCAAAGGCAGGGCGCTCAGGTCAAACTGGCCGTTTTGGGCATCGTTGATCCGGCGACCGTCAATCATAATCAACACCTGCTCCGCTTCTGAGCCGCGAATATTGGCAGAAGTGAGCGAACCAAGAGGTCCATTATTGGTTATCAACACTCCAGCGGCCCTTTGGATGACCTCGGGTATGGTCCGGTCAGGCGTATTCATGATCTCTTCCTTAGTGATAACGCTGATCGGCTGCGGGGAATCGCTGATTTCCACCTCCGTCCGCGTGGCCGTGACTACGACTTGACCTAATTCTACTTCTGCCCCCATGGCGGTCTGGCTCAAAAGAAGAATATTTGCCAGACTAAATAGAAAAACCAACAACCATAAAACCTTCCCCATCTTCTGTTTCCTCCTTTCCCGCGAAAGGTCGGAAAGCTTTCTGAAAGGTCAGGTCTACTGGCTCAGGGCCTCCTAATCCCCACGCCTTCCCGGACTTTGTCCAGTGGCTGAAAATAGCTCTCAGCAATCAGCGGTCAGCTTTCAGCAAAATAAGAAATGCTTTTGCTGATCGCTGACATTGCTGATGGCTGATTGCTGTTTTCTTGTGGGTTTCGTTCCCATCACAGTTGCGGGGCAGCGGTGGATTTGCACCACCTTCCCTTGAACCTTCCAGATTTCCGGGTGGGATGTACCCACCCCGCTTTCTCAACCGAATTTTAATACGGGACCTATAGATCCCGGTTAAGGAAGGGCAGGGTCACCCTGCCCCTACTGCCTTCTCCACCTCTTCTAACAACCGGGAGTGGTCGGGGATAAACGCAGCCCCTTTCTCCCTCAGCCGCTGGTAATAACCCTTTGCTTCTCCTTCGGTAAAATCATACTCCAGGTTGTTTTCCAGAACGATCACTCTTTTCCCTTTCTCCAGGGCCTCCAGGGCTTCCTGGAGGTTGGCTAGATTTCCCTTGCCGATGTGGAACCGCTCGACGACCACGAGGTCTGCTTTTTCGATTAATTCCCGGTTTTCCTCCAAAGCCCGGCCGGAGATGGAAGAGAAGGGCTCCTCCAGGGCCATGGGCAACCCGAGGGTCTTCCCGATTTTCTGATCCGTATCCCCGATATTCAGCACCCCCAGAGATACCCTATATCCTCTCAGGAGCAAGCGGCGGGCTGAATCTACACCACTTCCCTCCCCGCAGATGAGATGGACGGTTTCTTGCCGCCCGTTTTTTTCCATCCTGGCTCTTCCGATGGGCGTTACCCGCGGTGCCCCGGACAGGGGGTTCTTTTCCACCATGACTATTGTTTCATAGACTCGGCGGATATTCTCTTCGGTGATCACGGTCGAGGGGGTTCCCACAGAAAAAACAGACCCTCGTCGGAGCAGGACAATCCGGTGGCAATACTCCGCGGCCAGGTTCAAGTCGTGGGAAATGTTGAGGACCGTGAGGCTCTTCTGAAGATTCAACTGCCGGATCAACTCATTGATTTCTATCTGGTGATTAATGTCCAGATGGGAAGTGGGCTCATCGAGAAGGATGACTTTGGGTTCCTGAGCCAGAGCCCGGGCAATCAGGACCCGCTGCTTTTCCCCCTCGCTCAACTCCCAGAAGGGCCGCTCTTCCAGACCGGCCACACCCGTAAGGGCCATGGCCTCTCGCGCAATCCTCAGATCTTTTTGTTGTTCCCAGCCAAAGCGGCCGAGGTACGGCCCCCTCCCCATGAGGACGATCTCCCCCACCGTGAAGGAAAAAGGAACTTCCATCGTTTGGGGCACCACCGCGATGGATCGGGCCACCTGGGAACGGGAAATCTTACTCAGGTCTTTTTCCTCCAGGAACACCTTTCCCTGATGGGGACGGAGCAGCCCGTCCATCAATTTCAGGAGGGTCGTCTTGCCCGAGCTGTTGGGTCCGATCAGGCCAAGGATCTCCCCTTCTTCCAGGGAAAGGGTCAACCTGGAGAAGATTTCCCTCTCCGGATAACGAAAAGCCACCGATTCCAGCCTAATGATAGACGGCATGACCCTTCTTCCTGAGTAGGTAGACAAAAAAGGGAGCCCCCCCCATGGCCGTGACGACTCCAACGGGAATCTCCGAAGGGGCCATAACCGTCCGGGCAATGGTGTCGGCCACCACCACAAGCATGGCCCCCATTAAGGCGGATGCCGGGAGGAGAAACCGGTGATCCGGCCCCCAGATCATCCGCACCATGTGGGGAACTACCAGGCCGACGAATCCAATCAGGCCGCTGACCGAAACGACCGCCCCAGTAATGAGAGAAGCGAAAACGAATGCGATCTTCTTTACCCTTTCTACCTCCACGCCCAGCTCAGAAGCCGTCTCTTCCCCAAGTACCAGGATGTTGAAGTCCTTAGCTAAGAGGAAAAGAACGGCGCTGCCCACCAGGAAATAAAGGAAAATGACCAGCAGGGATTGAGCGGCCGAGTATTCCAGGTTTCCCATCAGCCAGAACATGACGCTGTGGATCTGTTCGTTGCTGGTTACGGAAATCAAAAACATGATGATGGCCGAAAAGAAGGAGCTGACGATGACGCCAGATAATAGCATGGTCTGGGTGGGAACCCGTCCTTCCACCCGGGCGATGAAATAGACCAGAAGAAGGGTGAGCAGGGCGCCCCCAAAGGCTGTCCCAGGAACTGCATAGCTCCCCAAAAAAGTCGACCCCAGACCAACGAGGATAGCCAGCACCGCCCCAACCGCGGCTCCACTGGAGATGCCCAGGACGAAAGGGTCAGCCAGGGGATTGCGCAGCAGCCCCTGGAGCACAGCCCCTGCCAGGGAAAGGGCAGCTCCCACCAGGACTCCGGAAATCGTCCTCGGTAAACGCAGTTCGAGGATAATAGAAGACTCACTGGCGGTCCATCCCCCCTCGGAAGTCAGGCCCAGGAGGCGATGGAGGAGGATGGACCAGCTCTTGGATAGGGGGATGGTCACCGCTCCCAGAGAAACAGATACCCCCGCCACGCCCACCAGCGTGAGGCTCAGAAGCATGATCCAGAAAATCCATCTTTTGAAGGTCCAGCGGGACATAATTAGCCTTCAGCTATCAGCGCTCAGCTTTCAGCAAAGGATTGAAAATACAAGAAATAGAGAGTTTGGACATCCTACTGGTTTTCGGCTGATAGCTGATCGCTATTTAAACGCTTCCGGGTGTATAGCCTTCGCCACCTCTTCTAAACCATCGACGATCCTCGGCGAGGGGCGGTGGATGAGGTCAGAGTTAAGGACATGAATCCGGCCATGGCGCACGGCGGATATGGTTTTCCATCGTTCCCACCACCGGCGCTGCTCGGTGAGGGGGTCGTCCGACCTCATGGAGGCCAGGATGATCACCTCCGGGTCTACGGCCAAGACTTCCTCAAGGCTAAACCGTGGGTACTTCCCCTGGGCGGTTTCCGCAATGTTGCGGCCGCCAGACAGGCGGATTAAATCATCCACAAAAGTTCCTCGACCCGCGCTGATCAGGGGGTCAAAGTTCAGAACGTGGAGAACCCGGGGGTGAGGCCGTCCCTGAACTTTGATCTGGATGGCCTGAATTCTTTCTTTCATCGCCTGGCTTACCCTTTGCGCAGACCGGGCAGAGTACGTCACCTCTCCGATGTGTTGTATGGAGGTAATCACCCCGGAGACGTTCTTGGGATGGGTAATGTATACAGGAATCTTCAACTTGGCTAACTTGTCCACGAAGGTCTTTAAATCTCCTTCGGCGATTCCTATGACTAGGTCTGGCCCCAGGGCAACGATCTTCTCCAGAGAGGGGTTGATGTAGCCCCCGATTTGCTCTTTCTTTAAAGCTTCGGGGGGAAACTGACAGTAAGAACTCACCCCCACCACCCTGTCTCCCAGGCCAAGGGCAAAAAGAACTTCCGTGACGCTGGGAGCCACAGAGACGATGCGTTGGGGTGGAGCTGTCAATTCCACCTTGCGCCCGACTTCATCCGTGAAGGTGGCGGAAAAAGAGTCCTGGACGCTGAACAACAGGGAAAAAACCAAAATGGAAAAGAACCTACCTACTAAATCCCCCCATCCCCCCTTTATTAAAGGGGGGCAAAGGGGGATTTCTGCGGGCAAATTTCGACAATCCCCAGTATGGATTCTTCCTAATTCTTTCATTCTACCCGTTGATCAATTTCACCACCGTCCACGAAGACGAATATTCAATAATGTTTAAACACCCGTAGTCTTGCTCAATCCGCAGGAGGTGGGCGAAGGGTAGATGGAGGGCTTCGGCGATGATCAGACGGTTCAAGGCCCCATGGCAGACCAGGGCAAACTCCTGCCCTTGATGGCGCTCGATCAATTCTTGCAACTTGGGGATCGCCCGATCGCGCACATCCATCACGCCCTCTCCGGCGGGGATGCGGAATTTTTCCAGGTTGTTTAGCCACTGGGGGATGTCCGCAGGATACCGCTCCATGACCTCCGGATAGCTCAACCCCTGCCAGCGGCCGAAGTGCATCTCTCGAAATTGCGGAAAGCTCTCGGGCCGGAGGCCATGAGGCCTGGCGATGATCTCCGCCCCTTTTACCGTGCGCAAAAGATCACTGCAATAAACCGCCGAAAGGGCCTTGTCTTGCAGAAGATCCCGGAGGCGCTCCATTTGCCGGAGGCCCGTAGCGGTGATGTCCACGTCTGTCTGCCCGTTGTAGACCCCATGATTCACCACTTCGCCGTGGCGGGCCAAGTAAATTCGGGTTCGATCTGGCTCCATGTATTAAACCTTGCTGAATTCAGAATTTCAAACCGATCTGCAGCATTCCACAAATCAAGACCAAGGCCAAGACTTCGTTCGTCTCATTCGCCGCGCCGAGGATGTCTCCGGTGATGCCTCCGATCTTTTTCTCGAAGAAAGCTTCGAAGAGCAGGGTGAAAATTCCCAGGGCCGACCAAAGCATGGCCCCCCAAAGACGGAGGAATAAAACACTGAGGGCCAAAGAAGTGATCGCGGCGATGACCATTTCCCTTTTCTTAAGGTTTTCTTTAAAAGGAAGACCCAGGCCTCCTTCCCGACGGGCATAGGGAGCGCGGTAGGCTAATTGGACCATGGATCCGCGGCTGAGGATCAAAGCCAACATTAAAGCTTTGCCCACAGCATCCTTAGGCAAGGAGGTGAGGGCTAGAAATTTAAGTCCCAGAATCGAGATCAAACCGACCACCCCGAAGGTTCCCGCCCGGTGATCTTTCATAATGCGCAGCCTCTCTTCGGGTGCCTTTCCCAAAGCCAATCCGTCGAGGGTATCGGCCAGCCCGTCCAGATGGAGAGCCCCAGTGAAGATCACAAGGAGCAGCAGGATCAGCCCGTCAGCGAGGGTTCGGGGGAAAAAAAGGAAAACCCCCGGTAGGCCGCCCAGAGGATAAGGCCGAGCAGAAGGCCAACGGCCGGGTAAAAAGCCATGGACCGACCCAGGAGTTGCGGGGTGACCTCTTGGTCGCTCTTCCTCCACGGGAAGATGGTTAAGAATTGCCAGGCCAAGGAGAAGCTGCTCATCTGTTTGTTTCTGACACCCCCGCTTCGGTGAAAGTGGCCATACCGGTCAAGACTTTGACTGCCGCTTCGACGATGGACATGGCCAAAGCCGCGCCGGTGCCCTCGCCCAGCCGGAGGGATAAATTTAGAATCGGCTTTTGTCCGATATATTCCCACATGAACCGATGGCCCACTTCGACAGACTGATGGGCAGCGAAGAGGTATCCCTTGATCTCGGGGTTCAGACTTACGGCGATCATTGCTCCGGCGGTGGAGATGAAGCCATCAACCACCACTGGGATCCGATAAAAAGCACAACCAATGATCAGCCCGGCAATTCCGGCGATCTCAAACCCTCCCACTTTGGCCAGAACATCCAGCGGATCTTTGGGATCCGGTTTGTTGCGGGCAATGGCCTTCTCGATCGTCTGGATCTTCTGCGCCAAGGCCGCATCATCGATCCCGGTTCCCCGGTGGGTGACCTGGCTCACGGGAAGATCGGTCAGGGCAGCCAGGATAGCGCTGCTGGGCGTGGTGTTGCCAATGCCCATGTCTCCTGTGCCCACCAGGTCGGCGTTTTGTTTCTTGGCGTGGTCAGCCATCTCCAGACCGACGGAGAGTGCCTGTAGAGCTTGGCCCCTGGACATTGCCGGGCCGCGGGTTATGTTCGCGGTGCCCCGGGCCACTTTCCGGATCATCAGCCCCTCCGCGGGTTTAAAGTCATGGTCCACGCCAATGTCCACCACGACCACTTTCGCTCCCACATGCCGGGCCAAAACATTGATCCCGGCCCCCTGCCGGAGGAAGTTGTAAACCATCTGGGGGGTAACTTCTTTGGGGTAAGCGCTGACCCCCTCGACCACGACCCCGTGGTCTCCAGCAAAGGTGTAAATGATCTTTTTATCGATCCTCGGGTTTAGATTTTCGACGATGGCCGCATAGCGCTTCGCAATCTCTTCGAGCTGCCCGAGACTACCCAGTGGTTTGGTCAGCTTGTCCAGTCTGGCCTGGGCCAAAGATAGATATTTGTCATCCACCGGTTTTATTGAAGAGAGTTTCTCAGTCAGTTCTTTTTCCATAGAATGGCCTTTCTGGGCATAGAGCAAAGCGCATAGCGTAACAGGCTTCATCCAAATTGGCGGTGATCAGGAGAATTGGGACATGCCCTTTTATTCCAAACACGTATTCTGTCGCCTTAAGACTGCACTTCTTTGGCTAGGAATGCCATGGGCCATGTTTCCTGCGCTATGCTCCTTGCGGCATGCGCTATGCGTTTTTTTAAGTTCGAGAGGAAGTCCGTTGACCATGAAATAAACCTCATCCGCTTGCCTGGCAACTTTCTGATGGATCAACCCGCTGAGGTCACGAAAAATCCGGGCTGAGGGGTTATCCGGAACGATCCCCAAGCCTACCTCATTGCTGACGATAATCACGGTGCCCTTCATACCCTGGCTGACCTCGAGCAATCGATCTGCTTCCCGAAGAATCTTTTTTTCGCTCCATTTCGCCATAAGGGAGTTGGAGATCCAGAGGGTCAAACAATCGAGAAGAATGACGCTGAAATGATCCGCCCGGTCTTTAAGGACCTTGGCCACCCGCAAGGGTTCTTCAAGGGTCTGCCAATCCTGAGGCCGATTTCTCTTATGCTTTTGGATGCGCTCGGCCATCTCCTCGTCGAGGGCCCGGGCTGTGGCCAGGTAAGCCCTTCGGCCGGCGAAACTTTGGGCCAGCTCCAGGGCAAAATCGCTTTTGCCGCTCCGCGCCCCACCTGTAATGAAGATGAGCTTTTTTTTATTCATAAAAACTTTTTTTGCCACAGAGAACACAGCGCGGCACAGCCGCAACCAAAAGAAATCACCCCCTCCCTACCCTCCCCCCGGGGGAGGGAGAGGGTGGGGGGAAAATTCTTAACAGAAATTTGAGAACTTGAACATAAGAAGTAAGAGTTCACCGAGATATAATGAAACCAAAAAGCAAAATACAAAATAAAAGGTTGAATCTTTTATTAATTTCTCGGTGGCCTCTGTGCCTAAAGAAATAAAAAACCCCAACCTCCTGGGAGAAAGTTGGGGTCTTCATGAATAACGCTCTGCCCCCCTTCCCCTCGGAAGGGTCGAAAAATCATCGCAAGTCGGGCAGGTTTCCTGGCTAACGGCTTCCTACTTGTTCGCCAATTTTTTTGGCGAGCTCCCCACGCCTTCCCGGACCAAGTCCAGTGGCTGAAAATAGCTCTCAGCAATCAGCGGTCAGCTTTCAGCAAAATAAGAAATGCTTTTGCTGATCGCTGAATTGCTGATGGCTGCTTGCTGTTTTCTTGTGGGTTTCGTTCCGCTCACAGTTGCGGGGCAGCGGCGGCTTCGCACCACCTTCCCTTGCCAGCTTGCGTTATGTCTATTAGGTTCGGGCGGCCTCCTTTAAGAGAAATCTTTCAACGATCGGGCTATCGGGCGCCATCAAGAAGTTTCTTTTGCTGATAGCCGAAAGCTGACTGCTGATCGCCTTCTTATCTTCACACTCTGAAAAAGCATTGTCAATCAAAATATAGAACTGAGCGGTTCTTCAGCCCCCCGCCAAAAGCAAAAACTTCTCCTCCAGCGCCCCTCCCCCCACATTGACCTGATCATGGACCATCTCCTCGGGGTCAAAATGACTGTT
>CAVXFA010000052.1:0-28097 GCA_963760605.1 uncultured delta proteobacterium | reverse complement strand
TATGCCCAGAGTATGGGGCGATCCGCACGGCGATCCATGCAGTCGGCTCTGCGGACTTTTTTACGGTTCTGTTTGCAACAAGGCTATATTAAGCGACCTCTCGACCGCGCGATCCCCACTCTGCGCACTTACAAACTGACCACGGTTCCACGCGGGCTGAGCGACCCCCAAGCCCAACAGGTCCTGCGCGGCATCAACCGCAACCGTCACGCTGGCCGGCGGGATTATGCCATTCTGCAACTGCTTTACACCTACGGCGTGCGGGGCGGCCAAGTGCGTGCCCTTCGCCTGGAGGATATCGACTGGACGCAGAGCCAAATCCTTTTCCAAGCCTCCAAACACGGCAAAGACAGCCGACTGCCCTTAACAGCTCAGGTGGGTAAGAGTCTGTTGGATTACTTGCAAAACTCCCGCCCTCCTTATTCCGACCCTCACGTTTTTCTGACCTGCCGGGCGCCCTATCACCCTCTGACTCATCCCACCGCCCTTTCGGCTATCGTGGAACGTCATATCCGGGCTGCGGGCATCGAGCCCCCCAGCAAGGGCGCACATGCCTTCCGGCATGGCTTTGCCACCCGCATGGTCCACCAAGGCCATTCGCTGAAGGCGGTGGCCGACATCCTCGGCCATCGCCACCTCAGCACCACCTTCATCTATACCAAGGTCGACTTCAAGGCCCTGAAGCAAGTGGCCCTAGAATGGCCACAGGAGGTGTTACCATGAGTCCAGGAAAGCTTCACAGCTGTCTGGCCAGTGAGATCCAAAACTTCATCCATCTGCGCCGCCTCTCCGGCACCGATTATCAAAGTCAGGCCCGGCTGCTGGGATACTTCGACCGCTTTCTGCTTACGCAAGGGCTGAGCGAACCCCGCATTACCCGAGAGATCACCGACGGCTACCAGCAGAGCCTTTCCCCCCTGACCCCCCGCACCCGCTCCAACCGCTTCTGCGTGGTCAGACAGCTTTGCGAGTATCTTGCCGGCAACGATCCCCGCAGCTATGTACCCGAACCCTTGAGAGGAATCCCCTCGCCCGGGACTCACCCGCCCTATATCTACAGTCCCTCTGAACTCCAAGCGCTCCTGGCGGCCGCCAGCAAACTGCCGCCGCCCAACTCGCTACGGCCTCACACCTACCGGACGCTTCTGGGGATTCTCTACAGCACGGGGATCCGGATTGGCGAGGCTTTGGGCTTGAACCTGGAGGACTTCCCCAGCGCCGAGCAACGCCTCTACATCGCCGAAGGCAAGTTCCGAAAAGCTCGTTGGGTACCCCTGAGCACTTCCACCTGCCGGGCGCTACAGCAATACCTGCACCAACGGTTGCAAATGAGGCCCCGCTCGCCCGACTCCCCGCTGCTGCTCAACCAGCGATCCCGCCGCCTGACCCCCTGCACCGTCCATCAGACCTTCCAGCACTTGTTAAGGCAGTGCGGCATTCGTCACCACAAGCACACCGGCCCTCGCATCCACGACCTGCGACACACCTTTGCGGTTCACAGGCTGCTGGCCTGGTATCGGGACGGACAGGATCTCAACGCCCGACTCCCCTGGCTGGCCACCTATATGGGCCATGTGGATCTCCACTCCACTCAAGTCTACCTGCAGGCTACCCCCGAGCTGATCGAGCAAGTCGACCGGCGCTTTCATAACCACTACCTGCATCGGGTTAAACCCCAGGGAGGAACCCTATGACTCCATCGCTCGCCAACTTCATCAAACGTTTCTTTAGCCACTACCTGCCGGTCCAGAAAGGCCTGGCCATCAATACGGTTGTAGCTTATCGCGACGCCATTAAGCTGCTGTTGGGCTATGCCTCCGACACCTTGAAGAAGAAGGTCGAGGAACTCGAGGTGGAAGACATCGACGCCTCACTCGTACTGGACTTCCTCGAACATGTGGAAACCACAAGAGGCTGCAGCCCCAGAACCCGCAATGCCAGACTGGCGGCTATCCGCGCCCTCTTCGGCTTCATCGCCCGGCAGGAACCTTCCCTGGTGCTCCACTCCCAGACCATCCACACCATCCCCCTCAAACGCACGGAGCACAAAACAGTCGACTATCTCGAAGAGAAAGAAATGCAGGCCCTGCTTAACGCGGTAGACCTCACCTCGCGTACGGGATTGCGGAATAAAGCCCTGCTGCTCCTGCTCTACAATACCGGGGCTCGGGTCAGTGAGATCGTGGGACTGAAAATACCAGACCTGTGCCTCGATGGCACCGCTCAAGTCCAGCTCCTGGGCAAGGGCAAAAAGTATCGGAGTTGTCCGCTATGGCCGGAAACGGCCGAAGCTCTCCACGATTATCTGCAGCGGCGAACCCCAAAAGACCCGGCCGCCCCGCAGCTCTTCCTCAACGCCAACGGCTCACCTGTCACCCGTTTCGGTGTGCGGTTCATCATCGGCCAATATGCCACCGCAGCCAAAAACCAATGCCCATCCCTTGCGATCAAAGCTGTCAACCCCCACACCATCCGCCATACCACCGCCATGCATCTGCTGCGGGCAGGTAACGATGTCCATATGGTCAGCTACTGGCTGGGGCACGCCAATATTAACACCACTCACATCTATGTGGAAATCGACATGGAAATGAAGCGACGTATGCTCCAAAAAGCCGAAGCTCCTGCCGTCAAAAAACCTCTTCCATGGCAAAAACCCAATATCTTGCAGTGGCTTAATGCGCTTACCAAAGCGCCTCAATTATGTGCAGTAAAATATTGACCAGAGGGAGAAAATAAAGGACAATCCAGAAATGAAGGAGCTCAACTTCACATAATCCAGAGCTTCACATAACATGTTTTATGTTGAGCTCAACATAAAACATGGTTCTTCAGGAGTGCCCAAGCCAGAACTCGCGTACCGGTATCTAAGCTTAATCCCCTCACTCGCGAAAGGAATTTTTCCCGGTCTTCATCTCCTAAAAATATATTGCGCCCCTCGATCCCGCGGATCATCACATGGTGAAGGGTCCCAGGGCTGTCTAATCTGGCTTGCCGTGGCATGACCTCTGCTTACCACAATTTCAAAAACAAATAAATAATTAATTTTGATTATTTTGAGCAACGTCCCCCTCGACTCGCGAAAGGAATTTTTCCCGGTCTTCATCTCCTAAAAATATATTGCGCCCCTCGATCCCGCGGATCATCACATGGTGAAGGGTCCCAGGGCTGTCTAATCTGGCTTGCCGTGGCATGACCTCTGCTTACCACAATTTCAAAAACAAATAAATAATCAATTTTGATTATTTTGAGCAACGTCCCCCTCGACAGACGTCCCCCTCGACAGATCCTGGCAAAAAATTATAAAGGATCTTAGCCATTTCAGTTACTGCACGGGATTCTTTGAGTGATAAAGACATTTACTCAGTTCACTCTCCTTGCCAGAGTTTCATCTCACATATTGAAATAAAAAAACCCCACCTCTTCCTCAGAAATGGGGCCTATTCAAACTTCCAAACCATGCAACCTCCTAACTACCCACTCGGGTAAAGGCTAGGGTTGATGGGTAAGGACAAAAAATACAGGCTCGTCGTTTCGGATGGGATTATATAAAATGCGGCAGGACAAGTCAAGATGCCAATATTTTTTCTTGAATTTTCATCCCCTTTTCAATATACTCCCTGTATCCAGCTTTATAATCCATCCCAACAGGAGGTAAAATGGCTAAGAAACCTATGACCAAATCTCAGATCGTATCCCATTTTGCGGAGAAGTTTGAACTCTCCAAGAAGAATTCTGCAGCGATCCTTGACGAGGTTGCAGCTCTCGCAGTGTCTGAGACTAAGAAGACCGGCTCCTTTACGCTTCCCGGGATAGGAAAACTTGTTCTGGTTAAGAGGAAAGCTCGTATGGGTCGCAATCCCGCTACTGGTGAAGCGATTAAGATTCCTGCTAAGACCGTGGTGAAGATGCGGGTGGCAAAAGCGGCTAAGGAGGCTATCGTTCCAGGGAAGAAGTAGGTGGCAGGCGGAAGGCTTTGAATAAAATGGATTGATCACAGATCAATCCCAGGAAGGGTAAAGGAACTACCAATGAAAGGAGGCACGCATGAAAGATTTTCACGAAATTTTCACGCTTTTCAAAGGTGAGTTTCCTGGCGTGTATGCTCAACACGAGGCGCTAGGCAGGGAGATCCATGAAAGCGGGGGGCCACTTCCCGAGAAAATACGGTGGCTCATCAAGGTCGCCGTGTCAGCAGCGAGCCAGCACAAGTTATCCCTCGAGACACACCTGGCTAAGGCGAGGCAAGCAGGCGCTACGGAAGACGAGATAAAGCATGCACTCCTTCTAATCATGCAGACCACCGGATTTCCAATGTTCATGGAGTCCTATTCTGTGTTCAAGAACATGAAGTAAAGAGGGGTACTTCCCGTCCAAAAAGGATCATGAAAAAGACCATACCAGGATTTTAACCTTCATTACTTCATCCCGCAATCCGACCACCGGGGCGGAGATCAAGAGACCGGCTAAGATGGTGGGCGAGAAAAGGGGGGAGGGAGGGAGTAAGGAAGCAGGGGTGTTGTTTTTATCTTCCGCTGCTAGCCTAGAGATCGGATCTGGGATTGGATTTAGGATGGGATTGCTGTCCAGAATGGAGGGGAGTAGCTTAGTCAAGTTGGAGCTTGGCGAGGGAGGATAGCTGTTCAGCAGAGGGATTGTTCTGCGGGGACATCAGTGGATATCATTTGAAATCACTTTTTTTGTTAGCTATAGGTTAGCAAAAAAGAATAAAGGACTTAGAAATAATTATCTAGGTCCTTGATTTTTTTGGTGGGCCATGAAGGGATCGAACCTTCGACCTACTGATTAAGAGTCAGTTGCTCTACCAATTGAGCTAATGGCCCACATTTTTTTATTTTGTTACCATTTCCCCTTGAGGTTGTCAAGGCCGAAAAGGTTTGCCGTTGAGGTCAAAAACCCAACCCCAGCTCGGTGCGTAGCTTCTCTTCGAACTCTTGCAAACATTCGTTACAGAAAAGGGTGACACCGGGGTTGCCGTAGTATTGGATGGCTAAGTCGCCCCCAAAGGGGCGCATCTGCTTACACTGGATGCAATAAAAATCGGATTTAGGGGTAAAAGAAGAGCTGATGATCTGCTCTCGGATGCTCCGAACATAGATAACAGTGTTTAGAAGCTGATGTTTATCAACCTGCATGACACCTACGTCTCAATCGTCAGCGCAAATTTAAGGGGCTTCTTCTGCCTCCTTCTCTTCCTCTAGCATGATGTTGCCAATAACCTCTTGGAACTCCAGCCACTCTTCCTTTGTGAACAGCACGGTCACCCCCCGGTCCGTCATGCTGAGCGTGATGTTGTCTTTTTCGGCATCCACCCAAACCTCATATCTTTCATCGCTATACACCAATGAAACGGCTGGCATATTCATTCCGTCATTCCTCCGTTCCCAAAGGAAAATGCCTATATGAAAGGCTACCTCTTTTTCCCCCCCTAGTCAAGAAGATTACCCGCTTCACCCGGTCTGGGTCGCCCTGTGAAAGCCACGGCGGATCGACCCCCTTCTTCTACCTGCCATAGCTTGGTTCGGGGAGATGATCAGGAAAAAGGCTATAACTTCTTCGCCGCTGCGGCGGCCTTTCTCTGAGATTTGGAAAGTCGATGAGAAGGTCCCTTCTTGACCGGGGCCACGGATCGATTTGGAGAAAGCATCTCGCCCTCGCTTCCCTTCCAAACATAGACCTGGGCCATTTCCATTTTTTCAGCGAAGTCGGAGGCGGGGATGGCGATTGCACCTTTCTTCACGGCGAAGAGGGCCACGTCCCGGTCAGAGGTCACCACCGTGATCCCCTCTCGTTTTTCCGCCGACAAGCGCTTGAGAACATCATCTGCCTTCTCGCCGGGCTTAGAAAAAATAATCTCGATTCCCCTGGAGCGTTCCCGACGCCCAATCGAGGTTCCTTGTGGCCCGCCATCAAAGACAACGGTGATGGCATGGCCTTTAAGACGCTTGTACTGAGCTAATCTCTCAATCAACCCCTCGCGGGCTTTTTGCAGTTCGATTTGTTCGAGCCTGCGCAATTCTGGGGATTGCTTGATGAAGTTATACCCATCGATAGCAATAAACATAGTTAAAGAACTGCCTAAAATGCCTAAAGTGCGCTAAAGTGCCTAAAGTGGATGAAAGTGCCTGAAATGGCCAAGTTGCCTAAAGTTATTTCCTCTTTAAAATTTAGCGAGGGATTTTGTCCGTTGTCAAGCCAAAAAAAGGGAATTGTGAAGGGCGAAGCCTTCTGGTATACTTTGCCCTATTGAAAATTGGAAGACAAGAAATCTAAAATCCGACGCTAAGGAGAGCAGAAGATGAGTCCAAAGAGAACCCCTGGAAGCCCTGTCCCGCCAGTGCGCCGCGCGATGGGAATCGTTATTTTTATCACCGCCTTACTCCTGCTCATGCTCCTCTGGCGGGGCATCGAGATGATCACGGATTGGTATTGGTTCCAGGAGCTGGGGTACGAGAACGTTTTCTTAGTCACTTTTTTAACCCAGATGAAGGTAGGAGCTCTCTTTGGCGTGGCCTTCTTCGCCATCTTCTACCTGAACCTTTTCCTGGCCAACCGCTTCTCCTCCCGGGGCTATTGGGTGAATAAGGACGCCCTGATTCACATCCCGCCCTGGGAGGCGGGGAATCATCCCATCGGAGTGCTGATCCTCTTGGGTTCCATTCTTTTCTCCTTATTCGCCACATTGCGCGGGTCGGCCCAATGGGAGAATTATTTGCTTTTTTTTCAGGCCACGCCCTTTGGCTTTTCCGATCCCCTCTTTAAGAAGGACATCGGTTTCTACGTCTTCCAACTTCCCTTCCTGAACTATCTTTACGGGTGGTTGATAACCGTCCTGATCTTGACGGCCATAGCCACGGCATTGATCTATTTTATACGCCGGTCCTTTCAATTCATACCTCCCCGGACCTTGCGGATCGCCCCGGCAGCCCGGACCCATATAGCAATTTTAGCTGCAGCCATATTCTTTGTCGGGACAGGGGGAGTGTGGGTCGAGTTGAATGAAATCCTCTTTACCAAGCGGGGAGTGGTCTTTGGCCCCGGCTATACCGATGTCACGACCCAATTATGGATTCTAAAGCTGTTGATGGGAGTCACCGTTTTCTGCGGCCTATCCATTCTCTCTCTGGTCTTTCGCAGCGCCTGGAGGCTCCCGGCTTTGGGGGTGGCTGCCTTCTTGGTAGTGGTGATTGGAGGTACGGGCATTTATCCCTCCCTGGTTCAAAAATTCAAAGTGGTGCCCAACGAGATTGTGCTGGAGAAGCCCTTTCTCGAACAAAACATCAAATATACCCGGATTGCCTACCGTTTGGATGGCGTGCAGGACCGGGAATTCCCAGCCGAAGAAAGCCTAACTCGCGAAGACCTGCGGCGCAACGACCTGACCATCAAGAATATCCGCCTATGGGATCACGCCCCCCTTCTTTCCACTTACGGCCAGTTGCAGGAGATTCGCACCTATTACAAATTCCAAGACGTAGACAACGACCGCTACACGATCAACGGCGAGTACCGTCAGGTCATGCTTTCCCCCAGAGAGCTTTCCTACCGGGCGTTGCCTGCCCGCACCTGGATCAACGAGCACTTGACTTACACCCATGGCTACGGAGCTGTCCTGGGTCCGGTGAATCGGATCTCCCGGGAAGGACTGCCGGAATTTTTCATTAAAGACATCCCGCCGGTCTCCTCCGCGAACATCAAGATCACTCGCCCGGAAATTTACTACGGGGAGACTTCCAACGAGTACGTCTTCGTCCGGACTAAGCGTCCGGAGTTTGACTACCCGGTGGGCGAAAAAAACGTCTACTCCCGTTACGAAGGCAAGGGAGGCGTGCCCCTCTCCTTCTGGCGAAAGCTGATCTTCGCCGCTCGGTTTGGTTCTCTCACCATTCTTTTCTCGGATGACGTCACCAGCCAAAGCCGGGTCATGTATTATCGCAGGATCAGCGAGCGGGTCTCCCGGGTGGTTCCCTTTGTGCGCCTGGACCCGGATCCTTACCTGGTCATCTCTCCGGAAGGCCGTCTTTTCTGGTTTTTAGACGGCTACACGGTGACCGACCGCTTTCCTTATTCCGAACCCATCGAGAACCTGGGCAATTACATCCGTAACTCAGTCAAGGTCGTAGTCGACACCTATGATGGGACGATGCAGCTTTATATCAGTGATTCTTCAGACCCTATCATTCAAACCTACGCCAAGATTTTTCCCGGCCTTCTCAAATCCCTGGAGGAGATGCCCCCCGATTTGCGCAGCCATATCCGCTATCCTCCGGGTTTGCTCAACATCCAGGCCAGGATGTACAGCACCTACCACATGCAGGATGCTCAGGTCTTCTACAACAAGGAAGACCTCTGGTCCATTCCCAGGAAATCCGGGCCGGGCGGAGAGCAGGAGATGCAGCCTTACTACACGATCATGAGATTGCCCGACGGGAAGAAAGAAGAGTTCGTTCTCCTGCTCCCCTTCACTCCCAGTAAAAGGGACAACATGTCCGCCTGGATGGCCGGCCGCTGTGATCCGCCGCATTATGGAGAAGTGGTGGTTTACGACTTCCCCAAACAGAAATTGGTTTATGGCCCGCGGCAGATCGAGGCCCGGATTGACCAAGATGCCGAGATCTCCAAGCAACTCTCTCTTTGGAACCAGCGGGGTTCCCAGGTGATCCGGGGCAACCTGCTGGCCATCCCCATAGAGAAATCCATCCTCTACGTCGAACCCCTCTATTTAGCCGCGGAGAAAGGCCAGCTCCCGGAGTTGAAACGGGTCATCGTGGCCTTCGGAAACTCCCTGGCCATGGAGGAAAACTTAGAGCTCTCCTTGCAACGGGTATTTGGTGGCGAATTGCTGAGAGAAAAAGAGGCCCCCAGGCTGGCCGTGGCAACGGTTCCCCAAAAGGAGAAGTCCGACCGGCAGATCGCGGGAGAAGCCCTGGTGCATTACCGCAAGGCCCAGGAATTCTTGCGCCAGGGAAACTGGGGAGGCTACGGTGAAGAATTGAAGAAGATGGAAGAAGCCTTGAGGAATCTGGAAAAAAGTAAATAGCTACTTTTTGCCGCAGAGAACACAGAGAAGAAATTATTGAATCAGAATAGGAAAATCCAAAACAAATTAAAAATTTCAACCTCAAAATCCCAAATTATCTAGCGTCGGCCATTTGAATTTTGAACATTTCAATTAATTTAGAATTTCGAATTTATTCTCTGTGACCTCTGTGCTCTCTGTGGCTGAGGAACTGTATTTATGAAAAGAGTTGTCTTGGGGACGGCTGGACACATCGACCACGGGAAGACTACTTTGATCAAGGCCCTGACCGGGGTGGACTGCGACCGCCTCAAAGAGGAGAAAGAGCGCGGGATTACCATTGAACTGGGCTTTACTTCCATGGTTCTGCCCAGCGGGCTGGAAATCAGCATCGTGGACGTACCGGGTCATGAAAAGTTTGTCCGCCACATGGTCGCCGGGGCCACGGGCATTGATCTGGTCGCTCTGGTCATTGCTGCCGATGAAGGGATTATGCCGCAGACCCGGGAGCACCTGGATATCTGCAGACTATTGCGGGTGAAGAAAGGCATGATCGCCCTCACAAAAATCGACCTGGTAGAGAAGGATTGGCTGGAACTGGTCAAGGAGGAAATCCAGGAGTTTGTCAAAGGAACTTTCCTGGAAGGAGCGGCCATCCTTCCTCTTTCTTCGGTCACGGGAGAAGGCCTGCAGGCTTTTGTCGCCGAAGTGAACCAGCTGGCCCAGGAGGTAGAAGAGCGTTCCCCCGCAGGACTCTTCCGGTTGCCCATCGACCGGGTCTTCACCATCAAGGGGTTTGGCACAGTGGTCACAGGCACGATCATCTCCGGAAAAGTCTCCTTAGGGGATACCCTGGAAGTACTTCCCAAAGGCCTGGAAGCCAAAGTGCGCGGTATTCAGGCCCACGGCAAGCCTGTGGAAATGGCCACGGCTGGCCTGCGCGCCGGCATCAACCTGCAAGGCCTGGAAAAGACCGTCATCGATCGAGGGAATGTCTTGGCTCTCTCCCAGAGTCTGAAGCCCACGGCTTCTTTAGACGTGATCTCCCAACTGTTGTCCAGTTCCCCCAAACCACTTAAAAATCGAACCCGGGTTCGTTTGCATTTGGGAACCGTGGAGGTATTGGGGCGGGCCATCCTCTTGAATCGGGAGGAAGTCAAGCCCGGGGAAGAAGCCCTACTACAGGTCCGCTTAGAGGACCCCATCGTCGCCCTTGCGGGCGACCGATTTGTCATCCGCAGCTACTCCCCTCTCTTGACCATCGGTGGCGGCGAGGTCTTAGACGCTTTTCCCTCACGACATAAAAGGTTCTCCCAGCAGGTAAAAGAGGAGATGGAAACTTTAGAGAAGGGTTCCGACGATGAGAAGCTCAAGCTCCGTCTCCTGCGAGCCGGGCCGGCCGGGCTTTCCTGGCCCGACCTAATCATGCGTTCCAACATGCTCCCTGCCAAGTTAAAATCTCATGTCGAAAGCCTGGTCTCTGCGGGCGGGATCTTGCGCTACAACGGCGATCGGCTTCGCTACATCCACTCCCAGGTGATGACCGACCTGAAGCGCTTCTGCCTGGATTACCTGAAAGAGTTTCATCGCCAGAATCCACTCCAGCCCGGGGCAATGAGAGAGGAGCTCAAGACCAAGCTTCCCCCGCAAATGGATGCCCGGCTTTTCAACCATCTGCTCTCCACTCTGATCGAAGAGAAAAAAATGATAGCGGAAAAAGAGACGATCCGCCTGAGTTCGTACACCATCTCCCTCAAGGAAGAGGAAAAAGACCTGCGTCAAAAAATGGTTCTCCTTTATGCCCAGGGAAAGCTGCAGCCCCCGCTGGTGAAAGAAGTGGCCCAACAGCTCGCCGTTTCCGAAAGCGAGCTTAAGCCAGTCCTCCGGCTCTTAACGAAAGAGGGCACGCTGGTTAAAGTGAAAGAGGATCTCCACTTTCATCAACAGGCTATGCAGGAGCTGGAAGGAAAACTAATCAGCTTCCTGCAGCAACACAAGGAGATGACCCCCACCCAGTTCAAGGAGCTCTCCCAAGTTTCCCGCAAATTCGCCATTCCTCTGATGGAACACTTCGACGCCAAAAAGCTGACCCTGCGCATCGGAGATAAGCGGGTTCTGCGAAAATAGGATTTTGTTTGACAAGGAATTATCCGCCAGGTTGTCAGGAGGGCTAACCGCAAAGGATATTACTCAGAGGAAACAATTTTCATGAACCGGTCGGTGAGCTGCGGATCAAACTGAATCCCGGCCTTTTTTCGCAGCTCCTGCAAAGCTTCTTCCTTACTTACCGCTTTCTTATACGGCTGTCCGTGGGTCATCACGTCATACGCTTCCACAACCGCGATGATTCGGGAAATGATCGGAATCTCCTGCCCTTTTAACCCTCTGGGGTAGCCGTTTCCGTCCCACCATTCATGATGGGCCAAAATGGCTTCGGCAATCGGGGCCAGTTCAGGAGACGACCCGGCAATGCGATACCCGGTCTCTGGATGCTTCCAAATCATTGCCCATTCTTCAGGGGATAAATCGCCCGGCTTAATGATGATTCCTTCCGGGATGGCGATCTTACCGATGTCATGCAGGATCGCCAGGAGCGATAACTGGTCTAATTCACTATCCGACAGCCCGAGAGTATGGCCGAGTTGCAAGGCCAATTCCCGGAGGCGATAGGCGTGTTCTTCGGATTCATGGCTTCTCTCAAAAAGGGTCCTCCGCAGGGAAGAAATGATGGAGTCACGGACCTTTTTGTTCTCCAGGAGCTTACTCCTGTACATCCTTTCCTCGGCTTCTTTTAAGATTTTTTGAATATCCTGGAAAGGTTCCTTTTTAGTCACAGCCCCAAGGGCAATGCTGGGTTTCTCCGGATATTGGCCGACTTGGCTGCCGGCGAGCTTTATCCGTTCGACGATCGCCATGCTTTCCTCATCGCTCGTCCTGGGCAAGAAGATGGCAAACTCATCCCCTCCCAAGCGGGCGATCACATCTTCCTTCCGGCAAGACTCCCTGAGGATGACGCCGACCCGGGTCAAAAGCTTATCCCCTTCCTGATGACCAAAGGCATCATTGACCAGTTTTAAGCCATTGACATCTCCCATGATCACACTGATGGGCAACTGTCTCTCGGTATCCAACCGCTTCAATTCTTCCTCGAAGTACGCGCGGTTATAAAGGCCGGTTAATTTGTCATGAAAACTCAAGTAGCGAACCTGGTCCTCCACCCATTTCCGCTCGGTGATGTCTTCCATCGTCCCTTCATAAAAGAGAACCGCCCCGTTGGAGTCGTGGATCGCCAGTGCATTCATGGATATCCAAATCTTACTCCCATCCTTACGATAGACCTGAGTCTCATATCCTTTAACAATATGGCCTTCTTCTACGAGCCGTCGAAACTCTCTATAGTGTTCGGGGTCCACAAAGTATTGTCGCTTTACATGGGTATCCGGGAGAGTCAATTCTTCGGGAAAGGCATAGCCCAGGATGCGCGCGCACGCTGGATTGGCTACGAGGAACTGGCCATCCAGCGTGGACTGGAAGATGCCTTCCACCGCATTGGCAAAGATGCTACGATATTTCTCTTCGGCCCGCCTGAGCAACAATTCTGCCCACTTCCGGTCGGTGACGTCGCTCATCATTCCAGTCAAGCCCACTGGTTGATCGCCTTCCAGCAAGCGCCGGCTGGAGATGCGCACTTCGCGGATACTGCCTTCTTTATTCAAAATTTGGAAATCGTGCGGCTGCGAGAGGCCAGCCAGGGTACGCTGCAAATAATTCAGGAATTCTGGCAATTCTTCCGGAAGGAGAAAGTAGGCAAAAGGCTGTCCCATCATTTCGTCGACCTTATATAAAGCGACCTGCTCGATCACCGGACTGATGTAAGTGAAACATCCCCGGATATCCAGGGAAAAGATTACATCGTTAATGTTCTCCACCAGATTTCGATATCTTTCTTCAATTTTTTTCAGCTCTCTTTCAATCCGTCGGCGCTCCAGGGCATTGATGAATATTTCTCCTACCAATCTGAGCAGTCCGATCATTTCTTCCGGCCAAGTTTTCTCCGCCTTCACCGATTCAAATCCCAAAATTCCGACGGGGGGTTTTCCCGACATCAACGGGATCAGAATGAACGACCGGCATCCCTGCGAGGGGAAGATTTCTTTGGTGGCGCTCGCCTTGGGAGGAGGGTCGGCAATCCCGGGGATGTGCACCACCTGGCCTTTTTCTATCTGTTCCTGTATCCAAGGGAAATCCTGCACGCACCACTCCCGGGGCGCATCGATTTGCTTTTTCCACTCTGAGGGACACCACCAATGGGTTCTGCTTAGCTTCGCCCGGTCATCGGAGAAGAGGTAAAGATAGCCGTGGTCCGCACCCGTAGCCTCTCCGACGGTTTGCAAGGCGGTGTGAATCCCTCTGTCCAGCTCATCAGAACCCAGATGGATGAGCTGAGTGGATATGTTCATTGCGATTTTTTCGAGGGCGACTTGATTCGGCAAGATCTCCTCGGCCTGCTTTTCCATGCGGTCGTCCCTCCTAAATCAGAACCCAACATGTTTTTTCTGGCATTGGCCTAGAATGAAATCGGCCCCAGGTCTTCAACCCTGTGATGTTTTTCCCACAGGGCTTCAATTTCTCGGTCCAATCCCCAAAAATAAAAACCGGACCCCCTCCTCAAAAATAACCCACGGGGCGTCCGGTTTCCTCGATCGAGCTTCGGCGACCCGGCGATCCCAGGGATTTGCCCTCGCAAATCCACCCAATGAGACCTTTAGCCTATGGCTGACAGCGGGTAGCTAAAGGTAAGAGACCAACTTGTTGGGTTTCTTTTGGGACCCGTGGTTTTCCGTCCTCCGATTGCTCGGAGTTTGGCTTTTTCGGCTTCTTTTCTCTTCGCTTACAGGATCTGCAAATCCTCAGGTTGAATTCATGTAATACTACCATTTCGGGCTTGGCCAGGCAAGCCTTAAATTTTCTTTAATCGTCAGGGTATAAAAGGCGTAAGAAAGGAGATGACCCCCACCCAGTTTAAGGAGCTCTCCCAAGTTTCCCGCAAATTCGCTATTCCCCTGATGAAACACTTCGATGGCAAAAAGCTGACCCTACGCATCGGAGATAAGCGGGTTTTGAGAAAATAAGGTATAATGAGAGGAGAAGCAGAAAGCATGGCTTGCAGGGATTCGAGGTTATCTGGAAAAACCTTTTGACCTGAAGCAACTGGAAGAGGCCATGAGTGTAAACCGGCCATGATGAATGGTCCAGCAAAAACAAAAGAAAAAGGAGAAGAAAGAAATGAGAAAGAGAATGTTGGTAGCGATGGCATCCATCCTGTTTGCCCTCTCGATGGTCGGTATGGCGCTGGCTCAGGATAAGGCACCTGCAGGGCCTCCGCCCGTGGTGAAGGAGATGGTCGCGAAAGCCAAAGGGTCTATTCAAAAAGTTTCTGCTGCGGATGTGAAGGCCGCCATTGATACGAAAGAAAAAGCGATCATCCTCGACGTGAGAGATCCGGGGGAATTTGCCGCCGGCCATCTTCCCGGAGCCGTTAACATCTCCCGGGGGACGCTGGAGTTTAACGTCTTCAACAAGATCCCAGATCAGAATGCCAAGATCTACGTCTACTGCAAGACGGGAAGCCGCTCGGCTTTAGCCACGAAGACCCTTAACGACCTGGGTTACAAAAATGCCGTATTGATGGATGCTCTGTTTGAGGATTGGATCAAGGCTGGTTACCCTGTCGTGCGCTAAAAAATACTTTCACCGCAGAGAACGTGGAGAGCGCGGAGGGAACGAGTCCAGAAGCGCTCTCTGGGTTGAATTTTGCATTTTGCCTTGAAATTTAGCCAATTTTTCAACAGACTGATAAACGGTCTATGATTACCCGGCGAAAGTTTTTGAAAGGGACGGCCGTGGGCCTGGGGGCTCTGGGCCTGAGCGTTCAACTCCTGGATTTTAAGAGTTGGGCCAGGCTCAGCTCGGAGGCGCCGGTCACCCGGATTCCAACTTTTTGCAATGGCTGTGGGAATCGCTGCGCCATCTTCGCTCATGTAAAGAACAACCGGATCTGGAAGGTCGAGGGAAATCCGGAAGCCAATGGGAATCAAGGTTTTATCTGTCCCAAGGGACACGGCTATATCCATGATCTATACAGCCCAGACCGCATTCGCGGGCCTTTGAAGAGAGTCGACGGCCGCTTTCAGCCCATTTCCTGGGAACAGGCCTACAAGGAAATCGCCCAGAAAATCAACCTGACCTTGATGGACAACGGCCCGGAGTCCATCTTTTGGATCAACTACCCCCAGTCCAACCAGGCCTATGCCTTGAGGCTCATGCACTCCCTGGGCAGCCCCCATTACTTCACTCACGGCTCTACCTGTTACACGGCTCGAAACGCCGGCTGGAATTACACCGTCGGAAAGCTTCCCTCCAACGATTTGGCCAACTCTCGGTACATCATGATCATCGGACGAAACCCGGCGGGAGGAATCGATCTGGGGCAGATGGTTGACATCACGAAAGCCAAAAGCAAGGGGGCCAAACTTGTCGTGGTGGACCCCAGGCACAGCGAGACCGCCATTCTGGCGGATGAATGGCTTCCCATAAAACCGGGGACGGACCTGGCTCTCCTCCTGGCCATGATCAATGTGATGGTCAAAGAAGGGCTGTATGACCGGGAATTTGTCCAGAAAAAAACCGTGGGGTTTGAGCAACTGGATGACGAGATCGTCAACTATCCTCCGGAGTGGGCAGAGAAGGTATGCGAGATTCCGGCCCAGACGATCGTCCGGATCACCCGGGAGATGGCCCAAGAAAAGCCCAAAGTCCTCATCCACCGGGGGTATCATGGCGCTTTCGGCTCCCAGTATCTGAACAGCTTCCAAACCGTAAGAGCCCTGGCTATTGCCAATAGTCTCCTGGGAAACGTCAACCGGGAGGGCGGAATCTATTTTGCCCAGTCGGCGGAGTTGGGAGAGTTGCAGCCCAAGCATCCGGTCCCGGAAGGTCCTAAGGTCCCCAAAGCAGATGGAACGGGAATGCCCGGTAGATACCCTCTCGGTTCTTACGGCGATGGAATCGCCCACGCCATTCCGGAGTTGGCCCTGCGGGGACAATTGAAATGCGGGTTTGTGTACCACCATAATCCTCTTCGTACCAACCCCAACCCTAAGCGCGTCCTTGCAGGTTATAAAAAACTCGACCTTCTCGTAGTGATCGACACGGTTCTTTCCGAAACTGCTTCTATCGCCCATTATGTGCTTCCCGAGTCCTTCTACCTGGAACGGGACGAGGCCATTGATACCAAGCACAGCGGCAAGAGGGCTCAGGTCAGCATCCAGCAAAAAGTCCTGGAGCCCATGTTCGATAGCCGGCCGGGCACTCGGATCATTATCGAGCTGGCCCATCATCTGGGCATCGGGCGATATTTTGAGTTCAACCTGGAGGAAGCCAACCAGCTCCGCCTCAAGCCTCTGGGGGGCTCTCTGGCGGACCTGAAGGAAAAAGGGGTCCTGTTCGTGGGGGAACCGTGGAAGGAAGGGTTCGACAAACTGGACACCCCTTCGGGAAAAGTGGAGATCTACTCTTCCACGCTGGAAAAACTCGGATTTCCTCCCATTCCGCGCTGGGAGGAGCCTTTGGTTTCACCCGACCCTAAAGATCCCCATTCCTTCCGCCTCCTCCATGGAAAGCAGGCGTTCCACACCCACGCCATGACCGCCAATCAGCCTTACCTCATGCAGATCAGCCGCCGGTACGACTTGATTCGCCTCTGGATGAATCGCCGGAGGGGCGAACAGTTGGGCCTGAACGATGGAAGCCTGGTGCAAATCAAATCTCTGGTGGGAGAGGGGAAGATCCGGGTGAAATTGACCGAGGGGGTTCATCCCTCCTGTGTCTGGCTTCCCAGCGGCTATGGCGTCTTCTCCAAGTACCTGGGGACGGCCTATGATATCGGTCTATCGTACAACGATTTCCTCCCCACCCTGTTTGATCCAACGGTGGGCCACGCCATGTCCTCCGAAATCATCGTCCAGGTAAAGAAAGCCTAGAGGAAGGAAGAATGGCAGCATACGGAATGGTCATCGATGAAACCAAATGCGTGGGATGCCATGCCTGCCGCGTGGCCTGCCAGAATCAAAACAACTTGCGGGAGAATGAGGCTTACAACCACCTGGAGGAGAGGGAATACGGGACTTTTCCCAACTTTACCCGGGAATTCTTGCCCGTGCAATGCCAGCATTGCGACAACCCGCCCTGCGTATCCGTCTGCCCTACGGGAGCTTCCCACAAGAGGAGAGACGGAGTGGTCCTGGTCAACGAAAAGGACTGCATCGGATGCAAGTACTGCATCGCCGCCTGCCCTTACAACGTGCGAATTATCAAGAAGGAAGGCTACATCGAAAAATGCCGCTTCTGTATCGAATTTGTGGAGAAAGGCGGAAAGCCGGCCTGTATGACCACTTGCATGACCGGGGTCCGAATGTTTGGGGACCTGGACGACCCCAACAGTGAAATTTCCCGGTACATCGCCAAAAATCGGAACCGGCTGAGACAATTTAAAATGACCCTGAACACCAAGCCGAGAATTTATTACAGGAAGGCCTAAGGGGAATGACCGATCGAGAGAAAGGATATTTTTGCGCTTTGGCCGCCTGCCTCCTGGCCCCCCCGGATGGGGAAATGATGGAACAGCTGAAGCAAGGAGGAATTCGGTCTTTACTCGAAAAAAATATCGGGGAGTGCGGCGGCGATCTACAACTTCTTGCAGAGTTGTCCAATGAGAGAAGTTCGGAAGGCGATTTGCAGATCTTGCAGAGGGAATATGTGCGTCTCTTTGCCAATTTGCCGGGCCCAGAAATATCGTTGGTAGAATCCACCTATAAACGCTGGACCGGGGACAGCGGTTGTGTCTTAGCTTTTGCCGGAGAGAAGGGCCTTCTCATGGGAGATGCGGCTCTCCATATGCGGGAAATGTTTCGCCAGTTGTCCCTGGAGGTCCCGGAGGAATTCCGAAGCACCCCGGATCATCTGGTCCTCGAGCTGGAATTCCTTTCTCTCCTTTATCATTCCACGACCCAGGAGCAAGTTCAGAGGTTTATTAAGGACCACTTGGACTGGATTCCGGATCTTAAGGACCGCGTGGATCAGGCCAATCCCCACCCCTTTTATCGAAATGCCATCGAACTCATAAATTTATTCCTGGTGCACGAAAGGAAAGAAGGGAAGGCCAAGAGTCATGGACCGAAGGACTTTCATTGAGTCCATTTTCGCTGCCCTGGCGGTGGGAGGAATTTCCATCCTCGCCGGATGCAGCAAAAAGGAGAACCCCGCTAGGCTGGGAAATGAGGAAAAGCTCTGGAAAATGGCCTCGGCTCCAGAAAAAATCGAGGAGCCGCTGGACCTGGCTTACGCCAAAGATACCCCTGCTATTTTTCGGGATGCTTCCAGGGGCAAAGAGGATCCTTCCTTCAAACCCAAAATCGGGGGTGGGTGAAGCTGACGCAATGTCCGCCGGCGGCGGACCAAAAGAAAGAATTTTTTGCCACAGAGCACGCAGAGAGCACCGAAAAATTTAATTCTAAAAGCAAAAGGCATGATTATCAAAATCCGGGAAAGAGATTTCGGACTTTGGCATTTGGTTCTTATGCTCTGTGTCCTCGGTGGCCTCTGTGGCGATTTAAGGAGTTTTTCATGGAAGGGACCATTTTTACTTTCTGGAACTGGAGTGTAGCGCTTTACCTTTTTGTGGCTGGAGTCAGCGCCGGAGCCTTTGCGATCTCGGCGCTGGCTTATTTTCTCGGCAAGGAAAAATACCAGAACCTCACCCGAATTGGGGCCTACATCGCCCCCTTCCCCCTGATTCTTGGAATTCTTTGCCTCATCTACGACTTGGAAAGGCCTTCCCTCTTCTGGAAACTTCTAGTAACCCTTCAGGTCCATTCGGTTATGTCTCTGGGGTCATGGCTCCTTTTGATCTTTTCCTTTCTTAGCTTTCTTTACTTTTACCTTTGGCTCCCCGAGCGTTTCGAATTGATGGACCTGTTCAAGCGGATTCCCCAAGGGTGGGAAAAAGTGAAAATCATCCGGGCGATCAAGTTGAGCCCTCTACTTCAAAGGCTGCGCCGGGAGAACCTGAATGGAATCCGTGGGTGGGTGGGGCTGGCAGGAATCCCGGTCTCTCTTTTGGTGGGAATTTATACGGGAGTTCTGCTGGGAGCTCTGGTCGCCAGGCCTTTCTGGAACAATCCCATGTTGCCTATGCTCTTCCTCGTTTCGGCCTTGAAGACGGGTACAGCATCGATCTGTCTGGTAGGCTGCTTCGTCAAGGGTTTTGGCGGAATGAGCCGGGACGAGATTGAGACAAACAAGTTCATGGTTCATTCCATCGATTTCGTCCTCATGATCCTGGCGATCATCGCTGTTCTTCTTTTCATCTTCGGCCTCTATGCCTCCCCGCGAAGTTCGGTAGAAGCCGCCAAACTCATCATGGGCGGTGAATTCACCTTTCTCTTCTGGGGATTGGTCGTAGGACTGGGAATCCTTTTTCCTCTGGCCCTCGAAGTCTATGAATTGATCCCCCATTTCATCCAGCATGTGGCTCTGCGCGAGCACAATCCCTGGATCTCCATGGCGGTGGCCGTCTCTGTCCTCGTTGGCGGGTTCCTCCTGCGGTATGTGGTGGTCTATGCCGGGCAGGTCCCCCGGGTGATTTCTACATAATTTCCATCCTCGCCATTCAGAATTCTTCGGGTCCGTTATTCGGTCACCGTGCCCCCTCCCCCAGAAAGGAACAACCCAAATCTATCGGACCTTCCCGCGCGCCAGAGAAGCAAAGATGCCTCCAAAACAAAGGGTGGCAAAAATATAGAAGGCGGTCCGGGCACTCCCCAAAAAAAGTGGGTGGGAGGCTGCGGTAATCGGCACTCTGCCTATATACACGGCAAATAGCAAGGTGACGATCCCCATGCTGAGCATCTGCCCAACCAGTCGCATGGTGGCCAGCGTTCCCGAGGCAACTCCGTAAAATCTCTTTTCTACGGAGCTCATCACCGCATTGGCGTTGGGCGATGAGAAAAGAGCAAAGCCAAAACCGAGGAGCAGGAGACTTGTGAGGATGAACCCCAGAGCAGTTCTTTCATTTAAGAAAGTCAGGAGGGAGAGCCCGGCAACAGTAAACCCCATCCCCATGGAAGCGACGATCCGCGGTTCAATCTTATCTGAGAGTCGGCCAGCAAACGGTGAAAAAATCGCCTGCGTTGCGGGCTGAGCGGCCAAAATCGAACCTGCATGCAGAGGGCTGTATCCTTTCAGGTACTGCAAGTAAAGGCTTAAAAGAAAACCCACGCCAAAGGTGGCACTATAATTGATTAAAGCGGCCAGGTTCGAGAAGGCAAAAACCTTGTTATTCCGGAAAAGATGAATATCTAAAACTGGACTTTTCATTCTTATTTCCCACCTAAGGAAGGCCCAAAAACCCAAGCCACCGATCAAAATGACCGCTGCGCCGGCCTCCCGGGGCAACAGGGCAAAACCATACATGATCGCAACGAGGGTAAGGCAATAGAGGATGGAGCCGAAAAAATCAAACTTTTCCCCCTTGGCCTCCGCCCACTCTCCTGGCAACTTCCAGAGAATGGAACTAACGATGATTAATCCCATAGGTACCTGGACCAGGAAAATACTTCTCCAGCCAATATGCTCCGTTAAAAACCCTCCAATGAAGGGTCCCAGAGAAAGCCCTAAATAAACGGAGGCCACATTGATTCCTAAAACTTTTCCTCTCTCGCCCTCAGGGAATACGGAGGTGAGGATGGCCAATCCTGTGCCAAAGATCATCGATCCTCCGATCCCCTGCAAAATTCTAAAGGAAATCAGCGTCAACGCGGAAGTGGAAACTCCCGAGAGGAAGGAGGAAAGAGTATAAATAATGATGCCGTAAGTAAAAATCTTTTTTCTACCATATAGGTCCGCGATCCTTCCGAAAGGGACAAGAAACATGGCTGCCGCCAGAAGATAAGAACTCGAAACCCAGCTTAATAAAACTGCATCCATGGAAAATTCCCTTCCCATGGAAGGAAGGGCAATATTCACAGAAGATGCCATAAAAGGGGTCAGGAAAGATCCCGCTGTGGTAACCAGTAGAGCAGTCCTTTGATTCACAGCACGATCCATACCTCTGCAGTCCGCTTGAATGATGGAAATGGCAAAACCTCTGAATTTTACCTAACAGGTAGATTGGTTTTTCGAGAGGAGAAAACTGGCTTGGGAAAATTCCTATGACTGAGGAAAAGACTTTTTTTCTATCAAGGAATCTATTCTATTATTCCCTGAGACCCAAAGGTTCTCTAAGGAATGGATTTCTTTCGGAGTCCCCTAACCCCCATCGTTCAACGGCGGATCATGCGGACAAAAGCCCCAACCCCTCGGCCCACTGCCCCGAACAGGGTAGCCATCTCAAGCAGAGGTTCCTCAATCTTGTGTAAGACTCCTTCCTCGAACTCCTGCAAGCGCACGGCCGCGTCCCGCACGGTCGTTACGGTTTCCTCCGCTTTGTCCACTTGCCGATGGAAAGATTGCAAGATCCCATTGACCTGCTGAGAAATGACAGTCAGGTCATGGCTCAGGGGGGCGAATTGCATACGGGCTGTTTCTAAGACTTTTTCCACCTCGCGGGCTGCCCGGCGGATCTGTAGAAGAGTTAAAATTTGAATGAGCACGGCAACCGCTAGGCTCGCCGCAATGACTATGAGACTGATGGTTAGAGCCATGGATGATGTTCTCCCTTCGGTTTAAGCCTTTGCTTTATTCTTATCCCTTCCCCAGAAAACCCACTGCGTCAAGGCTAGATGCCACCTCCCACCGGTTCCTTCGGTTCTTTTTTTGTCTCGGCTTTCCCTTCTTTCTCTGATTCTCTGGCCGCAACAGCTTTCTCCTCTTGGCGCCTCAAGATCTCCTTAGCCTTCTGGCGTGCTTCTGCCAGATGACGGCTGGCCTCTTTTTTGAGTTCTTCTGCCCGACGTCGGGCATCTTCAAGGATGGCATTTGCTTTCGTCCGGGTCTCGGAATACAGGTGCTTGGCTTCGTCCAAGACCTCTTCCCCTTTCTGCTTGATCTCAGATCTAAGCTCTTTTCCGGGTTTAGGGGCGAACAAAATACCTGCCAGTACGCCCAAGATGCCGCCAATCAAAAAACCCTGCAAGAACCTGCTTTCCTCATTCTCTTTATTTCCCATGGTAAAATCCTCCTTTTCGTTTATTTCCTTGGCCAAGAGAAAAATATTGAGTAATTTTTATTATATTATCACAAAAGGGTGTCCGAAGGAAATGGATTATGAAAGTCAGGCAAAATTGGACCACCTTCCCTTCCCCCCAGAGATCTCATTTCCTCGTCCGGATTTCCAACCACGAAACTTCTTCATCGGGCGTCTCAGGCTTAAGTCTTGCAATGAGCGAGGCAAAACTCGAAATAGGGAATCATTCTATATAAACCTCTCAAACCGTTCCTTTTTCGCCTTGCATATAGGGCACACTTCCGGCGGTTCCTCCCTGGCGCATAAATAGCCGCAGACCCGGCATCTCCATATGGGTAAGGGGAACGAGGAAATGCTTTTGGTTGCGGATTCAGGCTTTAGTCTTTTCCGCTCCTCTACCGGCGGCCGCCTCTCAGGGATTGATTTGACTTTTCTCTCACCTTTTAAAGCCGCCTGGGATACATAGAGCGCACAATAGCAGGCGTCATAATCCGTCAGATCCGGATCGCGGTAGTCGCAGGGACAGATAATGTCCAGGTCTTCTTCCTTATTGCCGGAGGCCAACCTGCATGGGCAGGCCCAATACCCGTACCTTCGCTCGTTTATGAGCAAGCCCTGCGCAAGCTCTTTGGTAAAGGCCACATCCGGATTAAGGTGGTATCCGGCGGATTCTGCCTCCCGGTGTAATCTTTCATAGAGTCTGTTCACTTCTTCGGAACTTAAATCCCTCCCAGCCTTCATGACCTTATCGCCTCCCTGATTTTTTGTTCATCAAAGCCTACAATACATTGACCATCGACTGCCAGGGTGGGGAAAGAGCAACGGGGGTTCAAGTTTTTCACATCCTCTGTGGCTTTGGCTTTTTCTTCCCCTTCCAAAAGGTCAACATCGATGTAATTGTATTCCACGCCCAGTTGATCCAGGAGCTGTTTTGTTTTCCGGCACCATAGGCATGTGCTCAGAGCGTAAAGAATAATACTTCCTCTATTCTTCCCGGCAACATGATTCAATTTCATATCCCTTCTCCTTCTCCATGCTATTTTCGTCATAAGCCAACGTATATATTTATAAACCCGTTTTGACTGCCTTTATCCTCAGAATATTCACCCAAGCTTAGATTCCTTTTCGAGTGTATTAAAATAGAGAAAAGGAGTCAATCAGAATTGAGGGTCTTGCGGATGGAGAGCTATCCGGATTGGGGAACGGTAAAATTTGGGCTAAGCTGAAAGAGCCTTAGCCCAAGTTCGCATGGTGATTTTTCTTAAGAGGGACCCCTTATTCGCAGAATTGATTCTAGCCCGGGCAGCCGTTGCCCGAGGACTCGCAGAGGCTGTCACCCGCAACCGCCCGGGTATCCATCAGATTTTTCCTGATCGGTACCCCTTTCTCGATTCATGGTCAAAGGGAAAAATTTATGAGATAATATATTCAAAAATGTAGGAAGAAATAATTTTTAGATTAGGGGGGGATCGAATCATGAATTATACCTGGGCGAATAACGCTAACTCCCTTTTTTTCAAGATATTCATCATTTTGGGCCTAGGTTGCTTGCTTGCCGCCTGCGCAACGGTCCCGCTGACCGAAAGAAAAAGTTTGCACCTCGTATCCGATTCGGAATTACTCTCCCTGAGTGTTGACCAATACACCCAAACTTTAAAGGAGTCCAAGCTTTCCGATGACCCCCAAAAGGTGCAGATGGTGAAAAAGGTTGGAGAAAGGATTGCCCAAGCCACCGCAGACCTTTTAAAGGAGAGAGGCCTGGAGTCGGAGATTCAAAACTATCATTGGGAATTCAGTTTGATTGATGACCCTAAGGTAGTCAACGCCTGGTGTATGCCCGGAGGAAAGGTGGCAGTATACACCGGGATCCTTCCCTTAGCTGGTGGCGAGGCCGGGTTGGCCGTCGTGATGGGACATGAGATCGCCCACGCCATTGCCAAACATGGGAATGAAAGAATGAGTCAAGGCCTTTTGGCCCAACTGGGAGGAGTGGGACTCTCGATGGCTCTGGGCACAAACGCAGGCCTAACTCAAGACATCTTTATGCAGGCCTACGGGGTAGCCGCGCAGGTCGGCGTTTTACTTCCTTACAGTCGCCTTCAGGAATCGGAAGCAGATCACATTGGTCTGGTGCTCATGGCCAAAGCCGGTTATGACCCGAGGGAAGCCATCCCCTTCTGGGAGAGAATGAATAAAGAGGGGGGGTCCCGCCCTCCAGAATTTTTATCCACCCATCCCGCTCCGGAATCGCGGATTGACAACATTAAGACCCTGATCCCCGAAGCCATGCGTTATTATCAGGGTAAATGAAAGGGCAAAACTCCAAGATACTTTCCGATTGACTTCCCTACCTTTTGGGAGATATTCTTTTTCTCGCTCACGGAAAAAATCTCCAATCTTTTCTTAGACGATAATCCTCTTGGGGAGCTGAGGGAAGAGGGTTGAGTTCAAGGTTGAAAGAATGAAAAAGATCATCCTCGATTGTGATGCGGGAGTGGATGATGCCCTGGCCCTCATTCTGGCCTTTCATTCACCCGAATTGCAGGTAAAAGCAGTGACGGCGGTGAGTGGGAATGTCCCCTCAGAAACGGTGTTTGGAAATATCCAGAAAGTCCTTTCCCTCATCCAACCTCAGCAGCAGCCGTTGATTGCCAAAGGGGCCGATCGACCCTTAAAGGGTGATCCGGTTTACGCTTACGCTGTCCACGGGGAGGACGGTTTGGGAGGTGCAAAAATAGAACGAAGAGAAGGGGAAGAATGGTGGCAGGTTTTTCCCGGCCGGGCAGATGAACTCATCCCTGAGATGGCTCGCCGGTATCCGGGTGAAATGACTTTGATCGCCATCGCCCCTCTCACTAATTTGGCTTTAGGGCTGCAGAAAGATCCGCAAGGAATGAAGCAACTGAAAGAAGTGGTGATTATGGGCGGAGCCGTTCGGACGAAGGGAAACATCACCTCTTACGCCGAATTTAACATCTTTGTCGACCCTCTGGCAGCCCAAATGGTCTTCGCTTCCGGGTTGCCGATTACCCTGGTCCCGCTCGATGTAACTCATCAAGTTTTTCTTTCTCCCCGGATAGTCGAAGGAAGGGTAAGACCCCGCTACCGCCCTTTCCCTCGATTTGTCATCGAAGCCACTGGGTATCATTCCGCAGGCTTCCAGTTCCGGGGCGGATCGAAGGTCTTTCATCTCCATGATCCCCTGGCCGTGGGTGTGGCCATCGACCCAAATTTGGTGAGCAAGGAAAAATTATCCATTACAGTGGAGACTCAACCAGGGGAATTTTATGGCCGGACTTCAGAGGTTGCCCGAGAGAAGGTCTCGGATAGTCAAAAAATGGAGGTCTGTCTGGGGGTGAATTCAGAAAATATTTTAGAACTCTTCTTATCCAGGTTGGGGGCTTGAATCCATGGCCAAAAAGATTCTGGTTCTCGGCAGTTCCAATGTGGATCTTATCCTCAGAATTCCCCGGTTTCATGATCCTGGAGAGACGATCCTAGGGGAGAATCTGGTGACGGTCTTTGGCGGTAAAGGGGCCAATCAGGCCATTGCCTCAAAGCGTCTGGGTGGAAAGGTGGGCTTCATTACGAAGCTGGGCATGGATTCCTATGGGAAATCTTACCGGCATTATTTGATTGAAAATGGACTCCCCCGAAAATTTCTTCTGCAGGATAAAAAACTTCCCACCGGGATTGCTTTGATTGAAGTGAATCCCCAGGGGGAGAACAGGATTATTGTTTCTCCGGGAGCCAATCGTTCCCTCTCAAAAAAAGACCTGAAAAGTTTCACCCAGGTCTGGAAGGGAATCCGTGTATTTGTAGCCCAGTTGGAGATTCCCCTGCAAACCGTAAGCCTGGCTTTGCAGGCGGCCAAGGATCAGGATGCGCTCACCCTCCTCAATCCATCCCCCTCCATTCCTCTTCCCTCGGCATTCCTTTCTTTTGTGGATTTCCTGGTTCCCAATGAATGGGAGGCTCAATCTTTGACCGGGATAAAAATGAAAAGAGACCAAGATCTTCCCAAAATGGCCAAGAGCCTGTTGAGCAGGGGTGTTAAAAATGTAGTGATCACTTTAGGCCCCAAAGGCCTTTTTTTCAAAAACAGGGAGGAGGAGATTTGCCTGGAGGCCTTCCGGGTGAAAGCCGTGGATACAACCGCCGCAGGGGACGCATTTATGGGAGCCCTGGCCTGCGGCCTTTCCGAGGGTAAACCTATTCCCGAAATTTTAAGGTTTGCCAACGGGGCCGGAGCCTTGGCGACAACAAAATTGGGAGCCCAGCCATCTCTGCCGCTGAGAGAGGAGTTAGAGAATTTTTTATCCAAACAAGGGAAAAAGGGACCCTAACATTCTAACCTTTAAACCTTCTGGAGGCCTAATGGAGATTAGATACCAGAAGGTGCCCTTATGAAGGCTCCAAAGGGATTCTAATAATCCCTCCTGGTATTGCCGGTGTAATCGAAAAAGCGCCTTGCCCAGTCCATGTAAGTCCGCTCCGTGCTCAGAGAATAGTGCTTCACACGGATGGCCTTCTGAATGCTTGCCATGACTAGGTCCGAGTCGAAAGGGCCGGATGTCGCTTTTATTTCGTCGTCGGCAGTCCTAGCCGCTTTTCCCCGGCACCAGCTTTCGTGAAAGCAGATATTGCTGAAAATCGGGAAGGGTTTGCGAAAGTAACATATTCTCGCTCATATAAGTTCCTGCCTATGATATACGGATTCTGCATCAGTCTTGTCCAAATTAAGGTTTAAAAAAATAGGTCCTCACGAAGGAATGTGGTAAATTGGTTTCGCCAAAAATCAACCACCACATCCAAGGAGGACCTATGAATCGGTTTTGTAGCATGTTTAGCCAACTTTTACAACTCTTTCCACGACCTGAATTCCAGCAAGCCGTCAAAAAGACTCGCGCTGAACGCCATGCCCGAGGGTTCACCTGCTGGGGCCAATTCGTCGCCATGCTCTTCTGTCATCTGGGCCGAGCCCATTCCCTCCGGGAAATCATCGGAGGCCTCCGAAGTTGTGAGGGCAAATTGAAACACTTAGGCATTACCGCCCCTAACCGCTCCACCCTCGCCTACGCGAACGAACACCGCCCCTGGTCCCTCTATCAAGAACTCTTCCTGATTCTTCTCCGTCGCCTCCAAGACCAAGGAATCGGGAAGAAAAAGTTCCGGTTTAAAAACAAACTCGTCAGCTTGGATTCCACCATCATCGATCTCTCCCTCAGTCTCTTTAACTGGGCTCATTTCCGCAGAACCAAAGGCGCCATCAAGTTACACCTCCTTTTGGACCATGACGGCTACCTTCCCACCTTTGCTTGGATTACGGAAGGCAAGGTGGCGGACATCCAGATCGCCCGGCAGATGGCCTTTCCTCCGGGCACCATTGTGGTCGATGATCGGGCTTACAATGACTACCGTCTCTTTGCCCAATGGATTTCTCAGGGCGTCTATTTTTTGACCAAAATGAAAGAAAACGCCCTCTACGAGGTCATTGGGGAATGAGGAATCCCCCAAAATCGAAATATCCGTACAGACGAACTGATCCAACTTACCGGCTATGGCGCCCGGGAGAAATGCCCTGATCCTCTCCGGCGGATTGAGGCTTATGACCCGGAAACGGAAGAAGTTCATGTTTTCCTAACCAACCATATGGATTTGGGTCCTACGACCATTGCCGCGATTTATAAAGATCGTTGGCAGATTGAGATCTTCTTTAAGTATTTGAAGCAGAACCTCAAAATCAAGACCTTTGTGGGTACGAGTCCCAATGCCGTGAAGATTCAAATTTGGACAGCATTGATTGCCATGTTG
>CAVXFA010000051.1:0-21494 GCA_963760605.1 uncultured delta proteobacterium | reverse complement strand
TCCGCCGGCTTTAAATGTTCCATCCCGGCTTCGTTATCCATGATCACGAAAGGATAATTCTTGGCCAGGAGATCCAGGTGCCGCCGCAGGATGTTGTTGGCATAACAGTAACATCCGGGCCCCTCCGGCCGGCCCATCACCAGAAGGTCCAGCCCCTGAGATTCTACCAGCGCCTCGTGCAGCTTCATCTCCAGGTAAGTCTCTTTGGACATGCCCGGAGAGAGTTTCATCTTGGATTCGAAAAAATCCTCCCGGGTTCCTCCCACGCTTTTCGTAGCGCTCAGGCCAAGGGCATCCGCCAGATTGGCGTTGGGGTCAGCGTCCACCGCAAGGATCGGCCCGTGGCCATTCGACCGGAGATAACGGATGATGAGCGCCGAAAGGGTCGTCTTCCCGGTTCCCCCCTTCCCGGCCATGGCGATTACCTGACCCAAAATTCTTTCCCTTCCATTTTTGCCACAGAGGACACAGAGATCACCGAGATAAATCTGAAAAATGCAATTCTTTAAAATCCATGGACAAAATTAAATTTTTCTATTTGGCCTCAAATTCTCTTTAACTCATTGTCCTCTGTGACCTCTGTGGCGAATAATTTACGAATGGCCAATCTCCGGCTCACCCCGGGAAACTCGGCGGAGTTCGTGTGGGGCAGGAACATGGCCGCCACATAGTTGTCCATGAAAGCTGGGCTTTCGCTCAACTCTACGTTGGTCATCATCCGGCAGATGCGTTCCCCATCGTCGAGCATTTCGTTGCAGAAGGAGATCAACCGGGCTCCTAGAAAGAGCCATTGCCGATGAAGAGAAAGCGATCGAAGGGCAGCTCCGGCAAAAGCCCGATGGCGATGGCCCGCTCCACGTCGATGAAGGAACCGAACGCTCCCGCGATGACCACTTGCTCCAGATTACGGATAGAAAGACCCACCGACTGCAAAAGGGTTACATAGCCGGCGTACATGGCCGCCTTGGCCCGGATGAGGTTGTCGATGTCCACCTCCGTGATAACGATATCCGACCCGATGGCGGAATCTTCTTCGTACGCCAGGACATATTCCATTCCATCCGACCCCTGGCGGATGCGCGGAGTCGGCAGGTCGACGTTGAATTTACCCTTGGGGGAAATTACCCCGGCTTCCAGGAATTCCGCCGCCAGGTTGATCAACCCCGACCCGCAAATTCCCTTGGGCTTGACCATGCCGATGGTCAAAAGCATGGGCTCAAAGGTCACGGGGTTGAGGCGAAAATCCTCGATCGCCCCCAGGGTGGCCCGCATCCCATGCTTGATCCCCCCGCCCTCAAAGGCCGGGCCGGCAGAACAGGCTGCGGTCACCATCCACTCTGAATTTCCGATGACGATCTCTCCGTTGGTTCCGATGTCCATGTATAACGTCAGGGGTTTGCGCTGGTAGATGCCCGCGCCCAGAATGCCCGAAACGATGTCCCCGCCGACATAGGAGGCGACCGAAGGAAAAGTGTAGAGATGCACGTGCGCCCCCACTTCCAGCCCCAACTCCACAGCCCGCATCGGCGAAATGAAGTTGGCCACGGGGGTGTACGGAGACTCGCGAATGTATTTTGGGTCCAACCCCAAAAGAAGATGCGTCATAACGGTATTTCCCGCGGCGGTCATGTGCGAAACCCTGGCCAAATCGGTTCCCGACTTGGCCACCAGTTCCCGGACAATCCCGTTGATCGTTCCCACGACACTCTCCTGCAGCTTCTTCAATCCCCCGGGCTTTTGGGAAAAGACGATCCGGCTGATGACGTCATCCCCGTAACCGATCTGGGCGTTGTAATCCGAAGCTTCGGCCAGCGTCTGCCTTTTGTTTAAATCCAGAAGCTGACCCCAGACACTGGTCGTTCCGATGTCCAGCACGATAGAAAAGTGCTCCTGGGAGGTGTCTCCCGCTTCCAGGTTGATCAGCTTTGTCCGCCTGGACCCGCGAAGCTGATATTCTCCCAGCTGGGATTCCATGCGCGTCTGCACCAGCGTGGCGGTTACTCGCCACTCCGCCTCCCGCAGGATAAACGGTAACTTTTTGAGCAGGCGGGAATCCACCGAAATTCCTTCCAGGGCGTAGAGCTTCTTCAGCGCCAGAAGCAGCCGGGAAAGGTCGGAGCGATTGTCCTTGATCGTCGGCGGCTCCATTTCCACGTAATGCTTGCGCAAGGCCGGGCTGAAGCACCATCCCAGAACCAGAGACTCCAGTTCTTGGTGAGAGACTTTTCGCCCGGCGCTCACCCGCTCCCGGGTTCGGGCAATGAACCTTTTGTCCAGCTCCGACTCCACGGGAATGCGCACTTCCAGGTCGCTTACGATACAGGTCTGACAGGCTTGACGCATGCCCCGGCGAAATTCCTCTTCGGAGATCTTCGGTCCCCGGGAGCTCTCCACTTCGCCCTTCTCGATCAGGACCTTGCATTTCCCGCACACACCCTCCCCCCCGCAAGAGGCCTGAATGTACACCCCCGCTTCCATGGCCGCCTTGAGCAAATTCTCCCCCTTGGCGACCTGAACTTCTCGATTGTGAGGTTGAAAGCGGACCCGCACTGGGTCTGGAAAGGGAACTTTAAATTACCTCTCCTTTATAGATATATTTCACCCGGATTTGTCTTAAAAGGCAATGACCAAACTCATATAAACGAGCATAGCGCAAAGCGCTAAGCGCATAGCGTTTAATAATTTTTTAGCTCTTTGCTCTTTGCGTTACGCGCTCTGCGTTTTAGGCTTCGGGCCGGGGCAGAAGCCCCGCACGTTCCACGATGGTGTGGACCGCATCTTCCCATTCAATAGCCATCAGATGAATCCCGTGAACCCCCTCGACCTGCCGCAGCCTTTGAATCTGCTCCACGCAGATGTTCAGCCCCTCTTCTCTGGCCTTTTCCTTGCCCGCGCTCTTCATCCGGGTAATGATCTCGTCGGGTACTTCCATTCCGGCAACCTTCTCCTTCATATACTTCGCCATGCCGACAGATTTCAAAGGGGTGACCCCTGCAAGAATATGGACCTTCTTGTGCAGCCCTCGATCCCGGACCATCTGCATGAAGCGCTCAAATTTTTCCATGTCATAAATGCACTGGGTCTGAATAAAATCCGCCCCCGCGGCCACCTTCTTGGCCAGGCGGATGACCCGGTACTCAAAAGGGTCCGCGAAAGGATTCGCCGCAGCCCCGATGAACATCTGGGGAGGCCCTTCAATCTCGTCCCCACCCAAGACCTTGTGTTCATCCCGCATCTGCTTGACGGCCTGGATTAACTGGATCGAGTCCAAATCGAAGACATTCTTGGCCGTGGGGTGGTTCCCGAATTTCTGGTGGTCTCCGGAGAGGCAAAGGATGTTCCGGATGCCCAGAGCATAGGCCCCGAAGATATCACTCTGCATGGCGATCCGGTTGCGGTCCCGACAGACCATCTGCATGTTGGGCTCCAACCCCATGCGGTGCAGAATCGCCCCCACGGCGATGGAAGACATGCGCACGATGGCCGTCTGGTTGTCTGTGATGTTGATGGCATCCACATTGCCCTTGAGCAGATTGGCCTTGCGTTCAATTACGGACACATCCGCCCCCTTGGGCGGCCCCAACTCCCCGGTGACGGCGAACCCGCCACCGGAGAGAATTTTCTCCAATTTGCTTCCCGCCTTCATAATTTCAAATCCTCCCTGACGCGTTTCCGCGGCCCCCCGTCGCGGCTCGTAGACCAATCCTTGACTGGAAGGATTATCTCTAACTTGTCCAGCTGGTCTAACTCTTTCAGGCGGTCGTAGATCAATTGCCACCCGCAGTCAACTTGGGAGTCAATCTCACACTTCCCGCCCTTCGACCCTCCGCAGGGACCGTTGAAAAGGCTCTTGGAGCACCGGGCGACCGGACAAATGCCGCCGGTCCGGTCCAGGACGCAATTGCCGCAGGCCTGGCACCGCTCGGTCCAGACCCCCTGCTCTTCCGCGACACCGATGAACTGGGTATCCACCCCCGGAAAGACCGGATGCTTGCGGAATTTCTCGGCCAGGAACTGGATGCCCGCCCCGCAGGCCAGGGAGAGAATCGCCGGGTACTGATCGATATTTTCGCGTAGCGGCTCCAGGTATTCCGTGTCACACTGGCGTTCCAAAGTGACCTCTTTAATCTCCAAACTCTTCCCCTGAGCTTGGCGGGCCAGACGCAGGGCTGAGGAGAGGATCCCCACTTCTTTTTCCCCTCCGGTCGAACAGACCGTCACACAGCCTTTGCATCCCACCACTAAGATCTTATCGTAAGGGGCAATCATGGCCAGGATTTCTTTGATGGGTTTTCCTTCCGCTACAATCATCTTTCAACTCCTTGATAAATTCGCAAAGCGTATAGCGTCTGGCTCTTTGCTCTATGCTCTATGCGCCATGCGTCTTTGTTCTATTCTGCTCTGCGCTTTGCTCTATGCGCTTTGCGTTTTGTTTTATCGGGCTGGGCCCCAGCTTCCGGATCCGTTCGGTCATCTCCCGGGCCACTTCCGCAAACCGCGGGCCCATGGCTGCGGACATGTTATACATCTCCAGCCGTTCGCCGCCGATTCCCGCATCCTCCAGGATCCGCTTGGCCAGAGCTACCCTTTTCTTGGCCCGGAAGTTCCCTTTGAGGTAGTGGCAATCCCCTTCCAGGCAGCCCGCTACATAAACCCCGTCCGCTCCTTTTTCAAAGGCCTCAAGCAGGTGACGCACGTCCACCTTTCCCGTGCAGGGAATGCGGATGATCCGGACATTGGCAGGATACTGGAGCCGCATGGTCCCTGCCAGGTCTGCCGCGGTATAGGCACAAAAATGACAACAGAAAGCAACGATGAGGGGCTCAAAGTTTTCCATCAAACCACTGCTCCCTTTACCACCTCGGATAGAACCTCGAGGAGGACATCACATTTCGCCAGGATCTGCTCGTCCGTGAAGTGTTGCAACTTGATGGCCTTGCCCGGGCACTCCGAAGCGCAAATCCCGCATCCCTGGCACATGGCCACTTCGATCTCGGCCACCCCCTCCTTGTTGATCACCGGCACATTATAAGGGCAGACCCGGACACAAGTCAGGCAGGCCGCGCATTTCTCTGGGTCCACTACCGAGACCACTCCGCCAACCTGGATCTGGTCCTTGGCCAAGATCGTGCAGGCCCGGGATACTGCAGCCGAGGCCTGGGAAAGACTCTCGTCGATCATCTTGGGCGAGTGGGCCATCCCGCAGAGGAAAATCCCTTCGGAAGCGAAATCCACCGGTCTAAGCTTCATATGCGCTTCCAGGAAAAAGCCTTCGGCGGTGCGGGGTACCTTAAGTAGGCTGGCCAGTTCGGCAGTATCTGCCGGGAGGGTAGCTGCGGAAAGAACTAAGAGGTCGGGATGATACGAAAGGTTCTCCCTGAGAACGGGGTTGTAAACCATGACCTGCAATTCCCCGTCCCGGACGGCCACCTCAGGCTTGCGTTCCTCCTCATACCGTAAGAAGAGCACGCCAGCGTTCCGGGCCCGGGCATATTGTTCTTCCAGCAGGCTGTACATGCGCATATCCCGGTAGAGGATGACGACTCGCGCTTTAGGGTTCAGGGATTTTATCGTTAGCGCATTCTTCACCGCCTCGGCGCAGCATACTCGGCTGCAGTAGGGTCGTTCTTCGTTTCGCGACCCCACGCACTGGATCATGACGACTTCTTTCAGCTCATCAACTTCTGCCCATTTCGTGGCCAGCCTATCTTCCAATTCCAACTGGGTGAGAACTCTGGAGTCTTCCCCGTAGAGGTATTCCTTGGGCTTGAGCTCTTCCCCGCCGGTAGCGACGATGATGACGCCATGCTCTAACTTCGCGAGCCCCGTTTCCTTTGCCAGCCCCCATGCGGGTTTTATAGTTCCCCACATAGCCGGAGAAATCTGTGATCTGGGCGTTGGTGAATACCTGGATTCGGGAATGGTTCCTCACCCGGTCGATGACCTCGGCCAGATATTTTTGGACGTCCTTTCCATCCAGGGTTGTGCGCAAATGCCGCAGATTGCCGCCCAGCTCTCCTTCCTTCTCCACCAGAAAGACTTCAAAGCCCTGCTCGGCCAACCCCAAAGCCGCGGTCATTCCAGATAAACCTCCCCCGATGACCAGCCCTCGTTTGATCACCCCTTTGGTCAACTCTTCCAGCGGGCGGATCAAACGGGCGTTGGCCACGGCCATGCGCACCAGGTCGCGGGCCTTTGAGGTAGCTTCTTCTTTCTCGTGCATATGGACCCAGGAGCACTGATCGCGGATGTTGGCCATCTCGAAGAGGTAGCGGTTGAGACCGGCCTCCCGGATCGTCTCCTGGAAGAGGGGCTCGTGAGTGCGGGGGGAGCAGGAGGCTACGATGACCCGGTTGAGCTTCTGTTCTTCAATGGCTTTCCTGATCTTTTCCTGCGTGTCCTGGGAGCAGGTGTAAAGGTTCTCCTCGGCATAGACAACATTTCCCAGGGAAGCGGCGTATTCTTTCACCCCCGGGACATTGACCACCCCCCCGATATTATTCCCGCATCTGCAGACGAAGACGCCGATTCGGGGTTCTTCTTCCTTTACGTCTCTCTCCTCCGGGTATTCCTTGCGGGCAACCATCGTTCCCCGCACCTCGGAGAGAATCTCGGAGGCTGCTGCGGCCGCCCCGCTGGCCTGAGCCACGGTCTCGGGGATGTCCTTGGGTCCCTGGAAGACACCGCAGGCAAACACTCCTGACCGGGAGGTGGCCAACGGTGCCAGGGTGTCCGTTTTGGCAAACCCATAGGCGTCGAGTTCAATTCCCAGATTCTTGGCCAGCTCCCTGGTCGAAGCCGATGGAACCATTCCCACCGACAGGACCGCCAGATCGAACTCCTCCTCTTTGATTTCTCCGGCGTCATCGATATAAGTGATCCAGAGGTTTTTGGTCTTAGGATCTTCCACCACCCGGGAGATGGCGCAGCGAACGTATCGGACTCCGTATTCTTTCTTGGCCCGTTCGTAGTAGGTATCAAACCCTTTGCCGTAGGCGCGGAGGTCGATGAAAAAGATGGTGGGCTGGATCTCTTTCTCGTGTTCTTTGGCGATGATCGCTTCCTTGGTGGCGTACATACAGCAGACCGCCGAGCAATAGGGATGGTTCTGGTCCCGGCTTCCCACGCACTGTAAAAAGGCGATCTTGCGCGGCAACTGGCTGTCTGAGGGGCGTTGGACGTGCCCCATCGTCGGCCCGGACGCCGATAGGATTCGCTCAAATTGCAGGGCGTTCAATACGTTGGGGTAACGCCCCAGGCCATATTCTTGAGACAGCCTGGCGTTGTAAACCTCGTACCCGGGAGAGAGGATGATCGATCCCACCCGCACTTCTTCTTGCGTCTCCACCATATTATGGTCGATCGCGGAAAGGCCGCATTTGTAGTAACAACATAGACATTCCGAGCAGATTCCACAGGCCAGGCACCGCGCCGCCTCGGCCTTGGCCTCTTCTTCGGTATATCCCGGGCTTACTTCTGCAAATGAACAGGTACGCTGGCCCACCGGACGGGGCTCTATGCGCAACCGCGGAGTCACCCGAACGTCACCGCTGGCCATCCGTTCCTGCACTTCTTCCTTGGTCAACTTTACCACCGGCAACTCGGGCTGGGGGGCAGGTTCTAACTCTTCCCCCCGTAGATAACGGTGGATGCTGGCTGCAGACTTATGTCCGGAGGCAACCGCTTCGACGACGTAGGCCGTACCGGTGGTGACATCTCCCGCCGCAAAAACCCCCGGACGAGTCGCGGCAAAGGTGTTGGGATTGACGGCGATGGTTGACATCCGGGTAACACCCACCCCCGCACTCTCCGGGATAAAGGCCAGGCCTGCGCGCTGCCCAATGGCGAATATCACCACTTCGCAGGGCAGCACGTGCTCACTCCCCTCCTCGGTTTGCAGGCTCAGCCGCCCCTCTTGGTCAAATTCCATGAAGGTTACGTTGAGAGCCTCAACGCCAGCCACATGCCGGTCCTTATCCAGGATCCGCTTGAACGAGCGGCTGTTGTATACGGTAATGCCTTCCTCTTCAGCCTCTTTTACCTCATCCGGATGGGCCGGCATCTTCTCCCGGCTCTCCAGGCAGGCCATATCCACCTTGCCCGCGCCCAACCGCACGGCGGTTCGGGCACAGTCTATGGCCACATTGCCTCCCCCCAGAACGAGGACATGCCGATTTTGGATGACCGATTTCGGATCACGAATTTCGCTTCCCGAAGGGGTCTTGTGAATTCCGAGACTCAGCAGGCTCACGTCCCGCAAGAACTGAGTGTTGATCAAAACTTCGGGAAGGTCCGTTCCGGGAATGGGCAGTTTTCGGCCCTCGTGCGCTCCCACCGCAATGAGAACCGCCTTGAACCCATCCTTCATAATGTCATCCAAGTTGGCCACGGGCGTGTTGAGTCTCAGGTCGATCCCCAAGTCGATAATCTCCCGTACTTCCCGGTCCACAATCAGCGGGGGTAGGCGGTAATCGGGAACCCCTACTCGAAGCATCCCCCCCGCGACCGGCAGGGCTTCAAATATAGTCACCGGGTATCCCAGTTTGCGTAAATCTTTGGCCGCAGTGAGCCCGCAAGGTCCGGCGCCGATAATGGCCACTTTCTCCTCAAATTGATAAGGAAGGGGATCGGGAGGAATGTACGGTTGCCTGTAGACCTGATCGGTTACATAGCGTTTTAGGTTGGCAATGGACAAGGGTTGGTCGACCAGGTTGCGATTGCAAGCGTCCTCACAGCGATGATTGCAGATGCGGCCACAGATCCCGGGGAAGGGATTGTCTTCTTTGATCACTCGCATCGCATCTTCATAGCGTCCTTCCCGGATGAGAGCAATGTACCCCTGGGCCCGCTGGCCTGTGGGGCAGGCATCGCGGCAGGGGGCAATCCCCCGCTTTTCGATGGCATAGGCGTTGGGCACCGCCTGTGGGTAGAGCTTGTAGGCCGCCCGCTGCTGGGCCATGCCTTCGTCGAAGCGGCCGGGGGTGATGACCGGGCAGACCTGGGCACACTCACTGCACCCCGTGCATTTGCTGATGTCGATATAGCGGGGTTTATGGCGCACCGTGACCGTGAAGTTGCCGGCCTGACCATCCACCTTCATCACTTCGCTATCCATCATTAACTGAATGTTCAGGTGTCGGCCGGTCTCCACCAGTTTGGGGCTGATGGTGCACATGGAACAGTCATTGGTGGGAAAGGTTTTGTCCAGCTGCGCCATGCGGCCCCCGATGGCCGTGGTCTCTTCCACGAGATAAACCTTGAAGCCGGAATTGGCCAAGTCTAAGGCGGCCTGCATGCCCCCCACGCCTCCGCCCACGACCATTACCGCTCCAGTTTTTTCGATTTTTGCAGGTTGAGGTTCTTTCACTTTCTCCATACCCGTACTTTCCTCTGTATCCCTCAGATCAGGCCTTTGGCAGCCAACAGCTTCGTCGGGTTGACGAAATGCCTTTTGAACCAATTCCTTGCATCCCGGTGACCCATGGCCAAGCCGATCAGTTCCGTGAAATAGAAAACCGGCAAATCATAATTTTTCCCGGCTTCGCGGGAAATTTCCTCCTGCCGGGAATCCAGGTTCGACTGGCAAAGGGGACAAACCGCGACGATGGCTTCGGCGCCCGCCTCCAGCGCTCTGTCGAAAAGCTTTCGGGTTAAGCGCCGGACGATGTCGGTCCGAGCTAGCACCAAGCTACCGCCGCAGCAATCCGTCTTGTAAGACCAGGGGATGGGCTCGGCCCCAACGAGGCTCCATCAGCCGGTCCATCTCCTCCGGGTTTTCATAATTCTTCGCTCCGGTAACCCTTGGGGGGCCGGACCAACAAACAACCGTAATAACAAACCACCTTCAGCCCAGCAGCGGCCGCTTCTTTAAGGCCCCGATTTTTTCCGTAAGCCCGGAGGTAACGATGAACTCCAGAAGGTTCAGACACCCGGAAGTTCCGCTTCGGGGCTGCGATCGCCCCTTCGGCGAGCATTTCTTTCTCTGCGGCTTTGACCCTGCCGTAGCAGGCCGCACAGGGAACGACTAAATCCATTCCCTGCTCCTCGGCAATCGCCAAGTTTCGGGCGGCCAGGCTGTGAGCTAACGCCTCATCAGTGACGTGGGCGGAACTGGCCCCGCAACAATTCCAATCCGGAAGTTCGCACAGCTCCACGCCGAGCATGCGGCTGACGGCCCGAATGGATTCATCGTATTCTAAAGACGTCCCGTGCAGAGCGCAGCCGGGATAATAAGAAATTTTCATGGTCATTTCTCTTTGCATCCGAATTCAGGGAGCGGAATAGAGACCAGCTCTCCCTTTTCTTTGGCGAGATGGAAGGCCGCTGAGGCAGTATAGTCTCTCCTTCGCCCTCACGCCCTCGCGACTCACGCCTTCCGTCTTCTTATGGCTCCCTATTTTTTCAATTCCCGAAAGAGTTCGGCGATTTCTCTTTTCTTCCTCACCTTCGAGGGGAAGAATTTCAGTTTTCCTCTGGTAAACATCTTCCACCCGAGCTTCAGGTCATCAAAGAATTTTCCCGTCTTCATTTTGTAACGGGCCATCAAGCCCAGTTCATATACCCGGCCGTGGCTACGGATCGAATCCAGCAGCGCGTTGTGGAACAGCGGCACTTCCTTCTCTGCCGGGACGACCCCTTCGCGCAGTGCGCTCTGGCGCAGCCAGTCCATGACCCCGGCAATGTCAATATCATTGGGGCAGCGCGTGCTGCAGGTGTAGCAGGAAGCACAGAGCCAGATCGTCTTGCAGGAAAGGACTCTCTCCTTCATCCCCAGCAGGACCATTTGCATGACCTGGTTGGGCTTATAGTCCATGGCAAAGGCCACCGGGCAGCCTGCAGAGCACTTCTGACATTGATAGCAATCCTGGACATTGATGCCACTCTCCCGCGAAAAGAGTTCTTCCGGGGGGAGAGAAGACCCCGATGTTCCAATTTCAGGCAAGGAATAATCTCCTCTGGTTAAAGGGTTAAATTCTACTTAAGGCCTTGCGGCCGACCTGGCTATGGGTAATCACTTTCCTTCTTATTGCCTCCGCATCCCGGGTGATCTAAAGAAGGGATTTCCCGGCTACCCGTTTATTTTTGTTTATTTCCAATATCATTAATATATTGAATATCACTTTCTTCAATCTACCTCTATGAGATACATCAGCCCCTTTATTACTTGATGCCAGCGGCAATTCTGGCCGCTTTCACCGTATTCATCATCAACATGGTAATGGTCATCGGCCCCACCCCACCCGGTACAGGGGTGATCGCGCTGGCCTTCTCTTTCACCCCTTCAAAATCCACGTCTCCGCAGAGAATGGCTTTCCCATCCTTCGTCAGGCCCATGCGGTTCACTCCCACGTCGATGACGACCGCTCCTTCCTTGACCATGTCGGCAGTTACGGCCTTGGGCTTGCCCGCGGCCACGATCAGAATGTCCGCGCGCTGGGTGTGGAAAGCAAGATTCTTCGTGGCGGTGTGGCAGATCGTTACGGTGGCGTTCGCTCCTTTTTGCTTTTGGAGTAACATGTTGGCAATGGGCTTGCCCACGATGTTGGACCGCCCCAACACAACCACTTCCGCTCCCTCGATCTTCACTCCCGAACGGATGAGCAATTGCTGAATCCCAGCCGGCGTGCAGGGGAGATAATCGGCTTCGCCGATCATCAACTTGCCCACGTTCACGGGATGAAAAGCGTCCACGTCCTTCCTGGGGTCGATGGCGTAAAGGACTTTGGTTTCGTTGATGTGCTTGGGCAGGGGAAGTTGCACCAAGATTCCATGGATTTTTGGATCCTTATTGTATTGCCCGATCAGATCCAAGAGCCTGGCTTCCGAAATATCTGCCGGTTGACTATCCTGGATTGAATAGAACCCCAATTCTTTGGCAGTTTTTTGCTTTCCGGTCACATAGCTTACCGATGCCGGGTTCTCTCCTACCAAGATGGTCACCAATCCGGGGACGATCTTGTATTTTTCTTTCAGGGCAGAAATTTCCCTGGCCAACTCCTCCCGGATCTGCTTGGCCACTTCCGTTCCGCTGATAATCTTCGCGGCCATTTATTTCCTCCCTTTGAATAAAGACGCAAAGCGCATAGAGCATAGCGTTGAAACCATGCCCTTAGCGCTCTGCGCCATGCGCTATGCGCTAGGCGTTTTTAGAATAGTCCCTTGACTCTTCCCGTCTTCACATCCACATCCACCTTCCGGAAAGCTGGATCGGAACTGGTTCCGGGCATCAGGCTGATCGTTCCCGCGCAGGGGCATAGAAATTTTGCCCCAGAATAAACCAGGACGTCCCGAATGGGTAGGGCCCAACCCTTGGGTACTCCTTTGATGGCTGGATCATGCGTAAGGCTGAGGTGGGTCTTCACCATCATCGTGGCAAAATCCTTGAATTTGGGGTCGGACTCAAACTTTTTGGCCTTGGCGGTGGCATCGGGGGACCAGGAGACGCCATCGGCCCCATAGACTTTCTTGGCAATGCGTTCCACCCGTTCCCGCAAGGGCATTTCCATCGGGTAAAGAAATTTGAAGTCCATTTTATCGTTGCAGGCCTCGATGACCGCATCGGCTAACTCCAGGGCCCCATCGCCGCCGTTGGCCCAGTGGGAAGAGACGGCGCAGCGTGCCCCGGCCCGTTCGGCCGCTTTGCGCAGGAGGGAAATCTCTTCTTTCGTATCGGTATGGAATGAGTTGATACAGACCACAGGGTTGATCCCCGCCTGTTTGACGATCCCGATGTGATGAATAAGGTTCTCTACTCCTTTCTCTAATAGGGGTAAATTCTCTTTTGTGTATGAGGGGTCCAAAGGCAAACCGGCCACAACCTTGGGCCCGCCTCCGTGCATCTTCAAGGCCCGAACCGTGGAGGTAATCACGGAGACGTTGGGAATCAAACCGCTGAAACGGCACTTGACGTTCCAGAATTTCTCGAACCCGATGTCGCAGCCAAATCCGCTCTCGGTAACATGGTAGTCGAACATTTTCAGTCCGATACGATCCGCAATAATGGAGGATTGCCCAACGGCGATGTTGGCAAAGGGACCCGCATGGACCATAACCGGCTGGCCTTCGACCGTTTGCAGGAGGGTAGGGTTTATGGTGGGGACCATCCAGGCACACATGGCCCCGGCAACTTCGAGATCACTGGTGGTCACGGGGTTCCCCTTCTTATCGTAGGCCACAGTGATCTTGCCCAACCTGTCCCGCAGGTCAGGCAGATCCCGAACAATCGAAAGGATGGCCATGATCTCGGAACTGACGGCGATGCCGAATCTGGAAGGCATCAAGAACCCGTCCATCTTCCCGCCCAACCCCATGATGATGTTCCTCAAACCCTGGGCGCAGAAGTCTATGACCCAGCCCATTTCCACGTTCTTCGGATCGATGTCCAAACGTTTCAGGCCGCGCTTGGCCAATTGCTCATCCGTGTAATTGGCCTCATGTTGCATCCTCGAGTTGAGGGCCACCATGGCTAAGTTGTGGGCGTTCATGATGGCGTTGATATCGCCGGTGAGTCCCATGGAAAATTCGGTTAGGGGAATCGCCTGGGCATTTCCACCGCCAGCCGCGCTCCCCTTAATGTTCATGGTTGGCCCACCCGAAGGCTGACGAATGCAACCGCCAACATTCTTCTTCCTTTTCCCCAATCCTTCAATCAGGCCCATGGAGGTGGTGGTCTTCCCTTCTCCGAGGGGGGTAGGAGTAATGGCCGTTACTTCGACATACTTGCCATCCGGCTTTTCCCCCAATCTGTTAATGATCTTCATAAAATCGAGTCTTCCAATCCTCCCGTAAGGAATGACTTCATCCTTCTCCAGCCCCAGCTCTTTCTGCCAGTCCCAGATGGACTTCATATGCTCTTCGGCAGCCTCGGAGATCTGCCAGTCGGCCATTTTTACGGCATCGTATGCCATACCCTGATCCTCCTTTTCATTTATAAAATTTCGTTTTAAAGCCATTTTTGATTTCGCTAGAGACGACACTGCCTTTAGCTTGCAAGGCAAACCTTGGAGGAACATCATCGATCGAAATTCCCGACCACCTCCCTCCTCGAAAGTCCTTCTCCGCTCCTTCTCCCTTTCCTAGCGCAGGGAACTCCCGGCGAAGAACTATTCTTCAAAATGGGGTAAGAAAGATTCGGGGAAGAGCAATGGATGCAAGGAAAGAAAACGAAGCCTTGAGACCACCAGTCCCTTTTCCGCTAGCAATATATCCGCAAGCAAAAGATGGATTTCCCTTCCTAAGCCAGAAGCGCCGGGTAAAAAAATCCCTTTCCCCCTCAGGCCTGAATCGAATCGGGCTCGTTCGGTGCGTCAAAGTCTTCAATTGGTTTAATTGGCGAGTGGCAACCTCATAGCCGTTAATGGAGCTGGTTTACTCTCCAGCTCTAGGCTACGATTCAAGCAAAAAAACACCCGATTTAAACATATGTGTCAGATCTTGTCAAGCTTTTTCGCGCATTTTCCCGCAATGGATTTTTTCCCCCTTGCCAATAAAAAGGGTCTGTGCCATCATACTGAAAAATAAAAGGGGTTGAGTTTGAAAGAAATGGCTCTAAAGCGCTTGGGAGAAAAAGTTCGGGAGGATCGAAAAGCGCTGGGCTGGACGCTGAAAGACCTGGCCTCAAAGACAGGCATTAGCATCACCACGCTCCAGCGGATCGAAACCAACGTCATCAGCCCCTCCGTAGACCTCATGGTAAAGATCGCCGGGAAGCTGCGCAAGCCGGTGAGCTCCTACATCCTCGACAAGAAAACCACCTGTGCCATGATCAAATCCAAGGAATTCAAAGTATCCAAAGAGAAAGGCCAGACTTTGCGCATGGCTCCGGCCAAGGAAATTATCCCCCTGGACCTCAGCCTCTTTCATCTTGTGGCCACAGAGGGTTCGGCTACCGAACTTCTCTCCAAGGAAGGGTATAAAGGCGCAATTATTCTCAAGGGGAAGATGAAAATCGAACAGGAAGGGCAGGTCCTCGAACTCTCGGCGGGAGATGCTTATCTTCTCGACGCTCATTATCCTTACTCTGAAAAATTCCTCGAAGAGACCGAGGCTATTGGGCTCTTCCTGAGCACATAGAAGAATGGACTCCGTTCACCGCCGAGAGCTCAGAGAACGGCGCCCTCGGCGTGCTCTGCAGTAAATCATTACGAAGAATCGGGGAGGGATTATGCGGATTCGGGTGCGGGACGAAAAGATCATTAAAGCCATCAAAAAGTTGGAAGGGATCGACATCGTTCTCAAGACCGTGGAGGATGCCAAAAAGGCCATGCGCCTGATCCTCCGGAAGACCGAAATCTCCAAGTCTAAGGACTACGAAGGCCTCAAAGACATCGCCATTACCCAGGTGGTCGAGCATCCCACCAGCGCCGTGGAGTACCATACTTACTACGAAATCGAATTCGTCCTCACCGACGAACGTTTCAGCGAAATGGAGATCGCCCTGATTAAAGAACTTCAGGGAATGTTTGAGAAATTGTAATCAAAAGATTCGCGGCATCCTGCTTTGCTTTTTTCAAGTCCCCTTCGTTGGGCCGCCCCCGGATATCCCCCATTCTTCCCTTTGTGCTCATTTCCTCTGAGCCATGGAACTCGCTTAGAATATACCATTCATCCAGCACGGTGAAACCGAGATGCTCAAAGAACTGTCCGGCATACTTGCCCGCTGGAATTGCTTCATTGATTCCCGTATGGGGCCCGGAATATGTACAAAAAATTAGGGCATTCTTTCCGGAAACCTTCGGGGCACCCGTTTTTACGCGCCCCTCTTGGCGGTACTCGCTGAATTTGGTTTTCAAGAAAGTATCCACCGGATCAGGCGGATGCCACTGATAGGAAGGGAACCCAACACAAATTAGATCATAATCGAAAAAATCTATATCCTTGGCATCCTCGACCTTCTTGAGCACAACTTTGGTTCCCGACGTCTCCAAACCCTCCTTGATGGCCAAGGCCACCTTCTCCGTATTTCCACTTTTGGACCAGTATATTACCGCAGTGTTCATTCTTTTCATCTCCTTTTAGAAAAATTTCTTATTTCTCTGTGCCCTCTGCGGTCTCTGTGTAAGATCGTCTTTTCATTCCTTGCCCACCCGGCAGGGAATGGCCCTAAGGTTCGTAGAGCCTATCTCTGGCCCGTAAGGCGGGCTATTTTCCGTTAAAATGTTGAGGTTCGATTCCTTCCACCCGCTGAGCTCCAGATCCTTCCGCTCCGGAAACCACCAGCCATAAGCAGCGACTACAACTCGACGGTTAATACCTGAGTTCAAGGCGGCTTTCTGGCGAATCGTCCCTTGCCGTGTTTCAATGGTAACCCAGTCTCCCTCATGGATATCCATATTGCCCGCCGTTTGGGGGTGTAATAGAACAACCGGGTCCGGGGAAAGTCCTCGCAGCGCAGGAAGGTTCCGGTAGGCGGAATGGAAGTAATGGGGGTCTTTGGCTGAGGTCAGAATTAAAGGATAACGACGACTCATTTCGGGATCGTCAGCCGCGGGACTGGGCAGATCTCGATAAGTTGGCAGCGGGTCATATCCCCAATCCTTCAAACGGGAGCAATAGATCTCCACTTTTTTCGTTGGGGTGTTGAACCCTCCCTGCTCGTAACTCTTATAGGTCCATTTCCCTTTCAGTATCCCTACCTTCTTGAAATCCTCGTAGTTCATCCCCGCAGGTTTTAACACCTCATCCAGACAGGAACGAAGGTCAGGCCAGAAAAATTTTTCCGCTCCCAGCCTCTTCCCCAGCTCATTCAGGATGAGAGAATCTGGCCAGCATTCTTTCGGGGGATCCACCACTTTTGGTCGGGCCAGAATAAAGCCATGAGGCAGTCCATAATGCCCTATATCGTCAAACTCAAAATTGGTAGCCGTGGGAAGAACTAAGTCGGCCAGCTGAGCTGTAGGGGTCAAAAAAATCTCTGCTACAGCCAGGAATTCGAGCTTCTTCAAGGCCTGGAGAGTTTCTCCAGCATTCGCGTAACTTAATAAAGGGTTTCCCCCTTGGATGTACATGATCCGGATGGAATGAGGTTTCCCGGAGAGAATGGCTTTGACAATCACCTGGCTGGGAGTAAACCCCATCGTAGCTGCCAGGCGGAATTCAGGGGCTAAGAGCTGATTCCGCTTTTCCGGGAAACTCTTACCGAGAACAAAATCGCCCGGGCGCATAATGGCGGGAGAGCAGCGGTTTACATTGCCACCGGGTGAATCCAGGTTTCCGGAGATCGCTTTCAAGATCATTAAGGCCCTGGCAGTCTGCACGCTGTGGACGTTGTGCTCGATGGCGTTGCCCCACTGGATGCACGCCGGCCGGGTCTGGCCAAAAAGGCGACTGGCTTCGATGATTTCCTCCCCCGGAACCCAGGTGATCTCGGCCAATTGATCCAAGGAATATTCCTTCAGGTGCTTTCTTAGCTCCTCAAAACCCACCGTCCATTGATCCACAAATCCCCGGTCGTAGAGGCCCTCTTCCACGATCACCTTAAGTATCCCAATGGCGAGAGCAAGGTCTGTGCCCGGCCTGGGCTGGAGCCAGAGGTCCGCTTTGGAAGCCAGGAGAGTCTTCCTCGGGTCGATGGTGATTAATTTCGCCCCCCGGTCCAGCGCCCTGCGCAGTTGAGACCCGATGATCCCTTCTTCATTGGTCTGGAAGAGATTACTTCCCCAGACCAAAACCAGTGCCGGAGGATGGTCATAATCCGGCACTGGAAAGAAGCCACAGGTAATCACGGAGGCGGTTTCCCGGGGCATATGGCAGATGGATCCCGGAGTTACAACGGTGGGAACCTTGAGCAGGTTGGCCAGGCGGATCATCATGTAAAGCTCGAGGCCCTTTGGAGTTCCCTGAGCAAAAGCTATACTCCGCTCGTTGCCCCGCTCGATTTTCTCCCCGATCTTTTCGACAAGCGTGGAGAGGGCTTCCTCCCAGGAGATGCGTTCCCACTTCCCTTCTCCCCTCCCGCCCACCCTCTTTAAGGGATAGCGCAACCGGTCGGGATGGTTGAGTCGTTCCATTTGAGCCACCCCTTTGGCGCAAATGGATCCCCGGTTTAGGGGAGATTCCGGGTCTCCCTCGATGCGGACAATCCTTCCCATCTTCCACATGGACCAGGAGACCACATCCTCCATGGTCCATCCGAGCACAATAAGTTTTAACGATCATTTTTATCCTTCGGAGGCATCTTCTACCCTCCCAGGGGAAATTCTTGGGGCCCTGCCGTCGATGTTGCCCTAACCTTCTTCTTTCGGTCCCAATTTAGGAATCGAAGGAATCGATTCCACCATTGGAAGGGAGCTTAACAATTGGGCTATTGGATGTCAAGATCTTATGGAAAATGCATCCGCAACTTTTTCGAATATTTCGAGCAGGGCAAAAATTGGCTATGATAAGATGATCTTCGGGTACACTTCCAAGGAGGGAGAACAATGAAGTTCGCACGGTTAAAAGTAAATCAATGGGAAGAATGGGAAAAGACGGTCCATGAGGCGGCGGAAGAAGCCTACAATCTATTGAACAGTGACAAGAGACGAGCCTGATCGCAGACTGTTCTGCAGGTCATGCAGGAAAGATTGGGAATGGTAGATAACTTGATGATAAAGGCGGTTGGTCCGATTTTGAAAAGTGACAAGAAACGAGCCTGATCACAAACTGTTCTGCAGTCATGCAGAAAAATCGAATAGTAGATATTTAATGATCAAGGCGGTCGGTCCGATGGCCGGAGGTAGCCGGGTTCGCTCCCTATGCGGGGCTCTGCAGGCAGGAGTCTTGACTCTCGGAATGCTTTATGGGGCCGAAGGTGAAGGCTTGAGCAGTCAAGAAGCTCTGGTGGAGTCGTTTCAACCTGTGAAGCAATTCTACAAAGAATTCGAGAAAGCTTTTGGTAGCCGACTATGCCTGGAAATTATCCATGCCGACCTGGACGTCCCCGAAGAGAGAAAGGCGTGGATTGATCGGGGTGGAAAGCAAGAATGCGCCCTCCTATGTGGTAAGACCGTGAAACTCTTATTCGAGATCATTGCGGGGAGAGAGGGGAAAAAATGATAAGACAGTGGGAATGGTCAACCGAGGTCTTTCAAAATTTGAATAAAAAAGATCTCCCCGATGATAGACTCTTCTCTCTGGATTCCTAAATCGCCAGCCTTTTAGTAAAATTTCTCAAAAATGGCTTGACACTATTATGAGCATATGCTTATAATATTTTGTTGTTAAATCACGAGGAAAAGGCTCTAAAGGTAGAGATCTGTACTAACTCGAAAGGAGAATGTCATGAAGGTTTGTTTTCCGGTTCAAAAGGATGAAGGAATTGAAAGCCAGGTTTATAACCATTTTGGCTCAGCCCCAGCTTTTATTGTAGTCGACACCGAGGAAAAGGGAGTGCAACGGGTAGACAACAGAGACCTCCATCACGTCCATGGTTCCTGCAACCCGATCATGGCCCTAGGCGGACAAAAATTTGATGCCCTGGTCGTCGGAGGAATAGGAGGAGGCGCCTTGATGAAGCTAAACGCCATGGGGGTAAAAGTATATGAGGCAGGCACTCGGACAGTGAAAGAAAATCTTGAGTTGTTGAGAGAAAACAAGCTGCAGGAGCTTGCAATGGATCATTCTTGTCGAGCTCATGAGGGAGAGTGCGGGCATTAACAGGATATTGAAGAGCAATAAAAACCAATCTACCAATAGAGAAAACCAATTCTGAGGATCATACTGATGCCTTGCGAGGAAGGGAAAATATCTTCCCCTTCCTCGCAAGGCTGACGAAAAAGTCTGAAAGGACATGCGGAAGGAGAAGATATGCCGATTTTCGAGTACCGTTGCGAGAACTGTGGGCAAACGGATGAGTTTCTAATCCTTGGCAAGCAGGAGCAATTGCATTGTCGGCATTGTGGGAGTGAAGACCTCACGAAGCTGATGTCGGCTCACAATACTTCCAGCGCCTCCCCAGAGAGATTTGGCGAAAAAGGTTCCGGAAGCTGTTGCGGGTCACCCAATTCATGCGACACGCCGGGAGGGTGCTGTTCCCGGTAATTAGCTCGGCGTCTCTGGCCACAAAATCTTTTTTTGAATATGGAGAAGTGGCTACCGGACTTCTTCATCGGTCACGATTTCATTCTTCACTAAAGCCAATAACTCTTCAAGCATGGGAAGCACGTCGGTTTTGAACCTTCCTGCAACGAGGAGGAGCATTATATTATTCCCAACGTTCAGATTCCCAGCGTTGATCCAGATCCTTACCTTTGCAATCCCTTTTCTCTGTTTAAAGATGGGGATAACTGATTTTAGCTTTTTTTCATCGAACGAAAGCTTCATGCCATGCACCAACCTCCTTCTTTTTACTGTGGAAAACGGAAAGGTGGTTGAGCGCGAGGAAGTTTCCCTCACCCCCTTAGACCCCTGGCAACGTTTAGAACGGCTCCGAGAACTAAATATTCAATCCTTGATTTGCGGCGGGATCGACGGACCCTCGTCGAAGATGTTTGAGGCGCGACAGATCCGGGTATTGCCTGGGTTGCAGGCGAGGCCGAAGAAGCCAAGAAATGTTTCCTCCGGGGGGACCTGAAGTCCGGCTCGTTCCTCTGCCTGGGATGCGGGGAGAAACGGGTTCGAATGAGAAAAGGAAGATTTTAGCCAAAGGATGCTGCCGTGCGCATTGCTTTTGCCAGCGAGGACAAGTTGGGAATGGAAGGAGAGGTCAGCGCCCACTTCGGACGGTGTTCCTACTACACCTTCCTGGAGGTGGGAAAGCTGAAAATATGGAGAGTCGTTGACAACCCTTTCTTCGGGAACCACGAGCCCGGAAAAGTGCCGGGGTTCATTCACTCCCAGAGCCGACGTGATGATTGCAGGGGGAATGGGACCGCGAGCCATTGAATTTTTTGATGGCTGCGGCTGGGAATGTGTTTATCTGCCTCCAATCCAGAGGGAACCACTATAACAAAAAATCAAAAGTTGATCTTTTTATCCGGCCTTCGGTTGTGAATAGGTCTGCCCAATCCACCCGGCATACCGGTCGCTAGCCATTCCAATCAAAATTATTGACTGGAGCGCTCGAAATAGGAAACTCTTTGATCCGGTTTTGGGAGTTTTGGACATAAAGGAATTCTATAAGGGTGGAATCTGCAATGCAATGTATGGAACAACGTTGCGGAAAATTGGCTTTTTTCTATCCTTCATTATCTGACAAGGTCTCGACATGAACCAATCCGACTCCCATTCTTAGAAAATAGCGAGAGTAAAGACCTGACCCCGAATTCCGAGCATGCTCCAGGATATTTTGGCTTTTTTGAATCAAGCCGTGGGTAAAGCAGGAAAAGGCTACGGGCAGCACTCGTCCCTCAAAGACGGCGCCGATCAGTAAGGTTTGAATGCCCCGGATGGTGGTCTGATCCAAAACCAGGGGGACCGAACCAGTGAGCTGGATGCCTAAGACCAAAGCAAGGTTCCAAGGAGTCAAAACTTCCGGGATAAATCTGGGATTATTCAAGGAACCGAAATTCCCTGTT
>CAVXFA010000050.1:0-63585 GCA_963760605.1 uncultured delta proteobacterium | reverse complement strand
CGATCATTGTCGTTACGGATAGCTACTTCGAGGAAGAATTTCCCCCCTCGCTGGTGGGAAAAATTGGCCGCTGTTACCTGAAGGGGCTATTCTGTCCGGAGGAGAATGCTCACAGCCAGCGCAGAAAAGAGCTTAAAAAGTTTCTCCAGGGATTGGGCATGAAGGTTCTTTACGGCCGGGCGCCATCCAGAATGGCTGGAGCCAGGGCCGGGGTGACGAATTACGGGAAGACTGTTTTGCCTTCGCCAATGAAGCAGCCGGCAAAAGCTCCTGGGTCGTGAACGAACCTCACCTGGTAGACCGGGAGATCGACCCGGATGAGCCAACGATGAAGGCGAGCTGCCCGGAAAATTGCCAGAGTGTATGGAAGGGTGCCCGACCGGGCGCTCTATGCCCCCCTGAAGATGGACCCCCGGAAGTGCATCGCCTATCATTCTTATTTCAACGATGGGGAAATTCCCCGCAACTTGCGTTCCCAGATGGGAACTTGGATTTACGGGTGCGACCATTGCCAGGATGTTTGTCCCCGAAATAAAAATTGGCTGGAGAAGAAAAAGCCCATGAACCAAGCTCTCCTGGAGCGGGCAGAGCATTTTCAGATCCCTACCCTGCTGACGATGTCTCAACCGCATTACGAGCAACGGGTCTGGCCATTGCTTTATTACATCCGTAAAGAGAACCGCAAATTATGGCAGAGGAATGCGGCCATTGCCCTGGGAAATCAGGGAGACCCGGACACGGTTCCTATCTTGATGGATGCCCTGGAAGACCCCGAGCCTCTGGTCCGGGGCCACGCGGCCTGGGCGTTGGGAAAAATAGGGGGAGCGAAAGCCAGGGCCGCCTTAGAAAAAAGAAGAAACTCAGAAAGGGATGAGAAAGTCCGGCAGGAGGTGGAAGAAGCGCTCACCTTTTAAAAAAAGTACGTCGCGAGAGTGGGAGAGTGCGAGGGGGTTAACCCCCTCGCGCCTTGCGCTCACACGGATTTTGATCCTGACCTCAATGAATCTCCTTTACATTTCCCGCGAGAGGCGTATAATAATAATTAGATTTGCTGGGGGAGCTGAACCGGCTGAGAGATCCCAAAGCGGATGATCGGGATGACCCCACGAACCTGTTGGATAATACCAGCGGAGGGAAGCAAATCTTAAACAGGTTCAAAGCCGCCGGTTCTCCTTGGATCGGTGGCTTTTTCGTTTGGCGACCAGGAAAGAATCGGGTAACTTTAAAGATGCCCTCGGGGATTTCTCCGGGGGAGCGCTCGTTCTGGGGTGAAGCCGCTGAGAGCTCGCCCGTCGGACTTTAAACGATTTAATTTGGCAAACCTCTGATGGAAGGAGAATGGATCATGACCCAGTTAGAATATGCCAGGCAAGGGACCATCACCGAGGCGATGGAAAAGAGCGCTGCCGCTGAAGGCGTCTCTGGCGAAACCATTCGCCGGGGATTGGCCGAGGGAACCATCGTCATCACGCAAAACCTGAAGCATCGCACAATCGCTCCTTTGGCCATCGGCAAGGGGCTGCGCACCAAAGTCAACGCCAACGTGGGAACTTCCCAAGACCACATGAATATCGAGGAGGAGCTGGAGAAAGTGCGCGTGGCCATCGAGGCCGGGGCCGACACCATCATGGACTTGTCCACCGGAGCGGCCATCGACGAAACCCGCAAGGCGGTGATCCAGGCTTCCACCGTGCCGGTGGGAACTGTGCCGATCTACCAGGCTGCGGTCGAGATGCCCAAGAGGAAGGGGCATCCGATGGTGCAGATGAGCGCGGAGGACCTCTTTGAGGTGATCGAACGTCATGGAGAGGATGGGGTTGATTTCATCACTGTGCACTGCGGCGTGACCCAGAACTCGGTTGAAAAAATTAAAAAAGAAGGCCGCATGATGGGAGTGGTCAGTCGCGGGGGAGCGATTTTAGTGGAGTGGATGAATTACAACAAGAAAGAAAACCCCCTTTTTGAGCATTACGACCGGCTGTTGGAAATCGCCAAGGCATTCGACATGACCCTGAGCCTGGGAGATGGACTTCGCCCGGGATGCTTGGCCGACGCCACGGACCGCGGGCAGATCCAGGAGCTCATCCTGCTGGGAGAACTGACCGAACGGGCCTGGGCCAAGGGCGTTCAGGTGATGATCGAAGGGCCGGGACATGTTCCCTTAGACCAGATCGAGGCCAATGTTCTCCTGGAAAAAAGGATCTGTCACGGGGCGCCTTTTTATGTTTTGGGGCCGCTGGTAACCGACATCGCCCCGGGGTATGACCATATCACCGGAGCCATCGGGGGAGCGATCGCCGCGCGAGCGGGAGCGGATTTCCTCTGCTACGTGACGCCGTCGGAACACCTGCGGCTGCCGACGGTCGACGATGTACGCGAAGGGGTCATTGCTTCAAAGATCGCCGGACACGCCGCTGACATTGCCAGGGGCCTACCCGGAGCCATGGAGCAGGATTGCCGCATGGCCCGGGCCCGAAAATCCCTGAACTGGCAGGACCAGATCCGGCTCTCGATCGATCCGCACCGGGCGCGGAAGCTGCGCGAATCCAGCCTGCCCAAAGAGAGCGATGTTTGTACCATGTGTGGCGAACTCTGCGCGATCAAGAAAGTGTCGCAATTGCTTTGAGCCCATCCCTCATAGCCTCCCACCAGAAGGGGAAGACGTTCACTCTTCCATGAGCCAATGAGAGTAGACCGGCAGGTCTTCCCCAGTTTATCCAAGTGGTCTTTGGGGTTATCAAGAAAGTTGAGATGTTTTTCCTCATCTCCGAGGAGTTTCTCGAACCCTTGCTTGAAAATCTGCTCCTTCTTCTTATTGATTCCCGCCCTGCCCTATGGTAATTTGAGAGACCCGTGAAGGGCGAAGAATTTCGGGGGGATGGAAGTGGGCCTGCGGCGGAGGAATCTACTTTATAAATCCATACGGTTCCTTGGGTGGGCATGTTTTTGCTCGGTCTACCACCTGAAGGTCGAAGGTCGGGAAAATCTTCCTCCCGCAGGACCGGCCATCCTCCTGCCCAAACACCAATTTTGGACAGACATTCCGATTGTGGCTTTAGCGGCCTGGAAGCCCTTGAACTTCATCGCCAAGCAAGAGCTTTTTATCTATCCGGTTGTGCGGCACTTCTTTTCCTCCCTGGGAGGCGTCCCCATCAATCGTCTAAATCCGGTGAAGAGCCTAGACTCTTTCCGTTACGTGGAACAACTTTTGAAAAAAAGAGAGTTCATTGTTCTTTTCCCGGAAGGGACCTATTATCCCCATGCAGTCGGCCGGGGGAAGCATCGCTTCATCGAACGGATCCTGCGAGTCCAGGAAAAGATGGGATGGCGGGGGGACAAAGCCATTCCCTTTATTCCTGTAGGAATCCGGTACGATGAGAAAAATTTTCGGGCAGAAGTGCAGGTAAAAATCGGCCAGCCGATCTATTCAGATGGAGAATCGGAAGGACAGGAATTTACCTCCCGGATCGTGGCGGAGATTGCTAAACTAAGCGGACTTGACAAGCCCAGAAATCGGGGATGAGTGCTGGGGAGAGAGCCCATTCAACTGAAGGGGGATCCTATGTCGAACCAGGTTGTCCAATGGGAAGTGAAAGACGGTTTGGGCACCATTACTCTCAACCGCCCGGAAAAGCGTAATGCCATAAATGGAGAGGTGCTGGAAGGGATCAACCAGGCCTTCTCCGAGCTCAGCCTCAACCCGGAAGCCCGGGTCATTTTGCTGCAGGGCGCAGGACCCACTTTTTCTGCCGGCATCGACTTTAATTTTCTGGGCACCGTGACCCGGGATGATGGAAGGGCGCCGGGGGTCCGCCTGCGAGAGGGGATAGATCCCATCCAGACCATCCTCAACCGAATTGAACGAATCGAGAAGCCCGTGGTGGTCAAGATTCACGGCTTTTGCGGTGGCCTGGGGTTGGAGCTGGCTTTGACAGCGGACTTCCGCATCGCCTCCGAGGGTGCGACTCTGGGCGTACCGGAGATTATTCTCGGGCTCATTCCGGATTGCGGGGGCACGACCCGCCTGACCCGCATGCTGGGTCCAATTTGGGCCAAAGAGTTGATCATGACGGGGGATATGATCCCAGCCAAAAGAGCTTACGAGATCGGCCTGGTCAACCAGATCTTCCCCGACGCCGTCCTGGAAGAAAAGACCCACGCTTTTTCGAGAAAACTCCTCCAAAGGCCTTCTTTAGCTCTCGGACTGGCGAAGCGGGCCGTGGACTGGGGTGTCGGACTTGACAAGATGACTCACATGGAGATCGAGGCTTACGTCCAAAGCCTCCTGACCACGGCTAAAGATTTTCCGGAGACCCTGCAAAGGGGCTTTGCCATGTTGCTAAAGAAATAAAGGGACCGAGGGGTGGGAAATCGATGGATTTAAGAAAAATTGAGTTCCCCAGCCAAAATATAACCCTGGAAGGTGTGTTCGCCCTTCCCGCAGGGGGAGGTCCTTTTGGTCTGGTGGTCGTTTGTCATCCCCATCCCCTTTACGGGGGCAGCATGGATAATAAGGTGGTGCATGCGCTCTGCCAGAAAGCGGGAGAAAAGGGCCTGGCTTGGCTTACGTTTAACTTTCGCGGCGTGGGCAAAAGTGGCGGACATTTTGGAGGGGGCATGGGCGAGAAAGAGGATGCCCAGGCCGCTATTTCCTTCGCGGAACAAGAAGCGAAGATCGATCCAGGCAAGATCGGGATCTGTGGTTATTCTTTCGGAAGTATGGTGGCCTTTTCGGTGGCCGTGGAAGACCCGAGGATCACGGCGGTGGCCGGAATTTCACCCTTTGTTCAACCCGATGACCTTTTGCATCACTATACTAAACCCAAGCTTTTTATCAGCGGAACAAATGACGAATTTATAGACCCCAAAAATCTCGCCCAGCTTGTCCTGAGGTTACCGGAACCAAAGGAATTAGCCATTTACCCGGGGGCCGATCATTTCTGGAGGGGATCCGAAGATCCAATGGCGGAAAAGGTAAGCCAATTTTTCGTCAACTATTTGGGGTAGTCTTACGTTCTGCAGCCGCCCCCTCACCTTTGGCGAAGAGGGTAAGGGGAGGGGCGGATCATTTTGAACACTCGAACCCTTGAACCCTGGAACCCTTTTTATGCGTGATGCGGATTTCGCCGGCAACAAGCTGATCATGGTGGGGGGCAAGGGTGGGGTGGGGAAAACGACTTGCTCTGCTGCCCTGGCCATGCATTTCGCCCGAACAGGCCAGCCGACACTTCTGATCTCCTCAGATCCCACCCCTTCCCTTTCGGACATTTTTGAGATGGACATCGGCGAGAGGGAAAAACCCATCAAAGGAGTAACCAATCTCCAGGGTCTGGAGATCTGTGCCGAGATCATCCGGCAGCGCTGGAAGGAGCGCTTTGGGCCTGAGATCTACGAAGTTATTTCCGCCTTTGCCAACCTGGATTACGATTTCGTCGATTACATCGCTGGCGCCCCAGGCATCGAAGAAGAATACATGCTAAATTACATCATGGAATTAGTGGAAAGCGATCGATACGAGCGGGTTATATGGGATACGGCTCCGGCCGGCCACACCCTGCGCCTCCTCCATCTGCCCCAGCTCTTTCTCAATCACTTGGAAGCTGCCGCGAAGTTCTACATAAACCTCTACGGAGCTTTTGCCAAGATCGCCAGCACAGCCCGGCTGAAAAAGAGCAAACGGACCCTCCTCCAGATTATCGAGGGGTGGAAGGAACTTTCGCAGAAGGTGCTGGATTTCCTCGGCGATGGGCGACGTACGTCATTTGTCATCGTGACCATTGCCGAAGCTTTGGGGGTGCGATTAACCGAGCGGGTCCTCAAGGACTTCGAGATTTTCCACTTGCGGGTTCCTCATCTGATCATCAATAACCTTGTCCAGGAAGCGGATTGTGCTTTTCATCGCCAGCGGTTAAGTATGCAGCGCAAATATGTAAACCTGCTGCGGGAAACCTATGGTCAACGCATGTCCTTGGTCGAGGTTCCCCTGTTACCCTATGAGGTTAGAGGAGTTAAACGGATCACGCAGGTGTCCGACATCCTTTTCCCAGAATTTCAGAGTTGATTTTATCCCCCCATTTCTATTTACTATTTCGTAATCAGCCCTTTTTGGATGGCGAAAGCGGTCAAGGTCGAGACGCTGTGTAGGTCTAATTTCTGCATGAGGTTGGCCCGGTGTTTTTCCACGGTTTTTACGCTGATGGAGAGGTAATCGGCAATTTCTTTGTTGCGATAGCCCTCGGCAATCATCTTGAGAATCCCTCGCTCCCGTTGGGTAAGGGTATCCCAGGTTGAGGTAGGTTTCAGGGGTTTTTTCCCCTTCAGGTACCCCTCGACGATCTTTCCTGAAATTCCAGGACTCATATAAAAATTTCCGCATAAAACATTTTTGATGGCCATCCCCAATTCGGCATGGGTGGAATCCTTCAAGGCATACCCGTTGGCGCCGGCTTGCAGGGTTGCCAGGATATATTCCTCATTCTTGTGGACTGTCAAGACGAGGATTTTTGTCTCTGGCGATCGTTTCTTGATCTCTTTGATGGCATCCATTCCGTTCATCCTCGGCATAGAGAGATCCATCAAGACGAGTTGGGGTTTTAATTTTTCAACGCACCGGATCGCCTCTTGGCCATCTTGGGCCTCCCCTACAATATCCAAATCCGGGTTCGACGAAAGCAAGGATCGCAATCCTTCTCTGAGAATCGTATGGTCTTCAGCGATCACGATTCGTTGTTTGGCGCTCATAGGTTCCCTCCAGGTTTGGCGGTTTGCCAGAGGAATTTTCCCTTTCCCCCTCCCCGGAACCTTCCCCTCCCTTATCGCGGTTCAAAAATACATTGTTCCGTCCGACAAAATACAGTAGATACCCTATTTAACATAGCCAAGCCTATAAGTAAAGTGGATAAATAGATCGATTCTCCCACTTTTAAGCAGAGGGAAAGGAAAATGTATGAGGTCGTTCAACACATTATTGGTCGAAGATAACGCTCCCTTTCGCCAAACATTATTCGACATCTTGAGTAGCCGATTTCCTTCTATCGTGATTGAGGAGGCAGCGGACGGAGAGGAGGCATTTCAAAAAATTGAGTCTGTTCTTCCCAACCTTATTTTCATGGACATCAAACTGCCCGGGGAAAACGGCCTCCAATTAACTCGAAAAATAAAAGCGAAACATCCTGAGGTAACCATTATTATCCTTACAAGTTATGACTTACCCGAGTATCGCGACGCTGCTTACCAATATGGGGCAAATTATTTCATCGTGAAGGGTTCATCCACAAATGAGGAAATTTTGGCATTGGTGAGATCTATTTTAAAGGACTCTGGTTTTGCTTCGGATGGTCTAAAAGAGCAAAATCCTTCCTAAAGAAAGACCTCATTTTTTAACCCTCACTCTTAACTTTCCTCTTCTGCCTCAAGTCACCTCCCTTCCTTTTTTTAAAAAGGGGGTTATAATTCCTACCGCATGAAAACCTCCTCAAATAAATAGACTCTGTCGAGGTTTTTCCAGCGAACCGGATCTGAAAATTACCAAACGATGGTTAAGTTCAATGGTTCTAGGAGAATCCATTCCGCGCGCCCCCATTCCATCACCCCACATCCCCCATCCGAAATCGCTAGGGCCCACTGTGACCCGGAATCATGCGGAAGAGCCTCTGGTCTTAGCGATAGATATCGGCACCTCGTCAGTGCGAACCGCCCTCTTCGATAGGTGGGGTCGGGTGGTAGAGGGGGTTGAGGCCCGCCAGATGCATGAAATCACATCCAGTGCGGAAGGGGCATCCGAAGCGGATCCGGATGCTCTGCTGGAGATTGTCTTTAACTGTCTGGATAGGGTCGTCAATCAGGCCCACGATTTGCGCACCAAGATGAAAGGGGTAGCCACCTGCACATTTGTCAACAACATCTTGGGGATCGACCAGAACAACCGGGCAGTGACACCGCTTACAACCTACGCCGACACCCGTGCCGCCAGTGAGGTGGCGGGGCTAAGGGCAGATTTTGACGAGACCCTGGTCCATGATCGAACGGGTTGTCGCTTCCATCCCAGCTATCTGCCAGCCCGGTTCCGCTGGCTGGCCCGCACGCAACCGGACCTCTTCCATCGGGTAGCCCGCTTTGTATCCATCGGCGAATATATGGAGGTGAAGCTCTTCGGGGAAACAGCGGTGAGTTACTCCGTGGCTTCCTGGACAGGGCTCCTGAACCGATCCAGACTCAAATGGGACACCCAACTTCTGGCAGCGCTCCCTGTAAAGATCGAGCAACTTTCCCCGCTGACCGAGGCAAATGTTCCCCGTCATGGCCTCCGCCCGGAGTTTGCCGCCCGTTGGCCGACCCTCCGCAATCTATCCTGGTTCCCCGCAGTGGGCGATGGAGCCACCGCCAACATTGGCAGTGGATGTATCTCATCCGCGCGGGTGGCTTTGACGGTAGGAACCACCAGTGCCCTCCGCGTTGTCCTGAACAATCCTCTGGATCATTTGCCTTCTGGGCTTTGGTGCTACCGGGTGGATGGACGACGCGCATTGCTCGGCGGAGCATTGAGCGAAGGGGGGAGTGTTTTCTCCTGGATGATGGCTACCTTACACCTGGGGAATCTGTCGGAATTAGAGCCGTTCCTGGCGGGTCTGGAGCCTGACGCCCACGGTTTAACCGTTCTGCCCTTCCTCGCCGGAGAACGCAGCCCGGGGTGGGCGGGGGGCGCCCGAGCTACGATTCATGGCCTGACACTGGCCACGACTCCCCTGGACATCTTGCAGGCGGGGTTAGAGGCTGTGGCCTACCGCATCGCTCTGGTCTTCGAGTTGTTGCGGCCAGTGCTCTCAGTCGATCCGCAACTCGTAGCCAGCGGTGGAGCGCTGCTCAATTCTCCCACTTGGCTTAAGATCATTACCGACGTGCTGGGCCAGAATTTGGCCATGAATCGTAGCTCGGGCGCCCACCATTTACCCAGGGCTGCGTTCTCCGGCGAGGAAGGGCAGAACGGTTAAACCGTGGGCGTCAGGCTCCAGACCCGCCAGGAACGGCTCTAATTCCGACAGATTCCCCAGGTGTAAGGTAGCCATCATCCAGGAGAAAACACTCCCCCTTCGCTCAATGCTCCGCCGAGCAATGCGCGTCGTCCATCCACCCGGTAGCACCAAAGCCCAGAAGGCAAATGATCCAGAGGATTGTTCAGGACAACGCGGAGGGCACTGGTGGTTCCTACCGTCAAAGCCACCCGCGCGGATGAGATACATCCACTGCCAATGTTGGCGGTGGCTTCATCGCCCACTGCGGGGAACCAGGATAGATTGCGGAGGGTCGGCCAACGGGCGGCAAACTCCGGGCGGAGGCCATGACGGGGAACATTTGCCTCGGTCAGCGGGGAAAGTTGCTCGATCTTTACAGGGAGCGCTGCCAGAAGTTGGGTGTCCCATTTGAGTCTGGATCGGTTCAGGAGCCCTGTCCAGGAAGCCACGGAGTAACTCACCGCTGTTTCCCCGAAGAGCTTCACCTCCATATATTCGCCGATGGATACAAAGCGGGCTACCCGATGGAAGAGGTCCGGTTGCGTGCGGGCCAGCCAGCGGAACCGGGCTGGCAGATAGCTGGGATGGAAGCGACAACCCGTTCGATCATGGACCAGGGTCTCGTCAAAATCTGCCCTTAGCCCCGCCACCTCACTGGCGGCACGGGTGTCGGCGTAGGTTGTAAGCGGTGTCACTGCCCGGTTGTTCTGGTCAATCCCCAAGATGTTGTTGACAAATGTGCAGGTGGCTACCCCTTTCATCTTGGTGCGCAAATCGTGGGCCTGATTGACGACCCTATCCAGACAGTTAAAGACAATCTCCAGCAGAGCATCCGGATCCGCTTCGGATGCCCCTTCCGCACTGGATGTGATTTCATGCATCTGGCGGGCCTCAACCCCCTCTACCACCCGACCCCACCTATCGAAGAGGGCGGTTCGCACTGACGAGGTGCCGATATCTATCGCTAAGACCAGAGGCTCTTCCGCATGATTCCGGGTCACAGTGGGCCCTAGCGATTTCGGATGGGGGATGTGGGGTGATGGAATGGAGGCGCGCGGAATGGATTCTCCTAGAACCATTGAACGTAACGATCGTTTGGTAATTTTCAGATCCGGTTCGCTGGAAAAACCTCGACAGAGTCTATTTATTTGAGGAGGTTTTCATGCGGTAGGAATTATAACACCTTTTTTAAAAAAAGGAAGGGAGGTGACTTGAGGCAGAACAGGAAAGTTAAGAGTGAGGGTTAAAAAATGAGGTCTTTCTTTAGGAAGGATTTTGCTCTTTTAAACCATCCGAAGCAAAACCCGAGTCCTTTAAAATAGATCTCACCAATGCTAAAATTTCCTCATTTGTGGATGAACCCTTCACGACGAAATAATTTGCCCCATATTGGTAAGCAGCTTCGCGATACTCGGGTAAGTCATAACTTGTAAGGATAATAATAATTACCTCAGGATGTTTCGCTTTTATTTTTTGAGTTAATTGGAGGCCGTTTTCCCCGGGCAGTTTGATGTCCATGAAAATAAGGTTGGGAAGAACAGACTCAATTTTTTGAAATGCCTCCTCTCCGTCCGCTGCCTCCTCAATCACGATAGAAGGAAATTGGCTACTCAAGATGTCGAATAATGTTTGGCGAAAGGGAGCGTTATCTTCGACCAATAATGTGTTGAACGACCTCATAGATTTTCCTTTCCCTCTGCTTAAAAGTGGGAGAATCGATCTACTTATCCACTTTACTTATAGGCTTGGCTATGTTAAATAGGGTATCTACTGTATTTTATCGGACGGAACAATGTATTTTTGAACCGCGAAAAGGGAGGGGAAGGTTCCGGGGAGGGGGAAAAGGGAAAATTCCTCTGGCAAACCGCCAAACCTGGAGGGAACCTATGAGCACCAAACAACGGATCGTGATCGCTGAAGACCATACGATTCTCAGAGAAGGATTGCGATCCTTGCTTTCGTCGAACCCGGATTTGGATATTGTAGGGGAGGCCCAAGATGGCCAAGAGGCGATCCGGTGCGTTGAAAAATTAAAACCCCAACTCGTCTTGATGGATCTCTCTATGCCGAGGATGAACGGAATGGATGCCATCAAAGAGATCAAGAAACGATCGCCAGAGACAAAAATCCTCGTCTTAACAGTCCACAAGAATGAGGAATATATCCTGGCAACCCTGCAAGCCGGCGCCAACGGGTATGCCTTGAAGGATTCCACCCATGCCGAATTGGGGATGGCCATCAAAAATGTTTTATGCGGAAATTTTTATATGAGTCCTGGAATTTCAGGAAAGATCGTCGAGGGGTACCTGAAGGGGAAAAAACCCCTGAAACCTACCTCACCCTGGGATACCCTTACCCAACGGGAGCGAGGGATTCTCAAGATGATTGCCGAGGGCTATCGCAACAAAGGAATTGCCGATTACCTCTGCATCAGCGTAAAAACAGTGGAAAAACACCGGGCCAACCTCATGCAGAAATTAGACCTACATAGCGTCTCGACCTTGACCGCTTTCGCCATCCAAAAAGGGCTGACTACGAAATAGTAAATAGAAATGGGGGGATAAAATCAACTCTGAAATTCTGGGAAAAGGATGTCGGACACCTGCTTGATCCGTTTAACTCCTCTAACCTCATAGGGTAACAGGGGAACCTCGACCAAGGACATGCGTTGACCATAGGTTTCCCGCAGCAGGTTTACATATTTGCGCTGCATACTTAACCGCTGGCGATGAAAAGCACAATCCGCTTCCTGGACAAGGTTATTGATGATCAGATGAGGAACCCGCAAGTGGAAAATCTCGAAGTCCTTGAGGACCCGCTCGGTTAATCGCACCCCCAAAGCTTCGGCAATGGTCACGATGACAAACGACGTACGTCGCCCATCGCCGAGAAAATCCAGCACCTTCTGCGAAAGTTCCTTCCACCCCTCGATAATCTGGAGGAAGGTCCGTTTGCTCTTTTTCAGCCGGGCTGTGCTGGCGATCTTGGCAAAAGCTCCGTAGAGGTTTATGTAGAACTTCGCGGCAGCTTCCAAGTGATTGAGAAAGAGCTGGGGCAGATGGAGGAGGCGCAGGGTGTGGCCGGCCGGAGCCGTATCCCAGATAACCCGCTCGTATCGATCGCTTTCCACTAATTCCATGATGTAATTTAGCATGTATTCTTCTTCGATGCCTGGGGCGCCAGCGATGTACTCGACGAAATCGTAATCCAGGGTGGCAAAGGCGGAAATAACTTCGTAGATCTCAGGCCCAAAGCGCTCCTTCCAGCGCTGCCGGATGATCTCGGCACAGATCTCCAGACCCTGGAGATTGGTTACTCCTTTGATGGGTTTTTCCCTCTCGCCGATGTCCATCTCAAAAATGTCCGAAAGGGAAGGGGTGGGATCTGAGGAGATCAGAAGTGTCGGCTGGCCTGTTCGGGCAAAATGCATGGCCAGGGCAGCAGAGCAAGTCGTTTTCCCCACCCCACCCTTGCCCCCCACCATGATCAGCTTGTTGCCGGCGAAATCCGCATCACGCATAAAAAGGGTTCTAGGGTTCAAGGGTTCGAGTGTTCAAAATGATCCGCCCCTCCCCTTACCCTCTTCGCCAAAGGTGAGGGGGCGGCTGCAGAACGTAAGACTACCCCAAATAGTTGACGAAAAATTGGCTTACCTTTTCCGCCATTGGATCTTCGGATCCCCTCCAGAAATGATCGGCCCCCGGGTAAATGGCTAATTCCTTTGGTTCCGGTAACCTCAGGACAAGCTGGGCGAGATTTTTGGGGTCTATAAATTCGTCATTTGTTCCGCTGATAAAAAGCTTGGGTTTAGTATAGTGATGCAAAAGGTCATCGGGTTGAACAAAGGGTGAAATTCCGGCCACCGCCGTGATCCTCGGGTCTTCCACGGCCACCGAAAAGGCCACCATACTTCCGAAAGAATAACCACAGATCCCGATCTTGCCTGGATCGATCTTCGCTTCTTGTTCCGCGAAGGAAATAGCGGCCTGGGCATCCTCTTTCTCGCCCATGCCCCCTCCAAAATGTCCGCCACTTTTGCCCACGCCGCGAAAGTTAAACGTAAGCCAAGCCAGGCCCTTTTCTCCCGCTTTCTGGCAGAGCGCATGCACCACCTCATTATCCATGCTGCCCCCGTAAAGGGGATGGGGATGACAAACGACCACCAGACCAAAAGATCCTCCCCCTGCGGGAAGGGCGAACACACCTTCCAGGGTTATATTTTGGCTGGGGAACTCAATTTTTCTTAAATCCATCGATTTCCCACCCCTCGGTCCCTTTATTTCTTTAGCAACATGGCAAAGCCCCTTTGCAGGGTCTCCGGAAAATCTTTAGCCGTGGTCAGGAGGCTTTGGACGTAAGCCTCAATCTCCATGTGAGTCATCTTGTCCAGTCCGACACCCCAGTCCACGGCCCGCTTCGCCAGTCCGAGAGCTAAAGAAGGCCTTTGGAGGAGTTTTCTCGAAAAAGCGTGGGTTTTTTCTTCCAGGACGGCTTCGGGGAAGATCTGGTTGACCAGGCCGATCTCGTAAGCTCTTTGGCTGGGATCATATCCCCCGTCATGATCAACTCTTTGGCCCAAATAGGACCCAGCATGCGGGTCAGGCGGGTCGTGCCCCCGCAATCCGGAATGAGCCCGAGAATAATCTCCGGTACGCCCAGAGTCGCGCCCTCGGAGGCGATGCGGAAGTCCGCTGTCAAAGCCAGCTCCAACCCCAGGCCCCCGCAAAAGCCGTGAATCTTGACCACCACGGGCTTCTCGATTCGTTCAATTCGGTTGAGGATGGTCTGGATGGCATCTATCCCCTCTCGCAGGCGGATCCCCGGCGCCCTGCCATCATCCCGGGCCACGGTTCCCAGAAAATTAAAGTCGATGCCGGCAGAAAAAGTGGGTCCCGCGCCCTGCAGCAAAATGACCCGGGCTTCCGGGTTGAGGCTGAGCTCGGAGAAGGCCTGGTTGATCCCTTCCAGCACCTCTCCATTTATGGCATTACGCTTTTCCGGGCGGTTGAGAGTAATGGTGCCCAAACCTTCTTTCACTTCCCATTGGACAACCTGGTTCGACATGAGATCCCCCTTCAGTTGAATGGGCTCTCTCCCCTGCACTCATCCCCGATTTCTGGGCTTGTCAAGTCCGCTTAGTTTGGCAATCTCCGCCACGATCCGGGAGGTAAATTCCGGTCCTTCCGATTCCCCATCTGAATAGATCGGCTGGCCGATTTTTACCTGCACTTCTGCCCGAAAATTTTTCTCATCGTACCGGATTCCTACAGGAATAAAGGGAATGGCTTTGTCCCCCCGCCATCCCATCTTTTCCTGGACTCGCAGGATCCGTTCGATGAAGCGATGCTTCCCCCGGCCGACTGCATGGGGATAATAGGTCCCTTCCGGGAAAAGAACAATGAACTCTCTTTTTTTCAAAAGTTTCTCCACGTAACGGAAAGAGTCTAGGCTCTTCACCGGATTTAGACGATTGATGGGGACGCCTCCCAGGGAGGAAAAGAAGTGCCGCACAACCGGATAGACAAAAAGCTCTTGCTTGGCGATGAAGTTCAAGGGCTTCCAGGCCGCTAAAGCCACAATCGGAATGTCTGTCCAAAATTGGTGTTTGGGCAGGAGGATGCCCGGTCCTGCGGGAGGAAGATTTTCCCGACCTTCGACCTTCAGGTGGTAGACCGAGCAAAAACATACCCACCCAAGGAACCGTATGGATTTATAAAGTAGATTCCCCCGCCGCAGGCCCACTTCCATCCCCCCGAAATTCTCCGCCCTTCAAGGGTCTCTCAAATTACCATAGGGCTGGGCGGGAATCAATGAGAAGAAGGGCCAGATTTTCAAGCAAGCGTTCGAGAAACTCCTCGGAGATGAGGAAAAACATTTCAACTTTCTTGATAACACCAAAGACCACTTGGACAAACTGGGGAAGACCTGCCGGTCTACTCTCATTGGCTCATGGAAGAGTGAACGTCTTCCCCTTCTGGTGGGAGACTATGAGGGATGGGCTCAAAGCAATTTCGATACTTTCTTGATGGCGCAGAGTTCGCCACACATGGTACAAACATCGCTCTCTTTGGGCAGGCTGGATTCGCGCAGCTTCCGCGCCCGCTGCGGATCGATCGAGAGCCGGATCTGGTCCTGCCAGTTCAGGGATTTTCGGGCCCGGGCCATGCGGCAATCCTGCTCCATGGCTCCGTGTAGGCCCCTGGCAATGTCAGCGGCGTGTCCGGCGATCCTGGAAGCAATGACCCCTTCGCGTACATCGTCGACCGTCGGCAGCCGCAGGTGTTCCGATGGCGTCACGTAGCAGAGGAAATCCGCTCCCGCTCGCGCGGCGATCGCTCCCCCGATGGCTCCGGTGATATGGTCATACCCCGGGGCGATGTCGGTTACCAGCGGCCCCAAAACATAAAAAGGCGCCCCGTGACAGATCCTTTTTTCCAGGAGAACATTGGCCTCGATCTGGTCTAAGGGAACATGCCCCGGCCCTTCGATCATCACCTGAACCCCCTTGGCCCAGGCCCGTTCGGTCAGTTCTCCCAGCAGGATGAGCTCCTGGATCTGCCCGCGGTCCGTGGCGTCGGCCAAGCATCCCGGGCGAAGTCCATCTCCCAGGCTCAGGGTCATGTCGAATGCCTTGGCGATTTCCAACAGCCGGTCGTAATGCTCAAAAAGGGGGTTTTCCTTTTTATTGTAATCCATCCACTCCACTAGAATCGCTCCCCCGCGACTGACCACTCCCATCATGCGGCCTTCTTTTTTAATTTTTTCAACCGAGTTCTGGGTCACGCCGCAGTGGACAGTGATGAAATCAACTCCATCCTCTCCATGACGTTCGATCACCTCAAAGAGGTCCTCCGCGCTCATCTGCACCATCGGGCGCTTCTTCCTCCTGGGCATCTCGATCGCAGCCTGGTAGATGGGCACGGTGCCCACCGGCACGGTAGAAGCCTGGATCACCGCCTTGCGGGTTTCGTCGATGGCCGTGCCGGTGGACAAATCCATGATGGTGTCGGCCCCGGCCTCGATGGCCACGCGCACTTTCTCCAGCTCCTCCTCGATATTCATGTGGTCTTGGGAAGTTCCCACGTTGGCGTTGACTTTGGTGCGCAGCCCCTTGCCGATGGCCAAAGGAGCGATCGTGCGATGCTTCATGTTTTGCGTGATGACAATGGTTCCCTCGGCCAATCCCTGGCGAATGGTTTCGACAGAGACGCCTTCAGCGGCAGCGCTCTTTTCCATCGCCTCGGTGATCGCCCCTTGCCTGGCATATTCTAACTGGGTCATGATCCACTCTCCTTCCATCACAGATTTGCCAAATTAAATCGTTTAGAATCCGACGGGCGAGCAGTCAGCGGCTTCACCCCAGAGCGAGCGCTCCACCTGAAAACTCCCCGAGGGGATCTTTAAAGTTACCCGATTCTTTCTTGGTCGCCAAACGAAAAAGCCACCGATCCCCAGAAGAACCGGCGGCTTTGAACCTGTTTAAGATTTGCTTCCCTCCGCTGGTATTATCCAACAGGTTTGAGGGGTCATCCCGATCATCCGTTTTGGGATCTCTCAGCCGGTTCAGCTCCCCCAGCAAATCTATTTATTATTATACGCCTCTCGCGGGAAATGTAAAGGAGATTCATTGAGGTCAGGATCAAAATCCGTGTGAGCGCAAGGCGCGAGGGGGTTAACCCCCTCGCGCTCTCCCGCTCTCGCGACGTACGTTTTTTAAAAGGTGAGCGCTTCTTCCACCTCCTGCCGGACTTTCTCATCCCTTTCTGAGTTTCTTCTTTTTTCTAACGCGGCCCTGGCTTTCGCTCCCCCTATTTTTCCCAACGCCCAGGCCGCGTGGCCCCGGACCAGAGGCTCGGGGTCTTCCAGGGCATCGATCAAGATAGGAACCGTGTCCGGGTCTCCCTGATTTCCCAGGGCAATGGCCGCATTCCTCTGCCATAATTTGCGGTTCTCTTTACGGATGTAATAAAGCAATGGCCAGACCCGTTGCTCGTATTGCGGTTGAGACATCGTCAGCAGGGTAGGGATCTGAAAATGCTCTGCCCGCTCCAGGAGAGCTTGGTTCATGGGCTTTTTCTTCTCCAGCCAATTTTTATTTCTGGGACAAACATCCTGGCAATGGTCGCACCCGTAAATCCAAGTTCCCATCTGGGAGCGCAAGTTGCGGGGAATTTCCCCATCGTTGAAATAAGAATGATAGGCGATGCACTTCCGGGGGTCCATCTTCAGGGGGGCATAGAGCGCGCCGGTCGGGCACCCTTCCATACACTTCTGGCAATTTTCCGGGCAGCTCGCCTTCATCGTTGGCTCATCCGGGTCGATCTCCCGGTCTACCAGGTAAGGTTCGTTCACGACCCAGGAGCTTTTGCCGGCTGCTTCATTGGCGAAGGCAAAACAGTTCTTCCCGTAATTCGTCACCCCGGCCCTGGCTCCAGCCATTCTGGATGGCGCCGGGCCGTAAAGAACCTTCATGCCCAATCCCTGGAGAAATTTTTTAAGCTCTTTTCTGCGCTGGCTGTGAGCATTCTCCTCCGGACAGAATAGCCCCTTCAGGTAACAGCGGCCAATTTTTCCCACCAGCGAGGGGGGAAATTCTTCCTCGAAGTAGCTATCCGTAACGACAATGATCGATTTGACCTCGGGGATCCACTGGGCTGGATCGGCAAACCGGGAAAGGTCCAGGTCTTTGACCGAAGTCTTCTGGCTCAAAGTCTTGCCCCATTCATACATCTCCGGGCGACTGGCCAGCTCTTCGGCGTAACGCGCAAAGGGTTCTGCCGTGGCCATTCCTACAGCCACGAACCCCAGCTCCAGAGCCTTTTCTTTAATGATTCGAGTTAATGACATGGGTTATCCCCAAATCGGAAATTGGATTAAATACGCAGAGCGCAGAGCGCATAGCGTAGAACGCTTGGCGCTTAGCGCTCTGCGCATCATGGTTTCAGCACGTACCGCTGTTCCGCCTTGGGTACATACCACTTGTCCAAGTTGTAGGCAATGCCCGCCGGGGCGGGTTCGATCCCATGGAATCGAGCGCTAATAATGGGGAGGGCGTACGGAACATAGAGAAATGTGTAGGGCTGATCTTCGGCTAGAATCTCCTGGATCCGGTCATAACAGGCCTTGCGCACCTTCTGGTCAAAGGTGTACCTCCCTTTCTCCAGCAGGGCGTCTACCTCGGGGTTCTTGTAAGAGGTAAAGTTCAATTCTTTTGGTCCTACCTTACTGGAATGCCAGATATCGTAGATGTCCGGGTCCTGCCCCAAAGTCCACCCTAAGATTACGGCCTCAAAACTTTTCTTATCGATGAATTCGTTGATGAACGCCGCCCATTCCACCGTGCGGATCTTTACCTGAATCCCTACCATCTTTAAACGTCGCTGAATGATCTCGGCGCACTTGGCCCGGGTCTCATTGCCCTGATTGGTGAGGATAGTAAATTCGAAGGGCTTTCCATCTTTCTGCAGGATTCCGTCTTTTCTTGAATCTTTCCAGCCAGCCTCTGCCAGCAATTCCTTGGCCTTTTGCACGTTGTAGGGGTATTTCCGCACATTGGGGTTATACCAGATTGTGTCCGGCTTATACGGGCCGGTAGCGATCAGCCCCAGGCCGAGGAGCACGCCCTCAATGATCTCTTCTTTGTTGATGGCATGCGTGATGGCCTGGCGGACCCGCCGGTCTTGAAACTTCGGGTCCTTGAGGTTGTACCCCAAATAGCTGTAGCCAAAAGCCAGGTATTTGTACTTACAGAAATCCCGACGCATTTTGTAAGTATCGGTTTGGCGCTTATACTGCAAGGGCGTGAGGCCCATAAAGTCCATTCCCCCAGCCCGGAGCTCCAAGAACATCGTGGCCGGGTCCGGGATGATTCGGTAAACGAATCCATCGATGTAAGGCCGACCTTCGAAGTAGTCAGGATTGGCCTGGAGGACGATCTTCTCGCCCGTCTTCCATTCTTTGAAAATGTAAGGCCCGGTGCCGATGGGTTTCCGACTGAAGGGAGTGGCGTTGATATCCTGTCCCTCCAGCAGGTGCTTGGGCAGCACCACCAGAGAGCCCCAGCTGGATAACCCTGGGGCAAAGGGGCGTTTGTAAGTTACCCGGAAGGTATAGCGATCGAAGGGTTCAGCTTCTTTCACCTCCTTGTAGTCCCCGGAGTAGGCGGTGCGAGTGTTCGGGTTGATGATCGTTTTAAACCCGAACATCACATCGTCGGCTGTGAATTCCTTTCCGTCCTGCCATTTCACCCCCTTGCGCAACTTAAAGGTGATGGTCAACCCGTCCTGGGAAACCTCCCAGGACTCGGCCAGGTCACCCACCAGGTTAAGGTCTTTGTCATATTTCACCAGGCCGTTAAAGATCAATCCCGAGATATCGTGGGAGGAGCTGTCGGAGGCCAGCATGGGGATGAGGTTACTGGCGTCTCCGATGGATCCCTGGATCAAAAGGTCTCCGGAGGTCGGCTGGCCTTTGCCTGGAGGGCATCGGGTTCCAGTGGGCAAAGAACCCTCTTCTCTTGCCTTGCTGCAGCCGAGGGAAAAAGAAATAAATGAAAGAAAAAGAAGAATACCAATGTGGATCATGAGCTTCCCAATGAAGGGTTCAATGATTCGAGGGTTTAAGGATTCAAAGGTTAATCTCTTGTCATTCTTCACCACTTCCCGGGTCCCCTGGACCCCTTAAACCTCCTTTAAAAAAGGTAACGTAACCCCGCTTCTTTTTCAAGTTAAAAAACCTTGTAAAATGCCGCGAAATTTGATAGGAAAAAAGGAAAGCATGAGTCCTTTGCCAGAGGGGGCCCCTTTCGTTGGAAGAAATTTCCAGAAAGATTAAGATCATCGTTAACCCCAACGCCGGTGGCGGAAAAGGCCGGAAGCTTTTCCCGTTGCTCCGGCAGAAGCTGATCGATCGAAAGATATCCTTTCACCTTCAATTTTCGGAGAGTGCGGAGCATGTAACCCATTTAGCCCGCCAGGCCCAGGGGGAAGGTTTTAATGTCATCGTCTCCTGCGGCGGGGATGGTACGGCCCATCGAGTTCTCCAAGCAATGATGGGAGGGCGATTTATCTTGGCATTCATTCCCCTGGGCAGCGGGAACGACTTTCCCAGGAATCTGGGTATCCCGGAAGATCTGGATTCCGCTTGCGATATCCTCCAGAAGGGGAAGGTTCGCAAAATGGACGTGATCCAGGTGAATTCCGAACAGTATATGGCGGGGGTGGGGGGGGTGGGCTTTGACTCCGAGGTGAATGCCATCGCCAACCGGCTCACCCGGTTCTGCGGCGGGAAAGCCGCGTATGTTTTGCCCGTGCTCTATAAAACACTGGTCTATCGGGCAAAAGAGGTATCCCTGCGCATGGATCATGAAGACCTGAAAGGACGGGTCCTGATGGTGGCCTTTGGGAATATAAAAAGTTATGGCAAGGGAATGCAGATCACTCCCCTGGCCGAGCCAGACGATGGCCTCTTGGATGTTTGCTGGATTGATCCGGTGAAAAAATTTCGCCTCTATCGATTTTTTCCCACCGTCTTCACCGGCAAACACCTGGATATGCCCGAAGTCCGCTACTTCCGCTCCAGCATCGTGCGGGTGGAATCTTCGGTCCCCATGGACTTTTATGGAGACGGAGAGTTCCTCTGCCAGACGCCTTTCACCCTGCGCGTCCTTCCCCAGGCTCTGCGGGTACTCGTGCCTTGAGAGAAAAATGTAAAATTCCAAGATCCAAGTAGCCTAATTGTTTTAAGATAAAATAAAGAACCGTAAGTGCGCGAGAGCACAAGTCGCAAGGGGAAAATAAAAATTTTTTCGATAGGACAGCCTGGGGCTTAACCCCTCACGCCTTATATTCAGGCCTTCAGTTCATTTTTCAATGAAATTTAGCGGTTCTTTTCAAAACGCTAAATGGTACCCACTTTTGATATTTGATTTTTTATGGCCGCACCCCAAACCTTTCGTCCCATCTATACCGTCTCGCAGCTTACCGCGGAGGTCAAAACACTCCTGGAGCGAAATTTCGAATACCTCTGGGTGGAAGGAGAGATCTCCAACCTTCGCCTTCCCAGCTCGGGCCACCTTTACTTTACGCTGAAAGATGAATCCGCCCAAGTACGGGGAGTGATGTTCCGGCTGCAAACCCGGCTTCTGAAATTCGAGCCGGCCGACGGCCTGCAAGTCATTTGTTACGGGCGCCTCTCGGTTTACGAGCCCCGGGGTGAATACCAAATCGTGGTGGACTACCTGGAGCCCAAGGGCCTGGGAGCTCTGCAATTGGCCTTTGAGCAGCTCAAGGAGAAACTGTCTCGGGAAGGCCTCTTCGACCCAGCCCACAAAAAACCGTTGCCCCACCTTCCCCAGAAGATTGGCATCGTCACCTCTCCCACGGGGGCGGCCATTCGGGACATCCTACAGATCATCGACCGCCGCTTTACCAATGTGCACATTCTGCTCTATCCCGTGCGGGTGCAGGGGGCAGGGGCTGCCCAAGAGATCGCCCAGGCCATTGGTGAACTCAACCAATGGCCGGGGATTGAGGTGATCATCGTGGGGCGAGGCGGCGGCTCCCTGGAAGACCTTTGGGCCTTCAACGAAGAGGCGGTCGCCCGGGCGATCTTCAACTCCCGAGTCCCCATCCTATCCGCCGTGGGCCATGAGGTTGATTTTACCATGGCCGATTTCGTCGCCGACCTGCGCGCCCCCACTCCTTCCGCCGCAGCCGAGCTGGTGGTGCGGAACAAGGTCGAACTGATCCAATCCCTGGAAAGCTTGGGGCGCCGCTTGGGCAATGCCAGCCGCGCAGCCCTGGAGGTGAGGCGAGAACGGCTCTTATCCCTCATTCATCGGTTGGCCGATCCCCGCAGAAGACTCTCCGATCAACGTTTGCGTTTGGACGACCTCTTCTCCAGGCTTTCCCATTCCATCCAGCAAGGCCTCTCGCGGCCAAACGAGCGGCTCAGGCTGAAGGCTGACAGTCTTATTCTTCTCCATCCCGGACGGCGGTTGGCCGAGCACACCCATCGCCTGGCGCAACTTTTTACGCGCCTGACTTTGGCCCTGCGCGCGGAGTTGCGGTTTTTCCGCCAGAGGACGGAGGGATACATGGGAAAACTCCAAACCCTGAGCCCGTTGGCTGTTCTGGAGAGGGGGTACAGCATCGCCCGTTTGCTTCCTTCTAAAGAAGTTATTCGTCAGGCCTCCAGGTTGAAGGCAGAAGATCGGGTAAACGTAAAAGTACATCGCGGGGAATTCATCGCCAGGGTGGAGGAAGTTAAGGAAAATGGCCGGGACCCCTGAGGGTATACCCCTTTTTAAAATTTACCTATTCGACGGAACAACCTATGCCCGGTGGTAATCAGGCCGAGGCGGCCCCGACAGAAGAGGAGACCTCAAGGGGATAGATCGTCAGCCAGGACCCTCCTTGACGCTGGGGTGGATGGGTGTATAATGATTAAAATAATAGGGTTCCAACGGTCGAGGTCAAGAAAAAGGGTCCGGGGGGCCAAGGGTTCTAGGGGTCAAGTGAAATGCCCCAGCGCATTCCTACCCCTTTAAAAAGTGACCCTCGAACCCTTTATTTTTTGGGAGGAGAAGTGGCCGAACAGAAATTCGAAGAAGCTTTCCAAAAATTGGAGTCCATCGTCAAGAAACTGGAAGACGGAAAGCTCAGCCTGGAAGAATCCCTCAAGGCTTTTGAGGAGGGGGTACGGCTGTCCCGGTTTTGTTCCAAAAAATTGGATGAAGCCGAGAAGAAGGTGGAAATCCTCCTGAAAGACAGTAACGGACGTCTCTCTCCCAAACCCTTCTCTTTGGAAGAAGAAGAGGATTCATTAGATCCGAAGCTCTGAACTTGAGATACCGGGAGGGGGATCATGATTTGCCAGGACCGGAAATCCTCAAATTTATCCTGCGGAGAAAAAGCGATTGGGGAGCTTGCTCAGCCAGATCGATAGCCCGGCGGACCTGCGAAAGATGCATCCTACAGATCTCCCTCTTCTGGCGCAGGAGATCCGCGAGGAAATCATCGGCACGGTCTCCAAAGTTGGCGGACACTTAGCTTCCAGCCTCGGGGTGGTAGAACTCACCCTGGCCCTGCATTATGTTTTCGACACCCCCCGGGACCGCCTGATTTGGGACGTCGGCCACCAGACCTATGCGCATAAGCTCATCACGGGCCGGCGGCAGAACTTTTACACTTTGCGACAACGCGGGGGCATCTGTGGGTTTCCCCGAAGGGAGGAGAGCCCGTACGACTCCTTTGGCACGGGCCACTCCGGCACCTCTATTTCAGCAGCCCTGGGAATGACCCAAGCCCGGTGTCTGCATGGAGAAAACCACAGGGTCATTGCGGTTATCGGCGATGGATCCATGACCGCCGGCCTGGCCTTTGAAGGATTGAACCAGGCAGGAGCCATGGATAAGGACCTCATCGTGGTCCTGAATGATAATGAGCTTTCGATCTCTCCTAATGTGGGCGCTCTCTCCTCCTACCTGAACCGTTTGATGACCGGCCATTTGGCCACCCGCTTCCGCGACGAGATCAAGAGCTTCCTGAAACGCCTTCCGGGCATCGGAGATTCGGCTCTGAAGTGGGTGAAATACGCCGAGGAAACCTTTAAAGGATTTTTTTTGCCGGGATTGCTCTTTGAAGAGCTGGGATTCAAGTATGTGGGCCCGCTGCCGGGCCACCAGCTCGACTCCCTGGTCGAAACTTTTCGAAATGTCAAGCAGCTTCGTGGCCCCATCCTGGTTCACGTCATCACGACCAAGGGGAAAGGATACTCGCCGGCGGAAAAGGACCCCGTCACTTTTCATGGCGTGGGCCCGTTCGTTCCCGAAACGGGAGAGATCCTCCGGCCCAAAACCGGTTGCCTCTCTTACACGGAAGTCTTCGGTCAGGCCATGGTCCGCTTGGGACGGGAGAACCCCTGCCTGATTGGCATCACCGCCGCCATGCCCCAGGGAACGGGCCTGGATGCTTTCGCGGCAGAGTTTCCCGAGCGTTTCTTTGACGTCGGCATCGCGGAACAGCACGGGATCACTTTCGCCGCCGGCTTGGCGGCCGAAGGATTCATCCCTGTGGTGGCCATCTATTCCACCTTCATGCAGCGGGCCTACGATCAAATCGTGCATGACGTCTGCCTGCAGAAACTGCCCGTCGTTTTGGCCCTGGACCGGGGGGAATCGTCGGCGCCGATGGGCCAACCCATCACGGCCTTTTTGACTTTTCCTACCTTCGCCATATTCCCAACCTGGTGGTCATGGCTCCCAAAGATGAAAACGAGCTCCAGCATATGCTCAAGACCGCAGTCTGTTGTGGTCGCCCCGTTTCCCTGCGCTATCCTCGGGGCAATGGCTGGAGGGAATCTCTGGATCCGGAGATGAAGGAATTAGCGATCGGTCAGGCAGAAGTTCTGCAGCAGGGGAAAGACCTAGCGATTCTGGCCATCGGCTCTCCCGTGAAACCAGCCCTGGAAGCGGCTGGAATCCTGCGGCAGCAAGGCCTGGCCGCCACTGTGGTCAACGCCCGATTCATCAAGCCCCTGGACCAGGAATTGATCTGCTCGCTGGCTGGAGAGACCAAACGCCTCCTGACGGTGGAAGAGAACGCAATCCAGGGCGGGTTTGGCAGTGCCGTCCTAGAGCTCCTCGAAGAAAAAGGCCTCAAGGACGTCAGCCGTGAAACGTCTGGGCATCCCCGATGCCTTTGTCGAGCAAGGGACCCAGGATGCTTTGCGGCACAAATACGGCATCGACGCCGAAGGAATCTTCCGGGCCGCGCTAACCCTTCTTTGAATCGTCCGCAGATTCAATGTCCGTTCTCAAAAAATCAAGGAGAAGTTGCTTCCACCTTACAGAAGTACACTGGTAGGGGGCACAGCAAGGGGAAGAAGCAAATAAAAATCAAGAGATAGAATCGTCGAAAAAACAGCCTAAAAAAAACACTCCAGGGGATGGCTTACAGCCACCACTGACCTAAATTTTTGGGCCGACCCCACGGCGCAAGCGGAATTCAGAAAGCAAAGAGACCAGGGGGAAATAGGGTAAAAGATTGGGCAGGAAGTCTATTCTTAGGAATATAGATCTTGCGCCCACCTGCCTTTTTTGATTAAATGAAAGCCGGAAGAGATGGGGAAGAAGGCCACTCCGGAATGGGATTACGATGGTGCCATTAATGAAAGAAAAAATTGGGCAAATGGCAGCCAAATACGGCCTGCAGATTATCTATGCCTTTGGGAGCAGGGCAAAAGAGGCTAAGGAGGCAGTGGAAGGACCAATCGAGCGGCTTTCTTCCACCCCTTCGGACCTGGATATCGGCGTTAAACCCGAAAGGCCCCTTACCGTCGAGGAAAAAGTGGAAATCGCCATATTCTTTGAAGATCTTTTTGATTTGCCCCGAGTGGATGTGGTCGTTCTTCCGGAGGCTCCCGTTTCCCTGGCGGCGGAAATCGTCCTGGGAGAAATCCTTTATGCCAGGGATTCCACCTTTGAGGCAGAGTATCAGCTATATATTATGCGAATGGCCGCGGACCTTCTTCCCTACGAACGAGCGAAACAAAAAATGATCCTGGGCGCTTAGCATGACTCCTGCCGAAATCCCATGGCGCATTTTTATCACGAGATTACCCCGGAAGAACTCCATGAAATCTGCCTCAGACCATCTTGATGAAATCAAGCTTTTGCTCGACAGGATGCTGCATTCGATAAATGGAAAGGAATTAGGATTGGCGAAATAGGTTGGAAAGGGATTGGTTTTATCCTGAATTGTCACCCCTTTTCTGAACCTCTGACGGAGGGTAAACCAGAATGAAGAAACAAAAACCCCATTTCTCGAAAGGAGATGGGGTTTTGTTTTTGCAGAAACGAGAACTAGAGAAACTGAATGCAAAGAAAATGGAACCTATTGCATAATCGGATTATCGTAAGAATGGAGAGGTCGCGCAAAAATATTCATCTTATTCTTCTAAATCATTGAAATGGTCGGCGGGCTTAGGATGAAAATTGAAGATTTTGAGCGACGTCCCCCTCGATTTATGGAAGTCAATTATCATCTTATACCTAATGGATCATTTTTTTTCTTATCCAACCAGAAATCGTCGAGTGTCTTTATTTCGCCAATTTGACCCTTTCCCAAATAAGTAAATGAATAAACATCCTCACCGACATATCTATAGCCAATTTTGAGTGTAAAGTCTTTCGTTTGAAGCTTTTCCATCGTATTACCTTTGATCAGCCATACTTCCCCCGATGCCTTGTCTAAGCGGTAGACGTTTCCATCTGTTGATGTGGCTATTTGATATTTGTCGCGAGATGTGAGATTGTCACACGCGGTCAAGAAGAGCGCAGTTAATAGAAAGACTACAAAGTATCTCATGGTCATTGTCTCCTTATATCTTTGGTCTAACGAGAGGACTCATGGGTGGCTGTAAGTCATCCAGTGCAGCCCTTGCTTAGCCCCTTTTTATCACAGCTTTGTAATTTGGATTCTATTAGCCCTGCAATGATTAACTATATTAGCCTCCACTTGGTTAAAGTATGTTCGGGAACATGGGGGCCGAATGTGACTTCACTGATATAGCCATCGATAATCAAATTCACTTCTTGACGATTGCCAATAAACCTCATCTCTTCTTCTTGTGACCACTTCTTTGTTTTCGTCAACAAGATGTTTCTATAAGTCTCAAAAGCTCTGTCCTGAAATAAAGCAGATTCAAGGAAGGAATCTACATGAAATATTTTCTCTGACACGTAATGAACCCGATGATATGATTTACCAATAAGCGTATCAGGTATATTGATTTCAATGCATACTCCATTACCTTTCCCACCATACTCATTCCATAAGTGATCATCTGTCTTCGTGATTGAAAAGCTTACAACTCCAATTGTATTCCTACATTTGCAAATCATCTCATCAATAATTGGTGCTGCAATTTCTTCCAGTCTTTTTTGCTTTAAGACTAAAGAAGCAGATAAATTCGGTGGAAAATAATTTGTGGTCTATATTTCGTGACTACTTGGGATAGAAGCTTAGCTGTAAATGCCGATGGATTGTAGTCCAATTTGAATTTGAATTCATTTTCATCATTCAAAGAATCTGGTCTAGCACACCAAATAGTGTTCTGCAGGCTATTTGATAAAAATGAGGTGTTTCTTCTCGTCAGTCAAGTCTTTGAACTTATATATTTTCATCTTTCTGTGGGGCTAACGATGCGGGTAAACGTGGGACAAAGGAACGCAGGAGAATTGCCAGTCCCTCTTCAGCCCCTGGTTAGGCATAGCCCGTGCTTATAGTACCTTACTTCCGGGTAGGCCGCGGTTTTGATCGTTAAAATCCCAACCGCACTTGCTACATTTATACATATTATTTAATACATGATATTATCCACAACGTGGACATAGTGGGGGACTAGTGGGGGGACGCCCTTAGTTGCGGCCTGGCAAGGCCGCATGGTTTTATAGGTGGGAAGCCTATCCAGGTAACCGCTAGCCACGGGCCTGGAATCGAGCCTTGCAGGTGCAGTGGTAACACTGTGCTTGATGCGTAGGCACGAGAGGAGGCGAGGTGCAATGGTAACAGGTAAGGCTGACCGTGAAGGTGTTGAGCCCCGAAAAGTCCGTGTTTGGGACGGGCCGATGGTACTTAAGGGACCAGCAGGCGACAGTGCCTTGTGCATGATGGCAAGTGCAAGGAACCGCCCCGGGGTCTTAGGCCGCGTCGAGCCTCACATGGAGACCATGTGGCAACCAGGGAGATCCGGCAGTCGGCGTTGGAAAGAGAGACGCACCTTCCGACAAGTGTAAGAAGCGAGGAAGAGGGCAGAGACAGCCGGAAGTCGGAGGCACCCATAAGAGCGATGAAGCCTGGTAACGCGGGTGGAGCAAAGGGGTGCCGGTTTGGGAGAACGGGTAGGGGAAACATGGCCCGACACAGAGCGGATTGAGACCATGACCACAAGACTTGCTCGTTTCACACAGAGGGCGCGCGAGCTTCGGCGGGAGCGATTTACCTCGTTAATGGGGTTGCTCTTTGATCCGGAGGGATTGCGTGCCAGCTTCGAGCGCCAGGATGGAAGGAAGGCGCCCGGGGTGGATGGGATAAGAAAGGAGGACTATGCAGAGGGGTTAGAGGAGCGGCTGGCTGAATTGAGCGGTCGGTTACGCCGTCTGAGCTATCGGCCTAAGCCGGTGCGGCGGGTGTACATTCCCAAAGGGGATGGCCGACATCGCCCGTTGGGGATTCCCAGCTTCGAGGACCGGATCGTGCAGGACAGGCTTAGCCTAATCTTGCAGGCGATCTGGGAACCGGAGTTTTGTGAGTGCTCGTATGGTTTCCGTCCGGATCGGAGCGCGCATGATGCGTTACGGCGGATAGCGGAGATCATTACCAATGAGCATACTCAATGGGTGGGGGAAGCGGACGTCAAAGGGTTTTTCGACCATGTCAGTCATGACCATTTGATGCGCTTCCTGGAGCACCGCATAGCCGACCCAAGGTTTCTGCGCATCCTTCGGCGGTTCCTCAAGGCAGGGGTAATGGAGGACGGAGTGGTGAGTGCGAGTGAGGAAGGGACGCCCCAAGGTGGCCTGGTTTCTCCCGTACTGGCCAACATTTACCTCCATTATGTTCTGGACCTCTGGTTCGAGAAGCGCTTTGGGAAGTCATGCCGAGGTAAAGCGTACCTAGTACGTTTTGCGGATGATTTTCTTCGCGTGCTTCGAGGATGAGGAGGACGCCCGGCGATTCCTGCCCGAGTTAACAGAACGGCTGGCGGCTTTTGACTTAGAGGTAGAGCCTCGGAAAACGTCAGTATTGCGTTTTGGTAGTGAGGCCGAGCGGGAATGCCGGAGGGATGGGTTGCGGCGACCCGCCACCTTTTCCTTCCTGGGCTTCACGCACTTTGTCAGCCGTAGCCGTCGAGGACACTTCGTGGTGGGCCGCAAGACGGAGGGGAAGCGGTTCTGCAAGAAGCTGAAATTGCTGAACCAACGTCTGCGGGCCTTGAGAGTCGAAGGAGGCAGAGCCATGATGGCGCATGTGGAGAGTCATCTCCGGGGCCATATTCAATACTACGGGGTCAGCGGTAATACGCGAAGCCTGCGGAATTACTTTTTCCGCGCCTGTAGGCTCCTTTGTAAATGGCTCAACCGACGCAGTCAACGCCGTTCTATCACGTGGGCACGGTTCTGGCCGATTATTTCTGGCCGGATGCCCTATCCTCGCATTGTTCACAATCTTTATCCCCATCCTCAGTGGATGACTCAAACTGGGAGCCGGATGGTGTAACGCACCACGTCCGGTTCTGCGAGGGGCCGGGAGGCAACGGGTCGGATGGTTGAAATATTGTGGCACCGCCGGGAAACCAGGCGGAAACAGAGAAAACAAACCTCAACCTGAAACGCCCGGAGTGCCCGGCCTACTCACCAATAATTCAGTTGGCATGAAAGGAGATCGCAGCGATAAGGAAGGGACTATGCGGAGATCAGCCGGCCTTAACGCTCCCGGGAATTGGGGAATTCCCTGGCTGCTCTGGCCAACCGTCTAGGAATAAGCCCGGCTGGGGTCGGCTATGCCGCACAAAGGGGAGAGGCCATTGCTCAGTGAAAATGGTTATCAGCTTATCCAATGAGATATTTAATTACTTAAGGGCGTTATATTTCCAATTGAGAGGAGAACATACCCCAAAGGGTGAAGTAGGAAAAAATTATTTGGTATGTTACTCCACATTCAGAAAAAAAGAAACCTCCTGTAAAAAGATAAGGTAGGGTCACCCAACCCAATTTCATCCCAACAGGAGGTTTCTCATGAACGAAGAAGATCATACCAGGCTGAAAGAGTTTCGTCAATTCAAAAAGGAGATTCGGAAATCGGAGGAGTATTTGATCGTTGGCATTGATGTGGCCAAAGACAAGCACCATGCCTTTTTTGGTACGGCCACCGGGAAGACGCTTTTCAAGCGCTTGGTCTTTGAAAATGACCTTGAGGGATTCAGAAAGCTTCTGGTGCAAGCAGAAGCGATGAAAGTTCAAGAAGGGCTTAGAAAGGTTGTTTTCGGTTTGGAGCCTACGGGAAATTATCATAAGCCTTTGGGAGAGCACTTGATGCGGTGTGGGCATCGGGTGGTTTTGGTATCTGGGGTGGCCGCGCATGAGAATCGTAAGACGGTAGATGGGCGTTGGGACTCGAATGACACCCGGGATGCGGCCAATGTAGCGGATTTGATATCCCAGGGGAAATGTTTGTTTTATGAGTTTCCGGTAGGGGGTTTGCAGGATTTGCGAAATCTGTTGTCGTTGAAGAAGCGCTTGAAGAGACAGGAGCATGGGTATCGGGTGCGGATACGGAACCATTTGGTGGCGAAGTATTTTCCGGAGTTGGATCGGTATTTTGAGCAGTCGGAAAAGATGAGTTTGGCGGTTGTGCGGTGGTGCTTAGATCCTTCCGTGATTGCTGGTTTGGAATACCCCAAATTTGTGGAGATGGTCTCTTCGGGCCAGAGGCGGTTGTCGCAAGAGAGACGGTTACAGGCCATTTGGAAGATGGCAGTGGATTCGGTAGGCTGTGAGGTTGGGCCGGCGGTTGCCTTTGAGGTCCAGGTGATGGTCGAGGGGCTGAAGCAGATCCGGGAGAGGATCCGGGACATTGATGAGAAGATTTACGAAATTTGTTCCCCGTTTCCCGAGTATGAATTTCTGCTGAGCATTCCGGGTTTTGGTCCGGATGTTTCTGCCAAGGTTTTGGGGGCGGTGGGAGATCCATTTCGTTTTCAGAGTGGGAAACAGGTTTTGAAGATGGCTGGCCTAGACCTCAGTGCGGAACGGAGTGGCAAAACTTCCCAGAGCGCGATTCCGGTAATTTCCAAAAAAGGAAAAGCGGATCTTCGTTATGCCTTGTATCTGGCGGCTTTCATTGCTTCCACAAAGAATCACTATTTTATCGTCTATTACACAAACAAGCTGCGGGGTCGAGAAAGAGAACCTGGGATCAAGACCAAGATGCGGGTCAAGCTGGCGGCCAAGCTTCTGATCATTGCCTGGACGCTGATGAAGAAAAAGGAGCCCTTTAATCCGGATTATTTAAAGATCGAATAAGAGAGCATTTAGATTCGACGAGAGAGCCCGTTTACAAGGACGTGGAGGCCATTGAGGACCTCGTGGGGGACAATCCTGGGCCTCTCACTGAACTCTCTAATCTGGATTAGGGATGATCGATGGCTCCTATGAGGATACCGGATAAACGTAACGATTAGATACAGAGTTCGTCGAAGTGAGAGATTCGTCGATTGGAAAAAGTTCTTTCTAGAGCTTACGGTAGAAGTGTAGTCAAAAGAAGGCGAAGTTGCTAACCCTCGAATTTTTCACCAACTCATTTTTTCCTTGACAGGAGGAATATAGGATGTCCCCCAGAACACTAAATGGTAAATTTGTTAGGCCAATGAATTTTTTCCTTCTCCTCAATTGGATGGAGCAAAGAGCTATTCAATCAAAAACGGAAGGAGGAGCAAATGAGGGACAAGAAGGGCGACATAACACGGAGAGAGTTCATTTACCGGAGTGGTGCCGGGGTGGCAGGGTTAACCATAGCTGGAATTTCCAATTGGAGTCAGGCTGCAGAACCGAAACCCAAATATGGGGGGAGAGTCCGCATCGGCGAGCGGTATCAGTCCACCGGCCTGGATCCCCATAAAAATCAATACTTCATCGATTATCAGCATTACGTTCTAATGTATAACGGGCTCACCGCTATGGGCCCTCTGCCCCAGGTGAGGATCTACCCCGATCTGGCCAATTCCTGGGAAATCTCCAATGATGGAAGGGAATATACCTTTGTCTTAAGACAAGGGGTGAAATTCCACCATGGGAAGGAATTCGACAGTGGCGATGTGAAGTATTCGATGGAGCGGGTGATGAATCCGGCCACCCGGTCCCCGCGGGCGTTTGCCTACCGCTGGATCGATTCCATTCAAACCATCGACAAATACCATATCAAAGTCAGGTTGAAAGAGCCCTTTGCCCCCTTCCTGACGACCCTGACCATTCAGAATTGTCCCATCATTCCTGCCGGCTGGGAGCCAACGGCAGTGAAACCGGGACCCGGTACCGGGCCTTTTGTCTTTAAATCCTTTCTCCCCAACGAAACCTGCGAATTAACCCGACATGATAAATACTGGGAGGTGGATGAAAAGACCGGTGACCGCCTTCCCTACGTGGATAGCCTCTTTATAAAGAAGATCGTCGATCCTATGGTTCGTTGGACTGCTCTTCGGGCCGGGGACCTGGATTATATCAACTTCCCACCACCCAATGTTGCCATCCAAGAGGCCAAAAATCCAACTCCAGGGGTGGTGACCGTATTGCCCCAGCCCGTAGGGACCGTGTGGGTCTATTTTAATGTCACCAAGCCCCCCTTCGATAACAAGAAGGTAAGGCAGGCCTTCGCTTATGCCATCGACAAGCAGGAACTCATCAAAGCCGCTTTCTGGGGATTGGGTGAACCGGTCAACAATCAACCTTTCCTCAATCGGTCGCGGATGTACGTTCCGGTGCAAGAAGAGGCGTTCAATCTGGCCAAAGCCAGGGAACTTATGGCTGAGGCGGGATACCCGAAAGGATTTAAGACCGAATTCCTGCAATTCTCGGGTGGTACCGAACAGGCCGCTTCCGAGGTCATCGTGGGGCAGCTGAGCAAGATAGGAATTGAGGGAACCCTCAATATCCTCGACCGAGCGCCCTGGTTTGATAATATGAGGAGGGGGAATTTCCAAGTCTCCGTCCGGGCGGAAAGCGAAAGGCTGGACCCGGACGATGCCTACTATATTTTCTTGCACTCCGGGGAAATCGGAAACAATAACTGGTCTCGGTATAACAACAAGCAAATCGATGCTCTATTGGAGAAGGGCCGGACCACTTGGAAATGGGAGGATCGGGTGCCCATTTATCGGCAGATCATCGAGATCGTAAGAGAGGATCTACCCATTCTATTCCTCTACAAGTCGGTTATCCCCGTTGCCTTCCGGGACTATTTGAAAGGCCATGGTGTGGGGGCGTCTACCTGGTTTGGCTATTATGGTGGAGGAATGAAAAAAGTCTGGCTGGCGAAATAGGAGGGGAAAAATCTTCTGCCCCCTCCCGCCAGGAGAGGGGCAATATTTTTAAGGGTATTTTCTGCCTGGACCCTTTTCCGAACAGGGGATTGAAAAGAAAGGAATATGAAGAAGAGATATCAAATTTTATCGTTATAGTTTGTATTAAATGGGAAAAGGAGGGATTTTTATGAAAAGGGCAAGAAAGTTATCCGTACCATTCATTTTTACAGTCACGGTATTGCTTTTTCTCCCGAGCGAATCCCCTGCCCAAAAGTTTCTCACTAAGCCCATTGAATTTGTTGTCCAAGCAGCTGCCGGAGGAGGCAGTGATATCATGGCCCGGACGATGCAAGCCATCATTGATAAAGAGAAATTGAGCACCCATCCCATCGCCGTGGTTAATCGAGTGGGTGGTTCCGGAGCCATTGCCTTTGCTTTTGTAGCCGGGAAAAAGGGCGATCCTCATTACTGGCTTACGGCCACAACCAACTTTCTGCAAACTCCACTTCTCCAGGCGCAATCCAAATTTAACTATAAGGATTTCACCCCCCTGTGTCACCTGGCCTATGATGATTTCCTGATCGTGGTCCGGGGCGATTCACCCTATCGAACGATGAAAGACCTCATCGCGGCCGCCAAGAAAAAACCGGGAGAATTAAAATATGGCGGCAGCAGCGTCCTCGGCGCCGATGCTATCATCGCCTTCCTGATTGAAAGAGCAACCGGGATAAAGTTCAATATCATTCCCTTCAAAAGCGGCGGGGAGATCATGACCGCCTTACTGGGGGGGCATATAGACGTGGCCAGCGCCAACCCCGGTGAAGCCTTAGCCCAGATGGAAGCTAAAAAGGTGTGGGTCTTGGGGGTAAACACAGAGAAAAGACTCGAAGGGGCTCCGAATATTCCTACCTTGAAAGAACAGGGGATCAATGCGGTTTTCCGGCAGTTTCGCAGTATTGCCGCCCCGAAAGACATCCCGAAAGAAGCGGTAAAATATTATGAAGAACTCTTTAGGAATTTGGCGGAGAATAATACCTGGAAAAAAAAATATATCAAAGAAAATATGCTATCAGCTGAATATATGAACAGTGCCGAGACTTTTAAATTGTGGGAAAGAGAGAACGCTTGGTTTGCCAAAATCATGAAGGAAATGGGGGCAATCAAATAGATTGCCTCGCCGGAGGGGAAGGGTGAGGGGGAAATTTCGAATGGCAGATAGAATTCACCACCAAAGCCTTTTTGGAGCTATAGGGTTAACCTTCAGTATTGGAAATCGGAAATCGGGTCAGGCTTAATTAATTAACTATCTTGGATCTCTTGTTATGAATCAGGATCTTTTTCATCATTTCAACAGATTGGGCGAATGGCTCGTCCCCGCCAGCCTTTCTCTATCCCTTTCATGGGGACATTTTCTCTTGGGCAACACAAAGAACTTTTTTTGTCTTGACAATGGGGAGGGGTTCATGCTCTTTGTGGCTCTGTGGTGAATAATAATCTTTTAAGGAGTAAATCATGGATCCAATTAGGGATTGGTTCGTAGAGGATCGAGGGAGGCGGGCGGCGGAAGCCTTGAAGAAAAGAGATTTCAATGCCCATTACGTGGAGACTCAGGACAAGGCCAAAGAAATGATCCTGAAGGAAGTACCCCCAGGGGCAACTGTAGGGGTTGGCGGGTCGGTTACCATCCGGGGGATGAAGGTGTTGGAGGCCCTGAAGGCCAGAGGGCATAAAGTGCTGGACCATTGGGAGATTCCCCGCGAAGCCCGTGATGAGTCATTCCAGATAAGACGGGCCCAACAGACCTCCGATGTATTCCTTGCCAGCACCAACGCCGTTACCCTGGATGGGCAACTGGTGAACACGGACGGGGCTGGCAACCGGGTGAATGCCTTGGCGTTTGGGCCCAAGAAAGCCATCGTGGTGGCCGGGGTCAACAAAATTGTCGCCAACCTGGAGGGCGCCCTGCGGAGGATCAAAGAAGTGGCCGTTCCTCTGAACTGCAGGAGGCTCAACTTCAATCCCCCCTGCATGCAAGCGGGGAAATGTGTTGATTGCCGTGTTCCCCAACGAACGTGCCGCATCACCACAATCATCGAATGGAAACCGCCGTTTTTCTCGGATTACCTGGTGATCATCGTGGGAGAGAATTTGGGTTATTAAATACCCCTGCAAGAGTCTTGCATCTAAGATTCCTGCTGCTTTTTATAAGGTCTTGATTCGCTATAAATCATTCTTCAAGGATGGCTATTGCTCTGATTGGTGAACCTGTTCCTTCCTTAATTTTTAGTGGAAGGCCAATAAAAATAAAACGCCTGCCCACTAATTTATCAAGATTGCATAAGTTTTCAATGTGGGTAACCCAGCGCTCTGAACAGACTGTATGGCAGGGATAAGTTTTTTGTCATACCACATATCTGGACTTGGTGAATCAACACCAAAATTTACACAACCTTGGTCGATAATAAATTCTGTTGCTTCTCTTCCCAAACCAGGATAATCCGTCATATATTCCGCTTTCCCATAGTAAATGTCGTAATGACCTGTATAGAAAAGAATAGTATCACCTTTATTTATCAATAGATTCCACTTTGTTAACTCTTCCTCGATTTTTCCTCTTCCAAATTGTGTTTTCCTTGGAACATTACTAACGTCCAAACAAATTGCGGAGGTGACGCAGTTCTCCAAAGGAATTTCGTCAACTGCAGGGGCTCCGGGATCTCTGCAAAGATGACTAACTGAGTCAATATGAGTTGGGCCATGATCACAAAACATAATTCCTTTAGTTTCGTATGAAAATCCTGTCCCGAGTTGTGCAAAAACCTCCTCATGGGAAGCGTGTGTCCATATAACTGTTTTTAAATGACCTGGATAAACGGGTATTCCTTGATAAATGGATTGTGAGAGGTCAATAAATTTTCCCTTAAACATATACGGCTCCCTTTCGCATTTTTACTTTATTGGTCTAAAACTGACGCAAACGAATTACGTGCTGTTACCTAATGGACGGATTTTAGCAGTTGACCATGACCGCATGGTTTTCCGAACGCTAAAGAAAACCATGGTTGCACTGAATAGCTCAAAATGGAAGAACTTTAACTTTATATGTGGTACACGGGGGCAGGTCAAATTCTCTGGCAACTATCATGCTATACACCTTGTACCGTAAAGTGCCTCCAGTTTTTTCAGCTCCAGAGGAGGAGCGATCCAAAACATAATCGTGTCCTCAATGCTGTCCTGAGATTGACGAATGAAGCTGACTTCCGTATAAGATTATAACTTGTCTGTCCGTCACTTCTACTCTGCCTTGATGCCGGCCTGTTTGATGACCCTTGCCCATTTGTCTGTTTCTGCCACAATGTATGGGCCGAATTCAGTCGAGTCCATCATGTCTGCTTCTGCACCGTTGTCCAGGAACATCTTCTTTGCTTCCGCCGAGCTCATGACCACGGAGAGCTCCTTCTGAAGCTTAGCGATGATCACTTTTGGCGTACCGGCCGGTGCCAGGATGCCCCACCAGTTGCTCGCTTCGTAGCCGGGTACGCCGGACTCTGCGACCGTTGGCACCTCTGATAGGGAGACGTGGCGCTTTAATCCGCCGACGCCAATAGCCCTGAGCTTTCCGCCCTTGATATGGGGCAGCGCCTGCATGAGCGTGCCGTATGAGAAATGAGAATGGCCCCCGAGCTGATCCACGATTGCAGGACCGCCGCCCTTGAAGTGAATAATCTTGAAATCGATGCCCGTCATGATTTTCAAGAGTTCAACCCCGAGATGCATGAAGGTGCCGCTCCCCGATGTCGGACAAATCAGCTTGCCGGGGTTTTCCTTCGCATACGCTATGAGTTCTTTCGCTGATTTAACGGGAAGACTCGGATGGACGGTGAGGACGCCCGGCCCGGACCCCAATTTAGCCACAGGGGTAAAGGCCTTGACCTGATCATAGGGTAGCTTGTGAAGTGAAGGGTTCATGGTATGTGAAGATGAGATGAATAACAACGTGTAACCATCAGGCGGTGAATTCGCCACCACTTCCGTGCCGAGTACGGCGCCTGCACCCCCTCGGTTTTCCACAACCAACTGCTTGCCAAGGCGCTCGGTCAGCTTAGCGGCAATCATTCGTCCAGTGATGTCGGTACTCCCGCCAGGCGGAAAGGGAACGATGAGCCGTATTGACTTAGTCGGATAGGTCTGCGCTGCTGCCATGCCATAATAGAGACTGATTGCAGCAACCAATGTAATCGTGCACAGGCTTTTCACCATCTTTTTCATTTTTTCTCTCCTTTCCGCTCGCGGATAGCCAGGTACTGTCTCGCTTCTCATCTTACGACTCACATATACATCCTCTCTCTTATTCCTCTTAGGAGAAGTTGTTTGATAAGAACTTGCTTTTTACGAAAACTCTACGAAGAAGGCCTTTGTTTGTCAACAAGATTTTATGGCAAGGGTTTACAATACAGCGAAAAAGTCATTGGTTCAGATCAGTTTCAATATTCAAGCTGGTCACAACTTGATACATTGGCAAGCGGATCTTTCGAATAAACCGGGACCGTTTATGCAGAGGGTGCTTAGTAAAATATATTTGGGCTTTGGATCTTCGGGAGAATCAACCGGTTCAAAACGCAATTCTTCTTAAGGAAAATAATCCTCACCGACGAGCTGATTTCCGGATTCCCACCTTATGGACGCACAAACAAAATTTAAAGATCGATATCTCGGTTGCCTATGTGGGGCTTGCCGTTGGGGATGCCCTGGGGACTACTCTGGGAATTAGGGGGCCACCCAAAACCTAACTCGGCGCGGCCCTTTTTGTGTAAAAGCAAGGATTCGATCCGCCAGATACTTGAATCTGGTCTTAACTTCTTCCTGAAAAGTTATTTTTGGGATTTTCCTTCAGAATGCAATATTTCCTTTGGAAATCATCATCCACGGTGAGGACTGATCTGCACACTTTGTAGAGGAAATGCGGAATTTGAATCAATCAGATAGTTTCCGTTGAGTTAAATTCGATCTTTTACAATTGAGGAAGAAGTTTTTGAAAGGCAGTAACAGTCTCATAGGGAACTTCGGCTTTGGCAACTTCTCCAATATTTTCTCCCTGCAACGCCCGCCCGGTATGATTGGCGGCCTTCTTCCCGACATCTCTTATCTATTAAGCATTGGTCTAATAATTTAGCCGATTCAATTGATTTCTGCTTCTTTTCTAACGCTATCTGAAATTGTTTGATTGCCTCATCAATCAATCCCATTTCTTTACATACCAACCCCATTTGATAATTATAATTAACGTATAATTTTTCCACTTCTCTTGTTTTCTTTAATTCTCCAAAAATATTTTCGAAGCTATAACCTTCTTCCATGGTGATTGATTTGGATGCACCACATTCAATTGGGTTGTTCGCTTCCAACATTGCAGTTAAGTCAAAGAAGGATCTTTTCTCTTCTTGGAGTGGGCGGTCTAATTTTATTTTCGTAATATTTTCATTTACCTCCCGGCCTTTGACTTTTTCAAAGCTTTGTGGCTCTATATAATTTGTCTCACCCAGCGTGAATTTTTCTGGGTCCAAATCAGCCATGAACCCGATCAACTCCGAGGCTTTATCTTTCATCCCGGCGTTATTACACGAGCAATAAAGTTTTTGATAATGATTGAAAGCTTGCCCTACGAATCCCATTTTCCTGTAAATATCAGCCAATTTTAAATTCACGAATTCCAGCTCGGGCTCTTGTTGCAGGACTTTGTTATAAATTGCAGCCCCTTTATTATATTGCTCAGCATTGCAAAAAATATCTGCGGCCCTTAAATACTCCGAACGCGCATTTTTCTTTTCTCCGTGCTTCTGATATATTTCAGCCATTTTTAGGTGAGCATTGGCATTCATCGGTTCTCTATTGACCAATTCTAAAAAAGATTGCAGGTTTCTTGACCTCTTCCTTTTCCCTCTTCTAAAAAAAAGACTAATTTGAGAAAGGAGCTCTTTGGTTTTGTTTCTTTTCATCCTTACCCCCCAGGTTTTTATCTTGGATTTGCACCCTGAGAGAATAAGCAAATTTTATTCCCCTCAAGGAAAAGGAAATTTTAAATCTATCCCACATTGAAGCATCCAAAGAATATGGGTATTTCAATTTGGATTGCACCCGGAGGGAGCCACATATATCCAGAACGAAGTGACAATAAAAATCAATCCAGTGACAAAATATGGCACAAGAGCGGTCTAATAGGGTCTTATAGATACCATGGGAACCTGTCCTCTAAAAACCTAATAAGGAGGACGCCATGATGAGAGTGACCCAAAATGGAAAAGATCAGTGGGGCAGGGGATTCATCATCCTTTTTCTACAAAAGGAAGTCCCTCGCCTCATCTCCCCTGCTACCGTCAAGGGAGCTCTGGCAGGCCCTTAATTGTGCATTGACTTGCTTCCTCGATTGGAGTAAATTCTCAGGTAAGCTTAGGAGAATTTAAGCGCTTCCTCGTTAACCCTAACTCAGGGGGTGACGTAATGTTCGGAGATAATGAACCCCATTTCTCAAAAGAGTGTTGGGTTTAATTTTTAGGCTTACCAGCACGCGAAGGAGAACAAGGGGGGCTGTGGAAGTAAAATAAGTTGGATCATCTCCAAATTACTTGATCAAATTTTTGGTGAAAGCCTGCTAAGGTCCCGGAAAGAAAGGCAGCTTACGCCGCAAGCATCGGCGGGAGGTCCGCTTTCCATAGACCCCCTGATGGCCTTCCGCAAAGGGCGGCGGAGGCGCGAAAAGAAACCTTCGGAGAAATAACAGAATCCCCCGCCGCAGACAAGGAGATATATGTGCCTTATGATTGCAAGTAAAATGGCCTTTTTCCCGGGACCCTGAAATCACTGGGCATTTTGATTATGCCAGATCTCTGTCCCTCAACTAATTTGGAGATGATCCAATAAATTAAAGGAGGAGACAAATGAAAAATAGAATTATTTTGTTGATTATTTTATTAAGTCTTTTCTCGGTTTTATCAACATCATCAAAAGCGATGGCAAATTGGTATATGGCAATTGGAGGCGGTGGTGGTGGTGAAGCAAAAACCGGAAATATGAGAATTGAAGCGGGTAATTATTCGACTAATAATAGCGTGAATTATCTTTTTGGATTTGGTTTACCATTTACAGTGGGAAGAGATGATACTCCTTCCGATTTAATTGAACACCCAGTTCCACACTTGGATTTTACAAGTCTTGGAAAAAGAGATAAGGGAGAAGAAGCTGGCCTATATGGCAAATTTGGAATTGAATTAGTAAATAGGACAGGGATTTTTCTTCTGGTTTACGGGGGAGCTACCTGGGCCAGGGAGATTGAGCTTGCTCAATCAAATGTTAATAGACGTTATTATCAGGAATCAGAAAAAACTAAGACATATGGTTTGGTAGGAGGCGGAATTGGGTATTTCCCAAGAAGCCATAGGTTTTGTTTGCAATTGGAATATGACAATCGCATGGGAATTACAGGAATGGTCGGTTTTAATTGGTAGTCGGGATGCTGGTTCAAAACCATTTGGCGGATTTTATGATTCACATAACCGGGAAAGATGTTGGCTTAAGTTAAAGAGGAGGAAAGGAATTTGCGATCTTCCAGAGCTTGAAAATAAATCGATGACTCGGGCGCTTGATCGGTCTCCACGTGCGAGATTCCCTGGTGAAACCTGTCGCGCCCTTAAATAAAAAGGAGAGCGAGAATACGGGGAGGGGGATGTGATTATGATCGAAAAACTTTCGGAATTAGTAAACGGAGACGAACGGCTCGTATGGCGGGGCCGCTTTCTCACGGTTGACTTCCTGCTTGAGGTTGGCGACGTTTCTTACATCGTCTCCATTCAGTCGGGACGGATCATGTCGGTGGACCGTGGTCCTTTTTACACGCGGTCATGGCGTTTCGCCGTCCGGGCATCGGCCGAGGCCTGGGAAAAGCTCTGGGAGCCGGTACCCCGGCCTGGATACACGGACATTTTGGGCCTGATGAGACGGGGCGAGGCGCGTATCGAAGGCGATTTGCAGCCGTTCATGGCGAATCTTCGCTACGTTAAAGAGGTCCTGGTCACACCGCGAAGACTGAAGGGAGGTCATTGAGATGGCTGCTGCAATCGAATCAATCGTCGGTCGTTATTTGCAGCTTAGGCTGGGTGGGGAGGCCTGCCGAATTTATTTTGAGGAGGCGGGCAAGGGGATTCCTCTTGTATGCTTGCATACGGCCGGGGCTGATACTCGGCAATACCGTCACCTGATGATCGACCCGGCGGTAACTGAATACTACCGGGTGCTGGCTTTCGACTTGCCGTGGCACGGCAAATCAACTCCGCCGCCCGGTTGGCACGAGAAAGAATACCGCCTGACGACTGAGTCTTATATGGAAGCGATCCTGGGTTTTTGTCGGGGATTGGAACTGGACCGCCCCGTGGTGATGGGTTGTTCGATGGGCGGTCGCATCGTCATCCCCCTGGCGGCTATGCACGGGAAGGAATTACGCGCGGTCATCGGCTTGGAGGCGGGTTATCAGGTGCTGCCCTGGTTTGACAACACCTGGCTGCATCATCCGGATGTTCATGGCGGTGAAATCTCCGCTGCCCGGGTCTCAGGGTTGATGGCTCCTGGAAGTCCGGAGGAAACGCGCTGGGAGACGCTCTGGGGGTATATGCAAAGTGGGCCGGGAGTTTTCAAAGGCGATCTTTATTTCTATTTCCAGCGAGCCGAATCCGAATTTCTTAGTTATATGGAACGCATTAATACAAAAGTCTGTCCGGTCTATCTTTTGGTCGGCGAGTATGACTATTCCTGCACGCCAGAGGATACGAAGCAAACGGGAGCCAAGATAGCGGGAGCAGAGGTAATCATCATGCAAGAAATGGGTCACTTCCCCATGTCAGAGAATCCCCGTCTGTTCCGGCGCTATATCCTGCCGGTGCTGGAGAAAATTCGCAGCCAGAATTGATTTTGCGGGCCAAAGAACTAAATAGAAAAATACAAAATAGATCCTTTAGAAAATCCTGGAAGCGCCTGCCTATAATCATGCAAACGGATAAAACTCATCGCCAGCCGGCAGCTTTACGCGCGTGCCTTAGGAAAAGGGAAAGAGTTGCTGAAACCTTCGGTTCCGGTCCGGATGACCCGTCGGGGCCCACTTTTTTTCGGCAATGAGCGACTTAGCATTGGATAGCCGGTCTTGCATCCCAGGGTGGGTTCCAAAAAATCCTTTATTCGCTCCTGCCCTTTGCTCCCTCGCTAATTTTTCAAGATAATCAGCAAGACCGTTGGGATCATAGCCTATGCGGTTCATGTAACTCAGAGCACTGAGGTCGGCGGCTGATTCTTGCTCCCGGCTGTACCCGTTGACAAGAAGGGTCTTGGCGACGTCATTCACAGATCCCTCAAACAGCGAGACCAATTTGCCCAGTTCGGCACCGCTCAGTTTTCTTGCCGCCTCAGTGCCCAAGGCGGTTACGACCTCGGCCCATCGGGCGTTCTGGATGGCCCCTAATCCATCTTTGTGACTGACATGAGCAATTTCATGGGCGAGAATGGCAGCTACCTCCTCTTCGTTCTGCGCCTTTTTCAGCATGCCCCGGGAAATGAAGATGATTCCACCCGGACAGGCCAGAGCATTGACTTCATCGGCATCCAGAACGGCAAAGTGATAACCCCCATAAGTGAAGGGACGGCTGGAGGCTAAGGCCACTGCCTGTCCCACCTCGTTGAGGTAACGAGTCAATCTTTCATTGCGGTACAGCTGATACTGGCCGAGAATCGTAGCCGCCACCGCACGACCGACATAATATTCCTCCTGCTCGTTCATGGGGCGGATAGCTTTTTCGGTTTGCAAGGCCAACCGGTCGATTTTCTCCTTGTCTTCTTTGGAGATTTGTCCCATTCCCTGACCGACGGTCGTTCCCACCTGGACAACTTGCGCACACCCGATTAGGATGAAAAGAACTCCCAGAACCAAGGCGACTCCCCGAAAAATCCTTTCACTCATTGGGTACCTCCCGGTTCCTTTAGTTTTCCGGATCGGATAAAAGCTTGTAACTGTTGCTCAGCGACCTTATAGGACTGGACTTGATCCACCAAGTCATACCTCATCTTAGGATTCTTGTTGCGAAAGGCGCTCTCTACCTCCGGCGTGAATCCTTTTCCGGCCAAAGCTACTTCTTCCCTCGTGGTTTCTTGGGCTCTTTCACCCGCCAGCGATGAAAATCTAAATTTTTGCTCCTGAACCGCGCTGATGTGGATCCAGCCTTGTTTTCCCCGGTAACCGACTCGGAGCCAATCACCCTCTCTTCCCAGTTCCTGAACCATTTCCCCGTACGGGACACGGATGACCGCAGGAGCAAAGAAACGTTTATCTTGGCGAATCATGGCTTCTTGGGTGATGACTTTCACTGTTGCAGCCATTGCGACGGAAGCCAACATCGAGGCTCCCACCAGAATTATCCAAAATTTCTTTCTCATCCTGCCCTCCTGAATACCCATACAACGTTTAAGAGGAGCCAAGATCTCTCCCCCTATCCTCTCCCTGCTTATGGGGTTATGTCATATTTCGTCATGCCCGCGAAAGCGGGCATCCAGGGGGCTAAAATAATGAATAAATCACGACTGGATTCCCGCTTCCGCGGGAATGACGGCTTTTTTTCTAATTACGACACAGTCTCTTATAAAAGGAGTGGAAAAAGTGAACGGTTCCCCTTTTTATTTGGTGGCCAATGTATATACACCATCCCAATCTCTTTCGGGCGGTGTTTGTTGAAACTGTGCACATCTCTTGATATAAGTCCTGGCCGGGCCATCTTCAGGAATCAGACTTGAGACCTGACGAAAATAGTCGATCGCCGCCTCCCATTGCTGCTCTCTGTACTGCTCCAGGCCCATAGCAAAAAGATCATATCCCTTTTGTTTCGTTGGGTCGAGCTCTCCTTTACGGGAGAGCAGTTCATAAATCCGAACCGGCTTGTCCTTGCCCTTGACTCGAAGCAGGTCGAGTTCCCGCGCTTCCACCGCATCCGAAGCTCGGCGATACGTTTCTTCAGCTGATGAGGATGCCGGTTCCATATTCTTTGCCGGCCCCCTCCAGCCGGGAAGCCAAATTGACGCTGTCGCCGATCACGGTGAAGTCGAAACGCTGGCTGGACCCCATATTGCCGATGATCATTTCGCCGGTATTGATGCCAATGCGGGCGTGAACAGGGGGCAGGCCCGTTTTTATAAACTCTTGCCGCAGTTCCGCAAGCCGGACTGATTTTCCAGGGCCGCCAGGCAGGCGCGGGCGGCATGGTCTTCCTGGGGAAGCGGGGCTCCCCAGAAGGCCATGATGGCATCCCCTTCGTACTTGTCGATAAGCCCGCCGCTGGCCAGGATGATGTCGGTCATGGCTGTCAGGTAACGGTTTAACAGGGTTACCACTTCCTCGGGGGTGAGCTTTTCAGAGAGGCTGGTGAACCCGGCGAGGTCAGAAAAGAAGACGGTAAGAACCCGCTTTTCTCCGCCGAGGCGAAGCTTGTCCGGGTTCTTCAGCAGGTCCTGGATCAGCAGGTCCGACATGTAATGGGAAAATACTTGCTTGATTTGACGTCGCTGCCGCCCCTCGGTGGCGTAACTGAAGGCGGAGCTCATGGCAAAGGCCATACCCAGGCTGGCCGCCAGCAAAATGCCATCCATCCAAATATTTTGGCGAAAAGCGAGCTCGATGAAAAGGAACAGGCCGCCGGCGTAGGCCAAGGTGATGAGGGCGAGCTGCCATAGGCCGGGAACAAGCATTACGGTGACGCCCATTACCACCGCCACCCCGCGGCCAGGGCCAATGCGGCTGGCGGGAGATCCGCACCCGAAAATCTTTGTGGAGAAGGTTGGCCACCAGCGTGGCGTGGATGGCCATGCCCGGATTCACGGATCTGATGGGGGTGGGTTTCAGGTCGAAAAGGCCCGGCGCCGTAAAACCCACTAAGACAATTTTATCCCGGAAGACCTGTGGAGGATAGATTGGTTTACTTCCTTCCTGAATGGCCTGGAATGATTGAATGACATTGAATGCAGAGAAGCGGGGAAAATCTGGCGCCTGGCTATAGTAACTGAGCAGAAAATTTCCCTGGCTATCCAGCGGAATGCGTACTCCCTTTATTTGTAAACCATTCTTTTCTAAGGCAACCGAATCATTTCCCTGCAGATGCCTGAATAACAGCGAGACCCAGCGAAGGGATCCAGTGCTCTCGGTAGAAAAAAACCAGGGGCAGGCGGCGGTAGATCCCGTCTGAATCCGGAGGGATGGCCACGTTGCCAAGGCCGACGGCATTATCGGCAAGAATCTGTATTGGCGGAAGGCTGGAAGCGTAAGCAGAGGGGATTTGATCGGACTGGTCCCGAAGAGGCAGGGAGATGCGTTTTAGGATATCTTTCTCCCAGGCGTAATCGGGACGCTCCTGACGGCTGAGGAAAATAGGGAGGAAGGCATGACCATTTTGCTTTAATGATTCCGCCAGCAATCGATCGTCCTCAACTCCGTAGGAGGAAGGTTCGGTAAAGAGCACATCAAAGGCTAATGCCCGGGCACCCGACAAGACGCAGAATTGCACGATGGGGGCATACATCTGCCGTGGCCAGGGCCAGTTGATTCCTTGACGCTGGGCTGCCTGCAAGCTGCCTTGGTCGACCACAATCAATACAATTTCATCCGAAGTTGGAAAATTTGCCGCATTGAGGCGGCAAAGTTGATCATAGGTTTTTAGTTCGTAGGACTCTAAAAGCTTTCCCCAGTAGAGAAGCAACACCAAGGCCCAAGCCAGGATCCCAATGATCATGCCGGTAAGAACTTTTCGTTTGCGGCTTGACAGAAGCATGAGTTACGAGCTCACTTTCCTTTCTTTCTTTAAAGTATAATCGATCATAATTTATTTTGCCAGTCGTAATGGGTTTCCGAAGGAAATCCGGCAGCCCAATATGGAAAGGAAGGGATGAGGAAGGCGAAGGGTAGAATTTACTCGGGTGGAATCGTTTCCATGGGCCATATATTTTATTAGCTGGCAAGTTTTTTATGCTAATATAGAGAAAAAATACTTTACTTTTAACCAATACAATCAAAAAAGGAGAGAATATGGGGAAACAACTACTTGGGGGGTATGTGGGAAAGATTTTGCGGGTGGATTTGACCCGTAGGGTGATTAAGGATGAGCCGCTGGAAATGGAGTTGGCGGAGAAGTATGTCGGAGGAACCGGTTTGGGGGCTGAGTATCTGTACCGCGAGGTCCCTCCCGGAGTAAACTGGGATGACCCGGAAAACCGTATTATTATGGCTTCGGGGCCGCTGGGGGGAACAACGATTTCGGGAACGGGGACGTTTTCTTTGGTGACCAAAGGTCCGATGACAAACTTAGCCGTTTCGACCCAAGCCAATGGCTTCTGGGGAGCATTCCTTAAACTTGCGGGGTATGATGCGGTGGTCATCCAGGGGCGAGCGGATCGTTGGGTATACCTTTTCATAGGCGAGGGGAAGGTAGAATTGCGGGATGCGTCTGGCTTATTGGGCAAGGACACTTGGGAGACAGAGGAGGTACTTCGGCGGGAGCTTGGGCTGGCCCAGAGGTTAAGCGTATTCGGGATTGGGCCGGCAGGTGAAAAATTGGTTCGCTTTGCGGTGGTGGCGGGGGATCAGGGACATGTGGCCTCGAAGAATGGTTGCGGATGCGTGATGGGTTCTAAGCGTCTGAAAGCCGTGGCCATTTCCCGCGAGCGGGGTTCAATTCCGGTCCATGATAAAAGTCTTCTGTCCGAGAAATCGAAGGCGTTAGATTTAAGTGCGAAAGAAAATCGGGGAGGCCAGCTGTACAAATTGGGGACTGGCGGAGGTTTTTCCAATCACGCCCGTGCCGGCAGTCTCCCGACTCGCAATTACACGACGAATATTTTTCCTGAGCATGAAAATATGGGGGGGCCGTATATCCGGACTCACTTTGAGCATCGGGCCAAGCCCTGTTGGACTTGTAGGTTAGGGCACACGAAGTACATGAAGGTTACGGAGGGGAAATACGCGGGGTTTGAAGGGGAGGAGCCGGAGTATGAATGCCTTGCCGCTTGGGGCCCCGTGATAGGGAATACGGATCCCGGTGCGGTCGTGATGCTTTCCGATTTGACGGACCGGCTGGGGATGGATGTCAACGAGGCGGGTTGGGTCATTGGATGGGTGATGGAATGTTATGAGAAGGGAATCTATAGCCGTGGGGATCTGGATGGTCTGGAGATGAAATGGGGGAATGCGGAGGGTGCCGGGGAGATGTTAAAAAAAATCAGTCGACGGGAGGGGATTGGAAATCTTTTGGCTGAGGGAGTGAAGAGGGCATCGGAAAAGTTAGGTGGAGAGGCGGCCAAAATGGGCGTTTACGTGCTTAAGGGGGCGACGCCCAGAGGGCATGATCACCGCGCCTTATGGCCGGAGATGTTGGATACTTGTGTTTCGGCCACAGGAACCATTCAGGCCTGTGCGCGCCTTACTTCGCCTACGCTTTTGGGTCATCCGCCGGCGAGCAGTGCATTTTCCCCTTGGGAAGTGGCGGGGTTGAATGCGAAAGTGGATGGTTGGTATGTGTTTTTAGATTGCCTGGGAATTTGCCGCTTCCTAACCACCGATCCGAAGTTGACCCTGGATTGTGTAAAGGCGGTGACGGGGAGGGAACTGACAGTGAGTGAAGCCATGACGATCGGGCGGCGGATTATTAACCAGTTAAGGGTGTTTAATTTCCGGCACGGATTGGATCCTGCTCTGGAAATCCCTTCGCCTCGTTATGGGTCTACGCCGACGGATGGCCCGGCGAAGGGGATAGCTAGCGAGCCTCATTTTCAGTGGATGAAGAAGTTCTATTTCGAGCTGATGGGATGGGATCCCACGGGTAGGCCTTTGCCGCACACGCTCAAGGCGCTGGGTCTGGAAAAGCTTATTGAGACGTTTTAGGAATTAAAAAGGCACGAGCCCATATGAAGCCGGGGAAAGTTCGATTACAATTTTTGATGGGCGATTATCCGGGTTGGACCCAAGCGCGCCCGATGGTGATGGAAGAGGCGATCGAAGAAGGTGATTCTTTGCGCAGCCTATTGCGTCGCCTTGCCGGACGATCCCCTCAATTCCTTGACCCCATTTTTGATACCGAAACTCAGACTTTATCCGATGAAGTGGCGGTTGTAGTCAATGATCACATTAACAATTTTTCCCAGGGGATAGAGACCAAGCTCAAGGACGGAGACCGCATTTTGATTTTCCCCTATTTGGCTGGAGGATAGACTCTGTAAATGCTATTAAAGCAAAGGCCCTCTCATTATTTACCCTCTGGAATTACCAGGCCGGGGTTCATGATCCCTTTGGGGTCTAAAACCCTTTTAATTTTTTTGATAAAATCGTAATACGAGGGATCAAGCCTTTTGGTTATTACGGGGAGGAAATCGGTGCCAACGCGATGAGGAACGCCGCCAATGTTCATGAGTTCTCCCATAAGTTTTCTCGCCAAGATCAGCGCTTTTTTCCTCTCCGAAGCTGCTGGCCCCGTAACGGGTATGGTCGCATGGGCCAGCATGATGGGGCCGGACATCGGATACCCCCGCAAAGTGATTTTAAGGCCGTGTTCTTCGCCGATTTTCTCTGCAAGGTCTGAAGCTTCAATAAATTTTCCCATCGGTACCATGGCTACCAGCATAATCCGCGGACCCTTTAAAGCACCAGAGACTAACTTATAGCGACCCTCCCACCATTCTGGAAATTCATCATCTATGACGGTTCCGCCTTGGTTCGTGGCGACGGCGCAAGCCTGAGCAAGCTGATGTTTTACATCGACCGCATCCCCATCCCCACGAATGGATAAGAAAAAAATCATATCATCTGTAACCAAGCCCTTCATTCTTGGCATAACCGAAATCAGCGTTTCTCTTTGCAGCAGGCGCTGCTCGCTAATGGTTAAAAGCCCTCCCTTTCTTTGGGTTTCTTGGAATTCGCGCAATACACCTACCGCGCCGCTCAAGTTACGGAAACCAATCATCCTCGTTACAATCGCTTCCGGCCATTTATGCATTTTCAAGGTTGCTTCGGTGATGACTCCGAAGGCCCCTTCCGCTCCGATGAAGAGGCCGGTAAGGTCAGCGGGGAAGAAACGCCTGGCAAAGTTGCCCGCAGCGCCTTTTATCGCACCGGAACCTGTTGGCACGATCTCTCCGGTCGGCAAGACGATTTTTAAACCAACGATCTGGGTTGCTTGATCTTCGAACCCGCTACTGGAATAAGGACTTGTACCCCAAGTCTGGATGTGACCCCCGACTGTGGCGGTTCTTCCGCTTTCGGGGAAAATGACGATTCGATATCCCTTCTCGCCGATTTGGGATTCCAGTCGGGTGAAAGAGACCCCGGCTTGAACTGTGACGGTGAGGGCATCTTCATCGATGGCGAGCACTTCATTCATCCGGGTCATATCCATGAGAATTCCGCCCGCTCCGGGGCGGGACTTACTCCACCATCCGGTTCCGCCACCCCGGGGCGTTACAGGGCATCTCGTCTTATTGGCCACTTTCAATATTTGAGAAACCTCTTCCGCAGTTTTTGGGCTAACCTTAAGGTATGATTTCTCCTTTACGACCGCTCCTTCCCCGACGATCCCTGACAAAACCTTGCTGAGTTTATCGGTTTCTTTTCCCATCTTCCCCTCCTCGATTTGGATTCTTACTGCCTATAAAAAAATAAGGGACCGCCGCCCACGTCGGTGTCCCTTATTTCCCCGAATTCTTATCCCCGCAAAAAATCCTTTAGGTGCTCGCTCAATTTCCTCTTTATTTCTTGCTGGTTCCTTTTGCTGTTTCTTCAGGAATTATTTTACATTCCGCAATTTCCTTTGCTCCTTCTTCCCGCGAAACGATTACAAGATGAGGACGCCCAACGAAGAATCCGATGCCAATCGTCCCCTTAATATAATACGTTTCTCCCGCTTTCACATCAATGGTGACGGCGCTCTTAGATTCCGTCTCAGCGGAGAATTCAGTCACTCCCGGTTTGGCAAAATAAGCGTAATATCCGCCGGCAGGCAAGTGGGTTACAAGGACTTTATTGGCCTCTACCTCATATTTTAAGGCACCGCCCATAAGCTTAGAGGGTCGATAGATATATACCAGGCCCATGTTATCCGGAATTTTCTCTATTTTTTGAAAAGGAGGCCCAAGAGTAGCACATCCTGGAAGCAAGAATGAGCTAACCAGCAAACCGGCAATCGCTACCAAACCAAAAAGCTTCAAACTGACTTTTTTCATAATGACTATCTCCTTTCGATCGTTAAATTTTTCCCTACTCTATGCGTGTGTATCTCAATTTCTTTTACCAAATTGCCCCTGATAATAGGAAACCGTTTCTCCATACTTCGGATGCTCTTTGGGCAAGGCTTCCAAAATTAATTCGTAACATTCCTTGGTCTTTTCCTCCTTGCACCAGCCAATCATTTCATTCACAAGGCGATCTCTATACTGGCTCTGCGGGAAGCTATGAAAAAACCCTTTCGCCTTTTCTGCGGACATGGTAGCAATGATTTCTTCGTACATTTTCTGGTCTGCAGGTTTTCCAGAGCATGAGGAAAGCGCGATATTTATCAAGGCGATGGCCGATAAAAGCAATACCCGTTTCAAGTCAATTATATTTCCAAAAAAATAAATGATCGGAAGTCTCCCGTTCCATACACAACGGCACAAATTTTCTGTTTGTCATTCCGGGCTTGCCCCGGAATCCAGTGTCTTTCTGGATTCCCGCTTTCGCAGGGATGATGGGCCCTCTTGCGAATAGTGGCTTCCTTATCATAACGTTCGGAATGTTTTCCAAATTTAAATCAAGATCAATCTCATTGTCAAGCTTTTTTCTCTTGAACAGGGATTTATGATGTGCGCAACCAGGCAACGAGTCAGCGAGGGTCGTCGGGGAGCGGTGGAAAAGAGCGCAGATAGGCTATTAATGCCGCGAGGTCCTCGCCGGTCAGCTGACTGGTGGTGTTGCGGATGACTTCGCCCATCGCCTCGGAGGAAACGTCGCCGTCGGCAATCCGCCTGAATGAAACTCCCTAAGCGCCTGCGAAGCCTGTTAAAGCATATTCGGAAGATCAGCCAGGATCGGCTTGAGGATGTCCAGAATCTTATCCACCTGCCCCTTATTAATAATCAACGGCGGGCTAAGGGTTGCCCGGTTCCCGGAGACTCGCAGGAAGAGACCCTCCTGTAAAGCTCGGTCCTGAATCTTCTGAGAAATGGCCAAGACTTTCTTCGGAATGGCTTTGGTCTCTTTATCCTCCACGTATTCAATACCGATCATCAGGCCTAACCCATTGACGGAACCGACCCAAGGAAGAGGTAGGAATTCTTCCTGCAAACGGCGGAGAGCGTATTGCCCCATCCGCGCGGCGTTCTCCGCTAAATTTTCCTTGACGATGATCTCCATGTCCTTGATGGCCGCTGCCGAACCTACGGAATGACCGCTGTAAGTGAATCCATGGAGGAAAGGGGTTTGCCGACTTTGCAGCTCCTGATAAATTTCTTCCCCAATGGCCACAGCCCCGAAGGGAATGTAGCCGCTGGTAATTCCCTTGGCCATCGTCATGATATCCGGAATCACCCCCCAGTTTTCCACGCCGAAGAGCTTACCCGTGCGCCCAAAGCCGGACATCACCTCATCTGCGATTAAAAGCACTCCCATTTCTGAACAAATCTTTCGTACTTTCGGCCAGTATTCCGGCGGCGGGGTGATCATCCCGGCAGACCCCTGTACCGGTTCAGCGATGAAGGCGGCGACACTGTCTTGCCCCTCATTTTCAATGGTCTCGGCCAAAAAGTCCGCGCACTTAATCTGGCAACCCGGATATTCCAAACCGAAGGCACAACGATAGCAGTAATACGAGGGGATGTGCAAAAAGCCGGGCACCAAGGGACCGAAACTTTTCCATAACCGGCCCATTCCCAGGCTGGTAGCGCTGAGCGTTCCAAAGGAGACTCCATGGAAAGAATGGTAGAGACTGAGGATCTTATATTTTTCGGGCTTCTTTCCATGCCAATAATTTCTGGAGATTTTGAAAGCGGTTTCCACGGACTCCGAGCCGCCCGAGGTAAAGAAAAAATGTTTCAGGCCGGGAGGCGTGATCTCGGCAAGCTTCTTGGCACAAAGGATGGTGGCCGTATTCGTAAACCCCCAGTAGGTCGTCGTATACTGGAGTTTACCCAATTGTTCCATAATAGCCTCGATCACCTCTCGCCGGCTGTGGCCAATATTCACGTTGACCAACTGAGAGCTGGAATCTATATATTCCTTTCCCTCCGTATCCCGCAGGATGACCCCTTCGGCCGTTTCAAACACAATTCCCCGGGTCGTCCCTATGGTCGACATGGGATGGATGAGATGGTCACGGTCCCACTGCAATAATTCGTCGGTCTTTGCTCTCTTCATTGCTCACCTCGCCGATCCTTTGATGATTTGCACCTAACAGGCCGAAGAAGGTTTTCAACTTTTCCCAAATACCTTATCAAACCACTTCCTCCGAAGCAAGGATATTTTTCCACGGCCCGTTTTAGACATCCACAGGGTGAGGCATAAATAATTGAGTATTATTTAGAAAAAGAGTAGACTAAGAAAAATAGGTCAAGAATTTATTATGAGATCGACTGGGGAGGTTATCTTGTGAAAGCAAAACAATTTTTGGCCATTGGATTTCTATCTTTAGGCTTAGTGCTTTCAAGCTTGGCCAAGAGGCTGCGGGCCAAGGGAAGTTTCCAACAAAGCCCATCCAGGTCATTGTGGCCTTTCAACCCGGATCTACAGATATTGTGCTTCGGCCCTTTATGGACCATATACCGGAATATTTAGGCCAGCCCTTGAGCTTTGTTTATAAACCGGGGGCTGGCGGAGCTTTGGGGGCGGGAATCGCGGCCGCCGCAAAACCGGACGGATATACTGTATTGGGGTCCACCCAGTCCGCCATGGTTATTCTTCCCCTCACGCATAAGGATGTAAACTATACTCTGGATTCCTTTGCTCCCATCACCTGTTTTGTGGATTCGGCCTCTCTGATGATGGTCCAAGCCAACGCGCGCTGGAAAAACCTTGCCGACTTCGTGGCCGAGGCCAAAAAAAATCCAGGGATGATTAACTTTTCGAGCCCCGGAATATTTGCGATTCAACACCTTTTGGTGGAAGCATTCTGTAAGGAGGCTGGAATTAAGCTTAATCATATTCCATCTCAGGGAGGTGGGCCTGCCGTAACCGCCTTGCTGGGAGGGCATGTCGATATGAGTGTCGGCTCATTGGGTACAGGGTTTCCACACCTCAAGACGGGCACCCTCCGAGCCTTAGCTTCTTTTAATGAGAAACGTCTACGGGCGATTCCCGAAGTTCCTACGGTTTCAGAATTGGGGTATCCAGTGGCTTCTTCCCTCATATTCGGGATTTTAGGACCCAAACGGACTCCTAAGGAAGCAATCGATACCCTGCACTTGGCTGCGAAGAAGGTCCTTGAAAATCACCAAGCTTCCCTAAGCGAGCGGTATGAAAAGCTGGGAGTTGAGATTCTCTTTTTAGGGCCTGACGAATACGCTGCGAATCTAAGAAAACAAAGTATTTTTTTCGAAAAGATCGTGAAGGAATTAAAAAAATAGCCCTTTAACAGTTGGTAAAAAAACCCAGATCGAGTCTTGGCGAGCGAAGCGGAGCAATCCAACTCTTCCAGCTCCTAACCATCTGGAGAACTCATAAAGAATTTAATTCTTTAACTAAACCGCTGACATTGTCAGCGGTGGGGTATGGGGGCGGAGGCCCCACACCTTAAGTGAACCAGCATTGCTGGTGAGCTACACCCGTGATACAGTAACGGCACCTTGGCAAAGGGGGTTTCTGTATGGAAGGGTATCGAAGATCTTCGCATGCGACTTATCGATGTGAGTACCATTTTGTTTGGGTTCCGAAATATCGGTACCAGGTATTGGTTTTAGAGATCAAAAGTAGGCTCAAAGAGATTTTGGTAGAGCTTTGCGAGTGGTTGGATGTGAATATTATTGAAGGAGCCATAGCTTCTGATCATGTGCATATGTATTTATCTGTTTCCCCGAAGTATTCTCCGTCGAGCGTTATGAAAGTTCTGAAGGGGAAGAGCGCAGAGTATTTGCGGAAGGAGTTCCCAGAGTTGGGGAAAAAGTATTGGGGCATGCATATCTGGGCCAGAGGCTATTTTGTGAGTACCGGCGGCGTGGATCGGGATGTCATCCGAAATTATGTCAAAGAGCAACAAGAAGACCAGTTGAAAGAGGATCAGCTTCGACTTTGGAAAGACAACAGCGAATGACATTGTCATTTGCTGTTGTCCGGGAAAAACCTACGAAAACCACCGACAAGGTCGGTGGTAGTTTATTTAAAATTTTGGTTCATCTCCAAATTAGTTGATCAAAATTTTAGTCAAGGCATCTCAAGGGACCGGAAGGAAAGGCAGGTTGCGCCGCAAGCATCGGCGGGATTTCCGCTTTCCATAAACTCCCTGCTGGCCTTCCGCAAAGGGCGGCGGGGCGCGAAAAGAAAGCTTCGGAGAAATAGCAGAATTCCCCGCCCAAGATAGGGAGAGATATGTGCCTTATGATTGCAAGCAAGATGACTTTCCTTCCGGGACCCTGAAATCACAGGGCATTTTAAATAGGCCCGACTCTTTAACCCTCAACTAATTTGGAGATGAACCAAATTCTTTTTAAGCCCCAGTTTCACCTTGCCGCCTCGAGTGAATTTTGTCCTAATAAATTTTTATTGACTCTTTTATTATAATTTAGTACATTCCCACTATATTATTTCGATCATTAAAAGTTCTTATCTGCACCATTACGATTTAAACGAAAGGCCAAACATTTTTTAAATAATCCATTATGTATTTTCTAATTGAATAATAAAAAAGGTATTAAAATAATTAAATTTTATCAAGGAGGATGACATGGGAAAAGTGGAAAGCATTATTAAATCGGAAATATTGCGTCTGACCAAAAGAGAGCTTCGGGCCGCCTTTCTTCCCCTCAAACGAGAAGTGCGTGGAATAAGACTCAGACTATCGCGCCTTTCCAAGAACCTTCAAACCCATCGATCGATTGGCCCGGGAGCAGATCCGTCAGGATGAAGAGAAGAAATTACATCTGGAAGCAAGTATGGAAGAAGCGAAGTCTTCCCGCTTTACGCCGGAGAGAATCCGCCTCCTTCGTAATAAAATCGGGATTTCGCAGAAAGACTTGGGCCTTCTCACAGGTGTTACAATGGGAGCGGTAGCGTCTTGGGAAAAGGGCAAATTCCGCCCGAATCTGGATAAGAGAGCGATTCTTGTGGCTATAAGGAAACAGAGGAAAAGGGATGTAAAGAAAATCCTGGTTTCCAAGCGCATGGAAGCAAAAAAGAAATTTCCCCAAGGAAGAAAACCCAAAATAAGGAAAGGGAAGGGGAGAAAAAAGTAAAGTTAAATCGATTGTTCGGGAGACATGCGAACCTCCAGCCAGCGGGAGAACCGGGACATGCTATAGGTGAAAGCCCAATAGACTACAGCAATAAAGAGGTACATCTCAAAGGGGCGGATTTCACGTTCACTGACCGTTTGAGCAGCCTTGGTTAAATCCATCATGCCAATGATCGAAGCGAGGGATGTGTCCTTAAAAAGAACAATAAACTGGGTGACCAAAGAGGGAATCATATTGCGAATCGCCTGGGGAAGGATGACGCTCCACATCGTTTGCAAATAGCTTAAACCCGAGGCCGTAGCTGCATCGTTTTGGCCTTTCGGCACGGATTGAATACCCGCTCGAATGATTTCTCCGATGTAGGCCCCTTCAAAGATGACGAAAGCCGTCAAAGCAACCCAGTATTCCGGAACGGCTCGCCCAATCATAACCGGCACAAGAAACCAGAACCAGAATATCACCATGACCAGCGGGATACCCCGGATCACTTCGATGTATATAACGGCCGGGTAATGGATCCAGGGTCGCGAAGCCAAACGAGCCAGTCCCAGAACGATCCCTACACAGAATCCAAACAGAATCGCCGGGATGGCCAGACGAAGAGTACCCCCCCCGTAGGCTCCAATTCCGATCAGGCCCTGGAGCAGGAGAAATTTGGCGTTGGCGAGAATCACAGCCCAGTCAAAGTTCAATGCTCAGCCCTCGCTGCTCTGGCGATAAGACCCGGGATGGCAAATTTCCTTTCTACCCGATTCATGATCGTGGAGATCCCCAGGCATAAAATCAGGTAAATTAGGGTTCCCGCGGTAAAAGCTTCGATCGCCTTGGCGGTATAGGTCTCGATTTGCCGGGTGGCAAAGGTGAGCTCGGCGACCCCAATCGTCATGGCCAGTGAAGTATTTTTCAGGAGATTGAGGGATTCATTGGTGGCCGGGGGGACGATCAGGCGCAGAGCAATGGGAATGATGATCAGGCGGTACGTTTGGCCAACCGAAAGGCCGGAGGCAATTCCGGCTTCAAGTTGGGTCTTGGGAATGGATTGAATCCCGGCCCGGATCACCTCAGCAAATCTGGCCCCATGGTACACACTGATAGCCGCAATGGCGGACCAGATTTCTATTCCATGTTGGATAAACCACTGCCGGACGAATTCCGGGAAAACCTCCGGGGCTCCAAAATACCAAAAAAACAGCCAAACCAAAAGAGGCACATTCCGGAAAAATTCCACATAGACCGTGGCCACCGCCCGCAAAGGGCGGAAAGGGACAGTTCGCAGCGCCCCGAAAATGATCCCCAGCAGGACGGCAAAAATCCAACTTAGAACCGACAGCCGAAGGGTTGTCAGGATGCCGTCAATGAGCCAGGTAGGATGGGGCGCAGCCCATAGGACCGGCCAACGAAACTCATAGGAAAAACCAAGGAAAGCAGCCAGGATCGGCATAGATCGCACATAAGAAAAACCCGGGAGGAGAGAATCACCCCTCCCGGGTGCGGGGAAAATTAAACCTATTTCGGAACGACCTGTAACATCAGAAAGCTTTTGGCCTGTGGGTCCATAGGGTAGGGGACGTCACTTTTGGCACCAAACCATTTATCGTAAAGTTTGAAATATTCGCCGCCTTCGATTGCTTCCATCAAGGCGACATTGACTACCTGGCGAAAATCGGAGTCATTCTTTCTCATGGCCATGCCGTAGGGTTCATAGCTGATATAATCGCCCACCACTTCCCACTGATCCGGGTTGGGGGATTTATATTTCAAACCCCACAGCTGGATTCCATCGTTACAATAGGCGTCTAATTTCGCCTGCTGTAAAGCTAAGAAGGCAGCGGCCTGGTCAGGGAAGGTCACCAAAACAGCTTGCGGATATTTTTCTCTCAAAACTCGCTCATTCGTCGACCCCTGTTGAGTGCCGATGCGCTTGCCGGCGATGTCCTGAGGCCCTTTGATCGGGTTTCCCTTCTTGACGATGAACTGGGCGCCAGTAGCAAAAAAAGTCAAGCTGAAATCGACGCTATCCCGCCGGGCCCGGGTATCCGTCATTGTTTCCGTAATCAGATCCACAGCCATGCTGGTTAGCAACGGAATGCGCGTGGCCGGACCGGTTTCTTTCATCTCCAGTTTAATGGTTTTTCCGAGCTTCTTTTCAATGTTCTTGTGGACGAGTTTTGCCAAATCAATGGAGAACCCCACTCTTTCATTCTGTTTATTAATAAAAGCGAAGGGTGGGGAAGCGTTGCGCACACCGATGGTGAAAACTCCAGAATTTTTGATTTTATCCAGGGTTGGTTCAGCAGCTGCCGGTATCCCTGCCATCCCCACAACAAATGCAGCCAGAAGAAAAATAAACCCAATTCGTTTCATAATCTTTTTCCTCCTTTTTTTATTTTCATCAATGGACCAGAATTTTGCTTAGAAAAGTACGGGTTCGTTCGCTCTTGGGTTGAGCAAAAAAAGTCCCCGGTGTGCCTTCTTCAATGATGCATCCTTCATCCATGAAGATGATGCGATGAGCAACCTTCTTGGCAAAACCCATCTCGTGAGTCACAACAATCATGGTCATGCCTTCGCGCGCTAAATTCGCCATAACATCCAGGACTTCATTGATCATCTCCGGGTCCAAGGCGGAAGTGGGTTCATCGAAGAGTAGGATTTTCGGTTGCATAGCCAAAGCCCTGGCGATGGCCACCCGTTGCTGCTGGCCTCCGGAGAGTTGGGCCGGGTAGCCGTGGATTTTATCCGGAATCCCGACTTTATTCATCAAATCCAAAGCAATTTTTTCAGCTTCTTTCTTAGACTGTTTTCGCACTTTGATCGGTGCCAGGATGATATTTTCCAAAGCCGTTTTGTGGGGGTAAAGGTTAAACTGCTGGAAAACCATGCCAACTTCCGCTCTCAGCTTCGTGATATCCGTTTGGGGGTCATTGAGTGAAAGGCCATCCACCAGGATTTCGCCGCCCTGTATCGGCTCCAATTTGTTAATGCACCGTATGAGCGTGCTTTTCCCTGATCCGCTTGGTCCGCATACTACAACAACTTCGCCGTATTTAATCTCGAGGTCAATATCCTTCAGCACATGAAGGGACCCGAACCACTTATTAACCCCACGAAATTCGATCATCGGGAATAGCTCACCTTAAAATTATTTTTATGGAAGAATAACAGAAGCATCGTAAAAGTGTCAAGGAGAAATTAAACAGGAGAAATTAAAACAAACTGAAAGATCATTTTAAGCCGGGAAAGGGGAAGTTTAGGTATCTCCTAAGAAGCCATTCCCAACTTTAATTTGCTCTAACTGAAGTTTACATAATATATCTTATCAGACATAAATTCAAAAGAATACGCGGGAACCTCATTTATAAGATTAAGGCATACCTCTGGTGATTTAGAGAAAAGGTTGGATTAAGGGCCGACCTTTTTGATGGCTCGCCGGAATCCTTCCATGGAGCCTTCAATGACTCGGTCAGCTACGCAATAGGCCAACCGGAAATATCCGGGTGTTCCGAAGCCCGCACCAGGAACAGCCAGAATATTCTCGTGGAGAAGCATTTTCACAAATTCTACATCGTCAGGGATGGGTGATTTCGGAAATAAATAAAAGGCCCCTTCCGGTTTGCCGAAGGAATAACCGGCAGCCGCCAATCCGCGACAAAGGTTATCGCGTTTTTTCTGATATTCTTGAACGTTAACCCTCATACCCTGGAGCTTGGGCAGAATACGCTGCATGAGAGCTGGAGCGTTGACAAAGCCTAAGATGCGGTTGCAAAAGGTCAAGCCGTCTACCATCTGCCGCCAGTTTTCCATTTGAGGGTTCACGGCCACGTAACCGATCCTTTCGCCGGGTAAGGAAAGGTCCTTGGAATACGACGTAATGACCATGCTATTGGCGTAAGCTTGAAATATGCCAGGGACTCTTGCCTCGTCGTAGATGATTTTGCTGTAAGGTTCATCGGAAAGCATGTATATAGTTCGGTTATTTTTATGTTTAATGATATCAAATAGTTGTCCTAATTTCCTTAAACTGGTATCATCATAAATCCGACCAGATGGGTTGTTGGGGGAATTGATGATAATGGCTTTCGTTTTATTGGTTATACCTGCTTCGATCGCTTTTAAATCTAAAGAAAAATCTTCAGTTGTTTTAGCTACTTTACCGATCCCATTATGATTATCGATGTAAAAAAAATACTCAACAAAATAAGGAGAGAGAACCAGCACTTCATCCCCCGGATCAAGAAGGGTTTTTAGAGCAACGTTGAGACCCCCGCCAGCTCCGCAGGTCATGATTACTTGTTCCCAGCTCAGGGACAGGCCGTGCTCTTTGGATAAAAAGGCGGAAACGGATTCGCGGGTCTCCCTTAAACCCGCATTCGGCATGTAGGCATGCTTCCCCGGACGCTTATCGGTCATGGCTTCGAGGATCGCTTGGTGGACCTCATCCGGTGGCTCCAAATTGGGGTTCCCCAGGCTGAAGTCAAAAACCTTTTCCGGACCCAGTTTGCTCTTTAGCTCGATTCCCTGCTCGAACATCTTGCGAATCCAGGATGATCGCTCCATGTGGCCCTTCACCTTTTCTGCAATGGACATACCTTCCCCTTTATTTATCTCTTATCTGCCTATCGGCGTGCAAACTCGGGTAAAATTTCTTTCATCACCCGAAGGACCTCGGTCATTTCTTGTTTCGTTCCAATGGACAGGCGCACTCCATCCTGCAATCCTTCCTCGTCGTAAAAACGGGCTAACACCTTCCGAGCCAAAAGCGCTTCATAAAATTTTACCCCCCTTCCCTTTTGAGGCGGTTGAAGAAAGATAAAATTCGCCTGGGATGGGATAACCCGACACCCAAGGGCAACCGCTTCCTTGGCAATCCATTCCCGGGTCTCAATCACCTGCTGGATATTTTTTTGGAAATACCCCCGGTCTTGAAGAGCCGCCGTCACCAGCGCCTGGGTCAGACGGTTAACGTTGAAAGGATCTTTAACTTTTAACATTTCCGCAATCCATTTCTCGTTCCCGATGGCATATCCCAGGCGAACGCCGGCTAAAGAATAGGACTTGGAGACGGTGCGGACAACAATCACATTTTCCAAATGGCGGACGAGGTCGAGGGCGTTTTCGTTGGCAAATTCAGCGTACGCCTCATCAACGACGAAGATTCCCCGGGTCCTTTGGGCCATTTGAGAAACCAGGGCGGGGGGGTAAGCAAAGCCGATCGGCGAGTTGGGGTTGGCCAAAAAAAATATCTTCAGTGCCTCGGGCAGCGGCGGCGGCTGATCGTAAGGTTCAGCCACGGGTAAAGAAACCACCTTGGCCCCGTGAATGACCCCTAAAATCCGATACAAGGGAAACGCCGGTTGATAAAACCCTACCGCCTGTCCAGGCTGGGTAAAAGTCCTCATGATAATATTCAAAATGTCATCCGAACCATTCCCGCAGATAATTTGCTCCGGTCCGAATCCATAAATTTCCCCCAATTGGGCACGAAGTTCCCAACTGACGGGATCCGGGTAAATGCGCAAATCTTCGTAAGGGAAGTTCCGAAGAATTTTTTGCACCTTGGGTGAAGGAGGAAAAGGATTTTCGTTGCTGTTTAATTTAATGAAACTTTCCCCAGGGTCCGGCTGGGAGCCAGGAACATAGCCCTTCATGGAAACAATACAGGGGCGAACAAGATTCATAGGGCCTCCTGAAGAATTCTCGTTGCGAGCGGCGCTTGTTGTATCGGTCGCTGCCGATGAATCAGATATACAATCCAAACGGATGAAACGGTGATAACAAAATTAACGGATCCGTACCTTTATCCCATAAAACGCGAGGGTAAATAAAGAGCAATCTGGGGAAATAAAAATAACAAAAAGGCACAGACGACGAGCCCGATTAAAAAGGGATATACGCCTTTATAAATCACCCCAAAGGGTACCTTGGTGATATTTTTCACCACGAAGACATTGATGGCGACGGGAGGAATCACCACCCCGATCATAACCGTAATGCCGATCATGATCCCAAACCATATCGGATCGAAGCCAAGCTTGATGATTACCGGGTAAAAGATCGGGGTAGCCAGGATCATAAAGGCCAAGTCGTCGATGAAGGATCCACCCAGCAAATAAATCAGGGCGATGATAACCATAGTCAAGTTGCGAGAAAATTGCAGGCCAACGATCCAATCCGCTGCCAGCATCGGGATTTTGGTCACAGCAAGAAAATGACCCAGGATGGTAGACCCGGCGATGAGGATCAGGACCATGCAGGCGGTACGCAAAGATTCGCCGACCGATTTAACAAATCCCTTAAAAGACAGGTCCTTTTTGGCCAGCGAAAGGAGAAGAACGCTAAAAGTCCCCACGCTGCCAGCTTCTGTAGGAGTAAAAAAACCTTTCATCAGCCCTCCCATGACCAGTAAAAAAATGATCCCCACCCACAAGACATCCGGTAGGGAAACGATCCGCTCCTTCCAGCTTGATTTTTGACCCTGGGGCCCAGCGCGGGATTAACTTACACCAGCCGTAGATGATCAACATAAAAAACAGGGCGATGATCAGCCCGGGAATCAAACCGGCCAGGAATAACTTGCCGATGGATTGTTCGGTAATGATCCCGAATACAATTAAAGTGACACTCGGGGGCATGAGGATCCCCAGGGTCCCGACCGTGGCCACGATCCCGGTGGAAATTTTTTACTGTACCCGTATCGGTCCATCTCCGGGACCGGCCACGCTGGCGAAAGTGGCGGCCGTGGCGGGGGAAGAACCGCAGATGGCCTTGAAGGCGGTTGCCCCCCCCACTGTGGCCATGGCCAGCCCCCCGGGGATATGGCCGATAAATTTATAGGCAGTGTCATAGAGCCGTTTGGCGATCCCCGCATTGAAGGCGATCTGCCCCATAAAGATGAATAAGAGGGATCACCGTAAATCCATAGGAAGAGAGAACATCGAAAACATCCTTGGCCAGCAGATTTAGGGCGGCTTTGGCGGATACCACATAGGCGAACCCCACAAAGCCCACCAGGGCCATGGCGAAACCTAGCTCGATGCCCGTAAAAAACAAGGCCAGCACTAGGACAAGCCCGATGATTCCGGCCATCGACTTCATTCATACTGTCCCCGGAGTACCTTCACGATATCGCCCAGCAAAACCAAGGCCTGGATAAGCAGCAAAACCCGACCCCGTAGACAACGGGATAAAAGGGCATTTGCAGGGTGGGAGAAACCTCCCCCGACCGGGAGAGATCGCCTACCCATTTGATCAGGTTCCAACCGATCAATAAAAAGAGTCCCAGCCCCATGCACCGGGTGGCAAGATGGATTCCCTTCCGCACGGGAGGGAAACCTTCATCACAAAAAAATCCACGTAAATGTGCCCCCTCACCCAGGAAGTGAAAGGGATGGAAAAACCAATGACCACAGCTCCGAACATACGCCACCAGCTCAAAGATCCCCACGATCGGTCTTCCACAGGACCTTAGGATTACATCGGCCACGGTGATCCCCATGATCAGGGTCAGGGTAATCCCCGCCAGGGCATTGGCCCACTGACTTATCCGGTTTAACGCATGCATCATCAGGTTTATCGATTCCCTTCCCCCTTCTTCCCTTTCAACCGGGGCAGAAGATGATTTGGGGGAAATTCTTAAATGGTCCTACTTGCCCTTTTTCAAATAATCCAGGCAGAACTTGAGGGCCTCTTCCCCGGGCAGCCCTTTTTCTTTCATGGCTTTCCCATATTCGTTGAGGATCGGGCTCACCGCTTTTGCCCATCTCTGGTTTTCTTCTTTAGACAAGGGGATGATCTTATTCCCCAGTTTCATGGCAAAATTCCTTCCGGATTTATCGATCTCATCCCATACTTTCCCCGTTTTTTCGGTCCATTCCTGATTTACCTTTTCGATGGTTTTCTGGATCTCCGCAGGAAGGTTATTCCATTTTTCCTTGTTCATCACCACGAAGAAGCCCGCGCCGTAGGCCGATCCGTAGCTCTCGGTGGTATATTTCACACCTCTCCCCACTTCCAGCCT
>CAVXFA010000049.1:0-35148 GCA_963760605.1 uncultured delta proteobacterium | reverse complement strand
ATTTCGTCGAGGATGGCTTGGAAGAGAGGCCTGAGGTCCCGCCCTTGCTCCTCCGGGGTCTTCTGGGCGATCCCCTCCCTGCCAATGGCATAGAGAAAAGGAAAATCGATCTGGTCTTCCGTGGCGTCCAGGTCGAAGAAGAGGTCGTAGATTTTCTCCAACACCTCCTTCGGCCGGGCGTCCTTGCGGTCAATCTTGTTGACCACCACGATGATTTTCAAGCCGGCTTCTAGGGCCTTTTTGAGTACAAACCGCGTCTGGGGCAGGGGGCCTTCCGAGGCATCCACCAGCAGGAGAGCGCCATCCACCATCATGAGCGCCCGCTCCACCTCCCCGCCAAAGTCGGCGTGGCCCGGAGTGTCCAGGATGTTGATCTTGACGTCCTGCCAATAGACCGAACAGTTTTTGGCAGCGATGGTGATGCCCCGCTCTCGCTCCAGATCCAGAGAGTCCATAACCCTTTCCACCACCTCCTGGCCGGGGCGGAATACGCCGCTCTGTTTGAACATATGGTCCACCAGCGTGGTCTTGCCGTGGTCGACGTGGGCGATAATGGCGATGTTCCTTAACTTTAAATTTTGCCCGTTTCTTTTCATACTTTCCTTAATAAAAGCTTTTTCTCTGATATCGCGATCATCAACAAATCTTCCTTCGCAACCTGGGATTGAAAAACATAAATGGCCCGGCCAGGCGGGAAGGAAAAATCTTATTTTTTCTGGCCGATAAAATCTCGTAACTGACTCGTGTTTGCTTTTCCTGCATCCAGGAGCATGCGGATGTCGTTTTGGAAAGTGAAGAAGCGCATACCCTTGGCCAGCCATTCTTTGGCCTGGTCGAACTCGGTCAGATGGATACCCGGGGCCACATGATACTTCTGGCAGGCAGCAATGACCCGCTCGTAGGCCTCGACCATCATGGGATGCTTCAGTTGGCCCACGATCCCCAGGGAAAGAGAGAGATCCTGGGGACCGATCATGACCGCATCCACGCCCGAGATGGAAACGAGTTTTTCGATATGGTCGATGGCCTTCTGGGTCTCCGGTTGAAGCACAACCAATGTGTTGGCATTGGCCCATTCAACATATTCCTTCTGGTTTGTTCGCCGATGGGCGATATGGATGTTGCTCAGGGAGAGGCCGCGCTGGCCCAGGGGAGCATAAAGGCAGCTATCTATAATGTGGCGAACCTCCTCGGGTGTGTCCACGTGGGGACAGATGACCCCCATCGCTCCAACATCAAGCGCTCGCGCAAGATAGGGATAGGTGGCTACCGTTACCCGAACCAGGGGTACGATTTCCTCGGTCCGGGCCACTGTAAATATGTCAGCCAGGGCGCCGTAGTCGAAGAAGCTGTGTTCCGTATCCATGATGAGGTAATCCCAGCCGTGGACGGCATAGATCTGGGCGATTTGGGGAGTACGAAAACTGGATATCATACTGCCCAGGCAAACCTGCCCTGCCTGGAGCGCCTTCTTGACGCGGTTTTCTTTTAGATCCATCAAGTCACCTCCTCAAAAAATTTTCATATCGCTCTGGAAAATCGGTTTCGCAGGTGTGGATGAATCCTATCATGGTCCTGGGCCAGAATCTACTTGGAGAAAGATGCGGGGTCCCAGGCTCCAAACTCTTCCCTTCCTATATCAACGCCAGGCGGTCCGCTACCGCAAGACCGGCGCGGGTGGGATACAAATAGTCATCTTCAATGGCCAGAAATCCTTCTTGCTGCAGCTTGGTAAGAAGTCCTTTTTTCTCTGAAAGCAGGTCATATTTATGATTTTCCAGAAGATCCTTCAGATGGATCCCCTTTCGGGTACGCAGGCCCAGACAAATAGCTTCCAGCCGCAACTGTTCCGGCGTCAAGATTTCGGATGCCTGAATGGGGAGCCTCCCCTCCTGGATTTCAGCCAGATACGGGTGAAGGGTAGGATAATTCCACCAACGCTGATTTCCCAGGAAGGAATGTGCGGCCGGGCCGAGGCCGAGATAGGGAGTGTGATCCCAATATTTTTGATTATGGCGAGAAAAATATTTGAACCCCCTGGCAAAGTTCGATACTTCGTACTGAAGGTAACCGGAATTTTCCAGAAATTCGGCTGTTTTTATAAAAAAATCATATTGCCGCCCTTCCCCGGGAATAGAAAATTTTCCTCTTTCAAGTTCTTTCTCCAGCCGGGTGTTCTTCTCGATGGATAATTGATAGCACGAAAGATGTTCCGGAGCAAAAGCGACAGCCCGGGCCAGAGATTCCACCCAAGATTCTATGCCCTGACCAGGAATCCCGTAGATTAAATCCAATCCTAAATTATGGAAACCTGCCCAACGGGAATGCTCGATCGCGGAGAGGGCCTCCTTTAAGGAATGCCTCCTACCGAGGAATTGCAGCACTTTCTCGTCGAAAGATTGTATGCCAGCGTTAAGTCGGTTGAATCCCATGGCGACCAATTCCTGAAGAAAAGGTTTGTCCAGGTCTCCCGGATTGGCTTCGAGGGTGATCTCTGCTCCGGATTGGAGGTCAAAATGGTCTCGAAGCCGTTTCAGGATTTCTCGCAACTGATGGGGTCGCAAAATCGACGGAGTTCCTCCTCCGAGGTAAACGGTATCAAATTGTCCAAATTCATGGCGAGGGATCTCCATTTCTTTGAAGAGCGCTGCGAGAAAATCAGGGACAAGGGAGACAGAAGAGATGGAATAGAAGGCGCAATAGGAGCACTTTTTAACACAGAAGGGGATATGGATGTAGAGCCCGGCAGCCTTAGAGAAATTTTTGGGTGGAAGGGTATGGAGATTCATAGATTCATATTAAAAGGTTCCCGGGGTCTCGGGAACAGGCTAAAGGGAAAATTTTAATTTTTTTCACTTGTACCCTCGAATCCTGGAATCCTTGGACCCAGTTTTTAATCGGGTTCGGATTTCAAGACGGCAAGAAACGCGCTCTGGGGGATGCTAACCGATCCGATCATCTTCATTCGCTTTTTCCCTTTTTTCTGCTTCTCCAGAAGTTTCCGCTTGCGAGTAATATCTCCGCCATAACATTTCGCGGTCACATCCTTGCGATAGGGAGAAATGGTGGTGCGGGCGATGATTTCACCGCCAATGGCCCCCTGGATGGGGACCTTGAAAACCTGTCGGGGGATTTCTTCCTTCAACCTTTCGCAGGCCTGGAGCGCCCGGGCGCGAGCATTATCGCGGTGTATAATTTGGGAGAGGGCATCCACTTTTTCGCCGTTGACCAGGATGTCCACCAGGACAAGGTTACTTTCCCGGTAATCGATGAGATCATAATCAAAAGAGCCATATCCTTGCGTCAGGGTTTTAAAACGGTCGTAAAAATCATAGATCACTTCGGCCAAAGGCATCTCATAGGTCAATTGCGCCCGCCCGGGACCCGGGTAATTCAGGGTGGAGTTCGTCCCGCGCCTTTCCGTGCAGAGCTTCATAACCGCCCCCAGATACTTTTCCGGCATCATCATGGTAGCACGAATATAAGGTTCTTCGGACTTGGCCATGGAAGAAGGATCGGGATAGTAAGCGGGGTTGTCGATGTACAGAACAGTCCCGTCCTTTAAGATGAACCGGTAGCGCACGCTGGGCACGGAGAGGATGATCGAAAGCCCGTATTCTCTTTCCAGCCTTTCCTGCACCACATCTAGGTGCAAGAGACCGAGAAAGCCACAGCGAAAACCCTGGCCCAAAGCCACGGAGGAATCTTTCTGGTAAGTAAAAGCAGGATCATTCAGCTTGTACTTTTCCAGGGCCACCGCCAGATCTTCGTAATCATCCGAAGCGATGGGGTAGATGGACGAGAAAACGACGGGTTTAACTTCCTTGAAGCCCGCAAGAGGCTGAGAACGGGGTTGGTTGTCGAGAGTAATCGTGTCCCCGGTATGCACATCGGAAATCGTCTTCACCCCGGCAATAATATAGCCTACTTCCCCTGCGGATAGCTGATCTCGCTTATCCCGCCGAAGCAAAAATCGCCCAACCTCCTCAACTTTGTAGGCCGCTTGATTGGAAAGAAAACGGATGATATCAGAGCTTTTCACCGTGCCGTCAAAAATACGGCAGTGAATGACGGTTCCCCTGAAAGAATCATACTGAGCGTCGAAGATCAGAGCAGCCAAGGGGGCGTCCGGGTTCCCTTGGGGGGCAGGAATTCTCTGGACAATGGCCTCTAAGATATCTTCGATCCCGATTCCTTCTTTGGCCGAGCAGGTGAGATGGGAGTAGGGGTCCAATCCCAGTTCGGAATCGATCTGTTCCATCACCCTCTCCACATCTGCCGTGGGCAGGTCAATTTTGTTGATGACCGGGATAATTTCCAGATCATTTTCCATGGCCACATAAAGGTTAGCGATGGTTTGGGCCTGCACCCCCTGCGAGGCATCGATCAGGAGCAGAACCCCGTCACAGGAAGCCAGAGCCCGGGAAACTTCATAGGAAAAATCCACGTGGCCCGGGGTATCAATCAGATTTAAAATATAATCTTTTCCGTCGCGGGCTCGATAGGGAAGGGTGATCGCCTGGCTTTTGATGGTGATGCCCCGCTCCCTTTCGATGTCCATGTTATCCAGGATCTGGTCGTGGAAATCGCGCTCAGCAACGACCCCGGTATATTGAATCAACCGGTCCGCCAGGGTTGATTTCCCATGATCAATATGGGCGATGATCCCGAAATTCCGTATGTTGTTCATGAAGCCTTCAATCGTAAAATTTTCCAGAAGCCGACTTGCCAAGTTAGGCAAAAATCTCTGAAAACAGTTAAAGAAAACCAAAGGCAAATTGCTCACAAAATGTTTAGGGAATCCTCGAAGGCAAAGCTGGGAGGAAACACTTGGACAAGTCTCTTAAATTATAACTGATTGGAGGCAGGTTTTCAAGGATTTATTGTCTGGAATAAAGAGTTGGACCCTATTCTTCGCGAGCGGTTGAATCTCTCCTGCGCATCGGACAGAGCCCGCGCTTGTAAGGCGGTCGGGCCGAGATCACCCGGCGCACGAAATCGCGGAAGCGAGCCGCCGCCGCCCCCCACTGCGTTCGCTCGTCCATCGCTCGCAGGGCATCGTTGGCGGTCAGGCTGCTGCGATAGGTAAGATCGAAGGCCTCCCGGATCTGGCGGCGATCTTCTTCGGTGATCTCCTTCGAGCGGCGCAGGCCGATGACGTTGAGGGACACAACTCTGTTCGCACCCGCAAAGAGGCTGAAGGGCGGGATGTGCATGGAGGTGGCCGCATTTCCCTGGCTCATTGCCCCTTCGCCAACCCAGCAGAATTGGTGCACGACGACATGGGCCGAGAGGATGGCGCCACGGCCGAGAACGGTGTGCCCTGCCAGCGCTGCACCGTTGACCAGGAGGGCGTCGTCCTCGACGACGGCGTTATGGCCGGCGTGGGTCGCCGTCATCCAGTATGTCCGGTTGCCGACGATGGTGGCCTCACCCCCGCCGGTCCCACGCGAGATTGTGACTCCCTCGCGAAAAATGTTGTTATCCCCCACGCGCAGGTAGCTGACTGTGCGGGGGTCGAACTTGAGGTCCTGCGGGTCCCCGCCCAGGACGGCGTGGCTGTCTACTATATTATTCTGGCCGAGGGTCGTGTATCGGCGAAGGGTAGCGTGGTCACGCATAACGGATCCGCGGCCGATCACGACATCAGCCTCAACGATACTGTACGCTCCTATCTCAACGTCATCAGCGAGAACAGCGGTTGGGTGCACGATTGCAGTGGAATGGATTTTGGCCATTTGCTATTGGTTTCAGTAAGCAAAATGAGTCGCCTGACCTGCCACTACGATCCAGGTTACCAGCATGGCATTCATGAAGGAGCCCACAAACACATGACCCGTTTTGCGGTAGAAATAAGTCGAAACCAGCGCCGCAATGGTAAAGATCGGAAGGAACGTGTGGCTCATCGCCTGGACGGTTTTTGAGGTGATTTCTCCAGCCCTTTCTTCTGTTTTTCCCGTGCCTTTACTTTTCTTCGGTACTGACGAAAGGAATGAAGATGTTTCTCCATGTCAGTAATGGTCGATTCAATTTTATTTCGTGCCCCATGGATCGCTTTTCCCACTTCCTGTGGGGAGGTTGCTCCCTGCAGCTCAATGGAACAGTTCCACTCCAGGTCAACCAGAATTTTGTTCATCCCCACAAGGAAGTTGAGGATCAACTCTTCCTTCGTGAGCATACGATCGAAGCGGGTTTTTGAATAACGGCGCTGAAGCAGATTGACAAGAAAGGAGATGAGAAAAAACAGGATGGCGACCAGAAGGGCGAATGTTTTTGGCTCCGTCAGGTTGTCCATGAAAGTGCTAAAGATCTGTAATTTCGGTATTAAGTGTGAGAAATTCATAAAAATTAGAACCCCATTCCTCAAAGCCCCCTGGCCAGAGCCTTTGCCGCAAATTGCCTCCTACGGCGTTTCCATATCCTTAAGCTTAATTAATTTTTTTATCTTATTTCATCGAATGACTCGCTGTCAATTATTTTTATAGGCAATCAGGTAAACGACTTAAGGTGGGGAGAAAGGAACAGCTAGGGCGTGAAATTGCTAATTTTGCTTCTGGTGCAAACATTACATTCCCGGAGCCTCGAAGATTTCATACAACCTGCCGGATCAAAAGTCCAGTCGTCGAAACCCGTACCTCAAGGTGCGCAGGTTTATCCGCCGCCATGTACGTGGCCGAGCCGTACTCAGCGTCCAGCAGCGGCCTGAGCAGGGTATATCGCCAGCGCAGATTGAACATATCCAACGGCTTTTTTTGGGAAATCGCGAAGACCGTACGCGGTTTGGTCTGTTCATCTTGCACCTGGGTATACCGGCCCGCGACGCGGTCCAGTTCGTAGGCCGTATGCAGTCCGAGGAGGTTGGCCATGGGTCTCCACTTGAGGATGTGGGCATCCACGTAGAGCGCGTCGCCGAGTAAGTAAAATGTGACCCGGCGACCATCGGGAAACTGGAACCGGGCATGGAAGCGCTGCGGACCGACGGGCTCGACCTGCACCACCGCGGCCACTTCCTCGCGGGTCAGAGCACGATAGCCCTGGGTGGCGATGGTAATTGTTCCCAACAGCCCGGCCAATGAAAGCAGGAGCAGCCCAAACCCGAGACTGGATGCTCCCCCAAAGAAGTGCATCTTCCGCAAGGCCAAAATACCCGCGATGAATAAAACCATGCTCAAAACCGCCAAAAGGATAGCACTGATGGTGAGAGGGTTGGGCATCTCGATGAGTCCCCTTTCCCTAGATTATGATGAAAATTCCCGGGAAGATGATATTCTCGATCAACCTCTGATTCATCATTTTGAGGGGAGAGAGCAAGCCTAAATGGAAACCAGAATTCTAATGCTAAGGACCCTTATTACCATTGTCTGACCCTATGATATTGATCAAAGATGAAGGAAAGAGGTATTTTTCATCGCCGGAAAAACCAATATACCAGTTCCAATTACCGGGCCAACCGAAGGAATATTCTTGAATTTCAATCTCCGGCATCAAATCAGATAGACTTGGAATTTCATTACCCTTTTCATCAATCCGGTGATCTTTTGGATGGATGGGTTCCTTGGTTTCGCTCCCCCTGGATTTCAATCTGGCGCTCATTTCTTTTTTTTAGGCCCGGACATAATTCAAGGTATGCTACATTTATGCCATCGAAGATGAAAACCACATGCTCACATTCGTCCAATACCGTTACTTTTTCTGAGCAATAGGGGCAAACAAATATATCATTTCGTGGATCTCCCGGGTCGCCCCAGTATTCTTCTCCCTTCTCCGCCCCGGCTCTAATGGCGCTCCTTTGCTCTTCTTCGTTTAGATCCTCTAAGGTCCAGAATCTTTTATTAACCATATCGACCCCGTCCCTCTGGGGGCCTATCTTAGCATCAAACGTGTTCCCCAATGAAGTAGTTCAAAAAATAATTCCTTAATTCTTGGGCTGACCCCTTCTCGCACGAACTTATAATATATACTTTAAATTTTGAGAGTGCCCGCAGGGGATTCCAGTTCTCCTAAGATGCCATTGACCTTCAAATATCTCTCCAAAGATGTAAAGCTTCCCCCCTTTTTCTCCAGGAAATCCTCTGTCCGTGCAAATCGGGCATCGTTTCCCGAACCAACGTTGGTCAAATAAGGGCCGGGTGGGTAAAGGACGCGGCTTAATTCGTTTAATTTTGATTTTTTCGATTTTTAACCAACTTTTTACCTCTTTCATGTCGAATTCCCACTGCATGCGGATTTTTCTGGCGGGACATCCTAAGAGGAGCCAGTCGTCAACTTTCCAGGGCCACACATCTAATTCTTTCGCCAGTTCATCCCTGTTCATTTTTTTCTCTTTGTGAGAAGCGTAATTGCCTCGACCATTGGTTTTTTCTTTAGCCCTCTTTTTTAAGCATTTCCGCCTTCGGCCTCTAATATCATCCTCCCCTCCAGCTGATTACTCTAGGGGCATGCCCTGTCTTTTTTCTTCAACCACCTCCCAACGCTCGCTTCGCCTTTTCCCTGAAATCCTATTTTAGCATTAAACGTGTTCCCAAATGAAGGGATTCGAAAAGCAATTCCTTATTTCCTGGACTGCCCCCTTTCTGTCGATTTCGTAACTACCGTCAAGGTGATCGCGAAGGCAGCGGCAAGCAAAAGGTGATATTTCAAGGCTCGACACCTTTTCCCCCATGGAGACTTTCTACGCAATTTACCCCGGCGGGGGAGACTTGCGAAGGAGTTCCATCGCCGCCTGCACGGAACCAGCCCGTCCGCTGGCGACCAACGCCAAGACGAGCAGACCTTGCAAGGTGTCATCGGGGGTGGAGCACAGACGGTACTCGCGCTGGAATTTCTCGACAATCAAGCACCGCAGTAACTCCAGCTTCTGCGTCAGTCCACCGGAGAAGACTAGCCGACGCCAACTCTGACTCGAGGAAAGTCGCAGCGCGCTCGCGTAGTAATTCTCCGCCATGTTGACGAACGCCGCGCGGAAGAGATCGCCAACGGTGAAGTTCTCCTCGCGGATGTTTGTGAGGCTGCCGGAGTCGCCTAGCGGCGTGGGGAAAAAGGCAACATGGGCGCGCAGCTCGCTCGTTGGCTTGGCCGCTGCGGCTTTCGCTATGTAGGGCCACGGGTCGGGCAGCGTAATACCCTCAGCCTCGGCTAACTCGCTAAGCAAACGCACGAGAGCGTTGAGAGCCCGACCGGCAGGAAGGTTAGAGATACGGTGGAGGAACTGGCCGTCAAAGAAGGGAATGGTCTGGTAGTCTCCCGGCTCGGCAGGCTCGCTGCGCAAACTAACCTGCGAACCGGTCGAGATGTTCAGCGAAAGCTCCCCAAAGTCGAGCAGCACTCCTGCGAGGGCGCAAGGATGGTCGCCAACGGGAGGGTAACAAGGCAGCCGGCGCCCGCTCGCCCGAACCTCCCCCACCGGTTCGTTGATTTCCCGAAAAATCGGCCAGCGCGCGTTGCCCAAGCCCAGACGATCAAAGAGCCCGAAATGCCAGTCACGCGTCGCGAGGTTGATGGCGCCAACCCCATTGCTGGGATGCGTGGTGGGGATAGAGCCGCAAAGTCTGGCGAGGACGAAATCGGGCAGCGTGGCGACGCCACTGATCGGCAGTGATTCGCGGTTTTCCACGAACCAGAAGATATAACTGAGCGGGGTGCCGGGGCGGATTTCGCGTCCGAGGTCGACCCAGTCGTCAAGCGTGAGGCGGGCCAAAAGAGCATCGTAGTAAGAACCGTGACCCGACGGATGCGGCTCCAACAGGCGCCGGTCCAGCCAAGAGATGTAATTAGAGGCCGCCTCGCCGCGCGACGAGAGAAGCACCAGGCCTCCCATCTGTCCGCACATGAGCACGCCCTTGCAGTTGGGGGCCTCAGCAAGAAGTCCCTCGATGAGCTGTCGCGTGGCATCAACGAAGCTCTCTGGGTTGAACTCCGTGCGCAGCAACGGCAGGCCCGGAAGCGGGGAAGGACCAGGGATGTGCTTTGGGCTACCGACGGAAAGCGTCTCGAGGTCGAGAACGGCCCCCTTGATAGAGGATGTGCCCAAGTCAATGCCGATATAACGCATCGTTCGCCATAGGAAGAAGGGTATTTATAAATTACCGAAAGAGCCCTCCTTCTTCACTATCCCTAGGATACAGAGCTGAAAGGGCATTGGCAAGGCGAAAAGCAGAGGAGGGTATGTTGACATTATTCCCTGACCGCCTACCAGGAATTGGGGGGAGTTAAATAAGTGCCCTTTTTCATTTCCAGGGCCGATGTCAAAGTGGTGCCAAGGTTTCTTGAGGCGGACCCATTGTGAAAATTAGAATGTGGTTTGATGGGCACTTTCAATTCATGTCAGGCCCATTTCCAGAAAGCTTGGCTTGACCCCTATTCATCAAATGTATATACTCAAAGCAGTACTCCACAAGATCAGGTGTAGTTAGACACCTCTAGGGAAAAGATGAAACAAAACGCATCCGGGTCGATGAGCCGGGAAATCATGACTGAATTTGCCCAGCTGACCGGACTTTCGCCGACCGGGAAGGTTCCACGACGGTACTTGTGGACCGACGCTTTTGCCGTCTGCAACTTCCTGGAGCTTTATGGTCAAACGAGCGACGAAAAATACAAGCATCTCGCATTGCGCCTGGTCGACCAGGTTCATCACATGCTCGGCCGGCACCGGGAAGACGACCCGCGAACCGGTTGGATCAGCGGCCTCGACGAGCGGGAGGGCAAAAGGCACGCTACAAAGGGGGGTTTGAGGATCGGCAAAGAAATGAACGAACGGAGGCCAACGGATCCTTTTGACGAACGTTTGGAATGGGATCGGGACGGGCAGTACTATCATTACCTGACGAGGTGGATGCACGCTCTCAATCGGGTAAGCCGGGTCACCGGGGATTCAACCTACAATACGTGGGCGATGGAGCTGGCGAAAACTGCCCATGCCCGGTTCACTTATGTTCCGTCATCCGGCGGTCAGAAACATATGTACTGGAAAATGAGCATAGACCTCTCCGATCCGCTCGTACCATCCATGGGACATCACGATCCTCTCGACGGATTCATCACCTACAACCAGCTTCAGGCCACGGCCGCTAAAGATTCTAAGAAATCAGAGCGGGTGGATCTCAAGACGGAAATTGCCGATATGGCCAATATTTGTAAGGGAAAAAACTGGGTGACAGATGACCCGCTAGGTATTGGCGGTCTCTTGGGTGACGCCTACGAAGTGGCGCAATTGATTATTCATAGATATTTTGAACAAACCGACCTGCTGGAAATTTTATTGGATTCTTCCCTGCCAGGTTTGGAATCCTACGCGAAGAAAAACCCCCTGAAGCTTCCCGCTGATTACCGTCTGGCATTTCGGGAGCTGGGATTGTCCATTGGGTTACGGGCTGTTGAAAGATTGCGGGGATTGATTGAGGAAAATCAGGGCCTTTTTGATAAGAAACTTCGACTGCATTCGCGGATTGAGAGCCTGATTCGCTATACATCATTCAGTGAAGTAATTGAGATGTTTTGGCTTGAAAACGCCAACCGGGAAGCCGAAAGCTGGAGGGAGCATCGTGATATTAATATGGTCATGTTGGCAACCAGCCTGGCCCCCGATGGATATTTGACACTTTAATGAGTCGGGCCCGGCGTAAGCCCCCTCCTCCTTATTTTCCCAGATTTCTTTCCATAGGACGGAAATTGAGGTAAAATAGGTAATTGGTCTAGTGGCTGATGCGTGTCAATTTTCAGAGTCGGGATCTTAGCACAATGGCGGCGGGGTCAGGCCGACGGTTCTGACGCCTACTTAAATAGACGCCCAAAATTCTGTCAACTGGGTAGGCCCAATCACTGGACTGACCCCTTTCGTGTTAATTTTTGAGACCGACTCCTTTTTCCTGAAAATCCAAGCGGGAGGTGATTTATGAATCTAATTTTCAGGGGTACCATTGCCATCCTTTTCACGATTGGGATCTTGTTGGCGCCGACCGGCAGCGCGGTCGCCCAAACACGGCCATTCTATATAGGGGTCTTCGGCGGATATACCATCCCGCAGAATATGACCTGGGAGAGTAAAATCACCGGTGAGAGCCTCGATATTAATGTCGATAACACCGGGATGATTGGTTTCAAGTTCGGCTTTATCTTACCCCAGGCACCCCTGCTTGCATTCGAATTTGAGTACAACCATATATTCGAGCACAATTATGGTCCAGCGGAAGCCTTCGGTGTCAGAGAGGCAGGGGATGTGTATCTGGATAACTTCTTTTTTAATTTGCTTCTCAGGTATCCCAAAGGCAGGATTCACCCCTACGTCGGAGCCGGCATCGGATGGTCGTACTTTGATATGAAGAACCTTGAAACTTTCCACGGATTCACCGTCGAACAATGGGAGAGTGACACGGCCTTTGCGTGGCAATTTCTTGGGGGTGTGAATTTTCAAATCGTTCCTAACATATCTGCTGACATCACCTATAGGTATTTCGGGACGGATCCCCACTTGTCCGTTGTGGATGTTGAGTATCGAACCTCCGTTATTTCGGCGGGTATTAATTTTCATTTTTAAGGCAGGTGCTCGAGAAAGAGGCGACGCAGGCGCAGAAGCAGCTTATTACAGTTCAAAGGCTTTTAGAGATATACAAGACCAGGGCATTCGCCGCAAAATGACTACCCCCACTAGGTGAGGTCTTCAGAAAATGGCGAAAGTTGTTTCAGTACCTGCGTCCCCTTTCCCTGTAATCTCATGTGAAGAATTTCTTGTGAAGAGTGTAGACCTGACGCCCTCTTCAAAGGTATTTTCCCTATGTCTAAAGGCTGGATTTATGGCCTTTTTGTATTCTTTTGCATTCTGAGCATCCTTCTGGCAATATTCTATCTCATCGCCTTGCCTGATGTTTCCAGCCTGAAAAAGAGAAATCCCCGAAAGACCGCCTTCATGGAATATCGAGAAAAAGAAAGAAGGAGCAAAGGGCAGCAGTACAAGATTATCCAAATTTGGGTGCCCCTCTCGAAGATCTCACCCTATCTGATAAAGGCAGTGGTCATTGCTGAAGATGATAAATTTTGGAAGCACGAAGGTTTTGATTATCAAAGTATACAAAAAGCCATAGAAAAGGATATCCATAGGCGAAAGTTTAAGCGCGGAGGCAGCACCCTCAGCCAGCAACTGGCTAAGAACCTTTATTTATCTCCCGTGAAAAGCCTTTGGAGGAAGACCTCAGAGGCCATCCTCACCTGGAAAATAGAGCGGACTCTCTCCAAGAGACGGATTCTCGAACTCTACCTGAATCTGGCCGAGTGGGGGGAGGGGATATTCGGCGCAGAGGCAGCGGCCCGGCATTATTTCGAGAAAGCATCCTCTGACTTGACTCCCCTGGAAGCCGCCAGGTTAGCCGCTGTCCTCCCCAATCCGAGAAAGTATGACCCGACTGGAAACCGAAGCTATGTGCTGAATCGTTCCCGTCTTATTTATGAGATCATGATCAAGAGAGGAATCGTTGAGCCGGAATTTGAAGAGGTGGACAAAAGCCCCGAAGAAAATCAGCCTGAGAATGAACCAAAACCCGCGCCTTTCCCGCCTCTTTCATTGGAAGAATCAAACCCACCAGAGCGATAATCTTGGAAGGGGTCAGTCCAGGACCGATTTCGTTATCTTTGGATACCTACCTAAATCTTCTTTCCTTTCATCCCTAATTAAATCTTCTGAAAAGATCTTCATCCTTCAATGTAATCTCAAGTGTTATGGGGTCAAATCTTTACGGGATGTTGTCCGAATGGGTGAGGGTGCCTCAGGCGGAAGTCGACCTGCCGGATGGAGGGACCCTTTCCGATCTTTTGGCCGAGATCAGGCGGACCTATGGCCACAATATGCCGGAGCAACTTTGGAACAAAGAGCAGAGTTCATTTAATAAGGCAGTATGGGCCATGAGAGGTAAGGAGAAGCTGGCAGACCCCGGTTCGCGACTCAGAAACGGAGAAGAAGTAAGTTTCTTTTTAAGTCTGGCGGGTGGGTAAGCGGATTTCTCAAACCCTCTAACCTTCCTAAGAAAAAGATGAGAGGACTTCCCGTCCCCATAAGATGCCACTGGAAGCTCCCCAAAGAATTCTATTATTTACTTGCGGGTTGGAAATTTCGGAGCATTCCCTCAAGCGAAATTTAAAAAGATCAGGAGGTGCGAAATGAAATCGTTCATAGGCCTTTTGTCCATCCTAGGGCTAGGAGTTTTTCTTTCCCTAATGGGTTGTGCCTCTTTTAAGGAGGGTGGGCAAGAACGGGCTCGACTTAAAGAGCCCCGAGTGAAACCTCTCGCAGAATCGGAATGGACTGAGGAACAACGAAAAATCTTAGCTCCCCTCAAAAGGGAGGGTCGCAGCTTGAACATTTTCGCAACGATTGCCCGGCATCCAAAAATGACGCAAGGCTGGTTCCCGTTTGCTTTCTATGTATTGCGAGAGTCAACTCTCCCACCGCGCGATCGAGAAATTCTTATTTTGCGCATCGGCTGGCTTTGTCGATCGGAGTATGAGTTTGGACAGCACACCCTAATGGGGAAATCAGCGGGTCTGAGCTCTGAGGAAATCTCTCGGATACCGGAAGGACCCAATGCCTCAGGATGGAAACCCTTCGAGGCGACGTTGCTTCGTGCCGTAGATGAACTTCATTCCGATGCATTTATCACGGATGCAACCTGGAACGCACTGGCCAAACGCTACGATGAGAAGCAACTCATGGATCTGATTATGACTGTCGGGGAATACAACTTGGTCTCTATGTTGCTGAACACCCTGGGCGTTCAGTTGGATGAAGGTGTTCCGGGGTTCCCCAAAGGCAAAGACAAATAAGGAATCTAGCCAAAATAGAAAATGTCAGCTGAAAAAGTCCTCACTCAAGACCCGCCAGCCAGGAGCTGCGAGATCTGATCGGCACTGGGGCGGTCTTCCGCGGATTTCCCGATGTTAAGCCAGTGGATGGTTCCTTGCTTGTCCAGAAGGATAGTGGTGGGACGGGCGATCAGGCCATATCGAGGATGTTCTTCTCCAAAGCCCAGCGTTTGAACTCCCCGCAGCGCGTTATCGATGACGAGGCGAAAGGGCAGCTTAAGCAGCTGACCCTCAATAAATTGCTTGGCCCCTACCCGATATTCTTTCTCGATCTTGCGGCCAAATTCGGCGGCGCGATGGGGATCATCCACGCTCACCGCGATGATTTGGGCCCCTTTTTCTTGGAATTCCGAGAAGTGGGCGCGTAGGTCGGCAAACTGCCGCTGGCAGTCTGATGACCAGTACCCCCGATAAAAGATAAGAACCGTCTTGCTCGCATTCGGCAGGAGCATATAGAGTTGAACCCAACCGTATTCTAATGAGGCCTGCACATCGCGAAGGTTAAGATCGGGGATCTTCTGGCCAACGGAGACCGGGGACGAAATCTCCTCCCCGGGGGATCGAGATTGAAGCGAAGAACGGGGAATCAGAGAGATCAGCAGGAGTTGCAGGCCCAGCATGGCCAGAACCCATATCCATCTTCTCGCCATTTCTCCCCGTCCTTTCTCAAGGCTGCCACCTTCCACCGCGGAGGAACATGATTTTTCATCGGGACATAAGGGTAGAGCTGAAATGGCTACTTCTCCGATTCTTCTGCAGCAGACTAAGCGGGGATTTTCGACTCGCACGGGACATTGGTCTGGCAGAGCCCGCAGCCATACCCCTTCAAACCATAATGCGAGCTCACATAGTCGACCGTGACCTGACGCATGTACTTCTCGCAGGCCACCTTGTCATGGCCCGCCTTGGTGATGGCACCTGCCGGGCACCGGGACATGCATTTGCCGCAGGTCCTCTGGGAGAAAAAGAGACAATAGGCATGGTGGTCTTCATAGGGGCGAGGGGTGGCAGGGACCTGGATTCGGGCTACCACCGAACCGCAGCGCATCGCTTTGCCTTTAGGGGTGATCAAGCCGTCGCAAAGGCCAAAGGTCCCCAGGCCGGCGGCGTAGGCCGCATGCCGCTCAGACCAGGTTGAGGCGAAGACATAGCGGTCCGATTGCATCATTTTCCAAAGGGGAGAAAGAGCGGGGGCGATCGCCGGAAAGCCCGCATCCAGGAAGCGGACAGCCACATGTCTCCTCAACTCATTGTTGAATTCCTCCCCGAAGATCCTGGACCGGGCCCATCTCTCGGAAGGATAGGTCGTCTCTTTTCGATGATCGGCCTTGGTCGCCTCGGTCTGGGGCAAAATCCAAGTGATAACGGCCAACTGATCCGCCGTTACAGATAATTCGGGAAAGGTCAGCTGGAAGATCTCCAGGGGAGTCCAGTGGAAGGGACCGACGTGATTTTTGTACGCCAGATAAAGGGGATCATCCCCGCGCGAGAACCCTACCAGCGGGTCGGCCCAAGCCCTCTCCTTTGCCGCATTCTGCAGGGAATTTTGGGGGGAGTGGAGGACGAAATCTTGAACGAGAAAATCGATCCATACGCCGGGGTCATCCTTTGACGAAGCCTCTGCGGGCTTCATGCCGGACAAGTCTGGGCCTCCGAGGACGCCGGCCAGGCCTGCGGCAGCTGCCCCCTGCGCCGAAACCTTCAAGAGCTCTCTTCGGGTAAATTCCCTTTTCATAGTGCCATACCTCCATTCTGCCCTCTCACTGAGAGGAACTGAACCGCCCGCTCTTTTCCAGTTCCGGAGTGGGGATCGCCTTCATGGATTCCGCCAGATCCTTTTTCTCTACATCATTATCTTCCTCCAGCTTTCCGCTGTCAATCATTTGTCAGGGGTTTTACAGGCAGAGTTTTGGAAGGTTGGGGTAGCGCCTTTGCGGGACGAGGGAAATCTCACGGGCAGAATTTTTCCAGGAGGATTTCGCCGGAAAGCGATTCAGGAAAGATCATGGCTTTCTCCGCCCCTTCACCGGAACAGTCGTGGGGGCCCAAGGACTCACCCTTCCGGGAATAGACAAACCCTGACCGGCACTTCGTATTCCGTTCCAGGCAATTTATCTCGTAATAGAACGTAACGTAAGCAGCCCCTGCAAATCTACCACCCCGCGACTTCAGCAATCTCATCCCTTCGGCGTTGCAAACGAACTTGGTCCAGACCCCCTTTTTCCCGGCAGATAACTCGGCCACGGTTTCAGAGTTGTAGAATAGTGTCCCTTTCGAGCTCAGGCCGATGATTTTCCATTCATCTTCGGCGAACGCCGCCTGGGCCACGAAACAAGCCACCCAGAAAAGAATGAGTATTAAGCCGCTGCCCGGGGTATTGAACTTGTCCAGAGTCTTGCCTATATTCACACGTCCTCCAGGGGTAAGTTATGGGTCCGGAGTCCAAAGTCCCAACTCGCAAACAAAGGGGTTTCAGATCGTCTTCCGTTCATCGTCCTCCTCTCCGTAGTCCGTCCGTTTGTAGTGGGATGTTTTCTTAATCACAAGGTCAGCGGGAAAGTTCGTTCATAATATAAAAGAAGTGTTATGGAATCAAGAAGATTTTCTAAGGGTTTGGGCTTGGCATCCGCCCGCCTCTCCTATATTCGGTATTTATTGCTTGACAGCCTGGAAGAAAAGAATTACCATAAAACATAAGTTGCAAAGAGTTTTGGTTTGGAACAAAAAAAGCCGCAAAGCTCTCGATGCTTATGCGGCTTTTTTATTGCCCCGACCCGGGCTGTTGCATCTTATCAGCGTGAGAAAGGAAGGAGGTGAAATGCAATGGCCAGAGGTCGAGTCAAATGGTTCAATGAGCAAAAGGGATTTGGTTTTATTTCCCAGGATAGTGGCGATGACTTATTCGTCCACTTCTCATCCATTAAACAAGATGGCTTCAAGGTTCTTCATGAAGGGGACGAGGTCGAGTTCGAAATCGCCCCGGGTAAGAAGGGCCTACAAGCGATCGATGTGGTGAAGTGCTGAGGATCTGAAATCGGAACGTAAGACCCCGGGAGAGTATGAAATCCGGGGTCTTAGGTTGTGCGACCCGGGGTGGCGATCAGGGTTGGCGCGATGCGCAAATAAAAATCCTGATGAGGAGGTTACCATGGCAAGAATAAGGAGAAATTTTTACCGGAGAAGCTCCAAAAGGAAAGCACCCCCAAAATCCTTTAAAGCAACCTGCGCCCGCTGTGGAAAGGAGCTGTTGATGGAGGTCCCCCCTCCAGAAAAAGCTCTTCTTTGCCTCGATTGTTACAATAAATAAAGATAGAAAAGTGATCTATTCAGACAGGAACTCAAGAACGAGTCTGTTAAATTCTTCCGGCCGTTCAAAAAAGGGTATATGCCCACACCCTTCCATAATCTTCAGCTTGGCCATAGGCAACTTTTCTTTGCCCCAGTAAGCATGCTTGAGGGGTAGGACCCGATCCTTTTCGCCCCAGATAATCAATACCGGCTGCGTAATCTTGGATAAATTGTTCATGGGGGAAGCTAAGACTTCTTCCCGGGCCCCCTGGATATTAATGAGCGAACGTACGATCTTCAAAAGGAATTTCTGGAATCCGGGCTGCGAAAAAAAATTATAATAAAGGTCTACGAAATCCTTTGTTACCAGGGCCTGATTGCGGACAGCAAATTTAAAAAAGAGCTCCACTCCTTTACGACTCGGATAGGAGACGAATTCCCCAAGCAGGGGGAGTGACATCAGTCTCAGCGTCCAGATTACCTCCTTCCCTAAGCCCGCACTATCCACCAGCACCAGCTTGTTCACTTTTTGCGGAAACTGGAGCGCATAATGAAGCGCAATTCCACCGCCGAGGGATTGGCCTACGAGGCTGGCCCTCGCAATATTTAAGATATTCATGAAATCATCAAGGAAGCGGATATAATCGAGGGGAGAAAAGGAAGGCCCTGGCTTGTCAGATCGACCGAAACCCATCAAGTCGAGAACATATACTCTGTGTTGCTTTGCGAAAGCCTCGACGTTATGCTTCCAGATATCCGCGGAGGCACCGAGCCCATGGATCAGAATGACTACCGTTCCCTGATCTCCTAAGGCCCAATAGCGGGTCTTAAGATTACCGACTTTGATATATTGGTCTTCCGGCATCTGGAGAAAATGGGGTCAAATTTTAAAGTTGCCGATTCAAATTCTGGCAAAACTCCACGGGCTGCCGAGTTTAAAGAGAGGCATATCCTTTGGAAGAAGGAAGCTCTTTTGCACTCGATGGCAACAGGATCTTGAAAGATTGGCTCATAATATAAAAAATTTCTTATGGAATCAAGAAGATTTGTAAATGGGCTCGGGCTCTGGGAGCCTTACGCCCTCGCCCACCTCGGGAATCTCCACCATGGCTTTTGCAAGGGTTTCTCCCATAATTAGGGGATACGGAAAAACCTTCTCGCGCTGAGGCGCTAAGGGCGCGAAGAATTCATAAAATCGAGCGAAAGAGGGGAAAGGGAATTCTTTTTTGAGGACCCAGAGTGTCTCTCAGTGACCTCTGTGGTTCCAATTTGTGTTATACTTCATTCCGGAAGGAATAAGAAATCCCCAGATAAATTTGCTTGTAAACGGATTTGAATGCTGTGCGTTAATATAACTATAAACCGTGCATTTTCATCCGTTGAAAATGAAAGGTTGCCGTGGAGTTAGCCCTGGATTCGAAAGCTACGCTAGACCGATTTTTGGCTGATGTTGAACGGCGGGCTTTCAGGATGGCCAAATTTGCTTCCGGCAACACCGATGAGGCTCTTGATCTGGTGCAGGAGGCCATGCTCCAATTTGTGCGGCGTTACGCGAATCGCCCGCCGGAAGAATGGAACCCCCTCTTTTATCGTGTCCTGAAAAGCCGGATTACGGACTGGTACCGCCGAACTTTCGTCCGCAAGCGATTTCTGGCCTGGTTAGGTCGGGCGGATGAGGAGGAGCAGGAAGATCCGCTTCAGAATTTGCCGGACCCGGCAAACCCAAACCCCTCCGATCATATTTTGCGACAGGAGGAAAGGACCGCTTTGGAGAAGGCGATCCGCAGGCTGCCTTTGCGCCAGCAGCAGGCGTTTTTGCTGCGCGCCTGGGAAGGGATGGATGTGGCGCAGGCTGCCTTTGCCATGGGATGCTCGGAAGGAAGCATAAAGACGCATTACTCCCGCGCGGTTCATACCCTCCGCGGGCTTTTGGAGGATCAACGTTCATGAATGCAAGTGACCAGGAAAAGCACTTTTTAGAAAAAGCCAAAGACCTTCTGAACGAAGGCGTAGAAAATCTGGACAACCAGACATGCCAGTGTCTGCAGAATATCCGGATCGGGGCCCTCAGAGCTACGGAGGAAAGGCGCTCAGGATTCTTCGTCCCCCTGCGCTGGATCATGGTTGGCGGCTTCGCTACGGCCACGATGGCGGCGGTGGCCTTATTCTTCTGGCTGAGCACTTCCCCCGGAAATCTCCCGGTCAAGCACGCTGAAGATTTTGAAATTATGACTTCCCAAGAAAGGATTGATTTTTATCAAAATCTGGACTTTTACCGCTGGCTGGCGACCGAAGAAAATGGCCCAAGAAGGGGAAATCGTAGTAACGTCTGACCGGGGCCGACCGTAGGACGCAGGCGAAGCTCTCGCAGAAAAGAGGCAAACAGGAAAAGAAGAACACGAGACCAAAGGGCGCCGAAGATGAATAAATACTTATTAGGGATAGCCTTCCTGCTGATCTTTTTCTCTGGAATTCCCCGCCAGGCTTTTGGCGGCTCATGGGATCAGTTAAGCCCGGAAGAGCAGCAGATCTTGAGGCAGTTTAAAGACCGGTGGGATCAAATGCCTGCAGAGCGCCAGGAACGCCTCCGCAGGGGAGCGGAACGGTGGCAGCGCATGACCCCTGAGGAACGCAAAGAAGCTCAGGAGCGATTTAAACGGTGGCAGGAGCTATCCCCGGAACAGAAGGAAATGATCCGCAAGCGCTACCAGGAGTTCCGTAACCTTCCACCCGAAGAGCAGGAAAAGATTCGACGTGGGTCAAAATGGTTCCGGGAATTACCGCCGGAGGAGCGCGAGAAGCTTCGCCAGAAATGGCAGAACGAGGAGGGCAGGGGATTCAGGCCGAAATGGCGAAGGGAAATGGAAAAGAGGTAAAACCAGAAAATAGAATCTTCACCAACCATTTCCTTAGCGAAGGGCTCGGGGGGTATATTGCCCCCTGCTAGAACCGCAAAGGCCCTTTAGAGCCCCCACTCTCAGGTGATAGCTGCGAAGTTCATAGATCATAGAACCCCTCTCTTTCATTTCTCGGTTAAGACATCTTCAGAACGCCGGTTACCAAACGCCCCTATTCAATTAACACCAGCCCAAAATAATGCTGCGGGTCTTTGTAGGTTCTAACCACATTGATCGTAAAACCATGCTTTCTGGCAGTCGCAAACACATCGATTCCACAGGCTTCCATGGAAGGACGGGCATCGTCCGGGTGCCGGCAGCCCTCGGCAAAGGAGCAAGAACGGCAAAGCCGGCACGGCCCCGCTCCCAGGCCTAAAGCCTTGTAAAACCCCGACAAGAAGATTTCCTGTTCCATTTGAACGGCAATCTCTTTGGTATCTCCTGATCCGCTTTCAAATAGAATCGCCCGCTTATACCCGTTTAGCATTCTGCGGGTTTCTTCCGGTTTAGGAGTATGGGGGGGACACATCAAACTGGAACCGTATCCCCCGCAGCCGAACTGGCATTTCCACCGCACCCAGTCTCCTGCCTCCACCTCGGAAGGGGAGATGATTTTTGCCCCTTTGGCGCCCAGTTCATAAATCCTCTTGAGAAATCCAGGCAAGGCCTGACTTTTTTTCTTTCCGCCTTTCGCCGTCTTCTTATTTCCCATGCCCTTTTCCCTTTAAAACATTCTGTTATTTTTATGAAAAGTCTGAATCCAGATCCGTGAGTCCAGGGTCCAGAATTGTGAATTTCCTATACCTTAGCGCGTTAACTCTCCCATTCCCATGCGCGTGGGAGGTCAGGTTTTGTTTTTTGACCTGGGTGACTCCATCACCCGGGTTTTCTTCCATTAGCCCTTTCCAGCAAGCGGAACACTTTTTCATGTTTGGCGAGATCTCTTCGCAGCTCGGACAAAGCCACTTTATTACTTGCTTTTTGATTATCGGCGAGCGAGCTCTTAATATCTTCTATGATTCTCCTTGACAAATGCCATGCAGTCAGGTCTTCTTTTGTTTTTGCCTGCACATCTGCACCATGAGCCAGCAAAATTTTGACGACCTCTGGAAGCCCCTTCATGGCCGCCCACATTAATGCTGTAAATCCATTGTTATCCCTGGCGTTCAAATTAGTGCCTGCATCAATTAAAACTTCAACATTTTTTGCCTGCCCCACTGACGCCGCAGACATCAAGGCGGTCAATCCGCTTCTATCTCTCCCATCAACATCCGCGCCATTCTCAATCAATATTCTTACCAATTCAGAGTTTTTCATTTTGGCAGCCATCAACAAAGGTCTCGTCCCACAACTGGTTTGGGCGTTTGGATCGGATCCCTTCTGCAGTAAATCTTTGACCGCAACAATATCTGCCTGCCATAAGGCATACAGGAATTTCCCAGGATAGGGGGGATTCTGAGCACCCTTTTGGGGTTTAGAGGCTGTCGGCAGAGTTAAGGGTCGAGTCTCCTTGGCCCGGAGGGAGGTTGCCGGCCCCTTTTTTTCCTGCGGCGTGACCCTCTGCGGCTGGTTGGAATACTCCAAAGCTTCACAGATAACAAAGCCCGACGTGCTTGACTGGCGGTATTCGGCAATACTGCACCACTTGTCATCAGACATCATAATTTCGGATTGAACCTTAACGACATTCCCTTTCCTTAAAAACTTCACAATACCGCTGGTTACAGAAGTCGCCGAGTATACGGGTAGCAACTTAGCTTTTACTGTTGCCAGGCGCGAGGGTGCGAGGGGTTCAGTCATAGAAGCAAAAGGGTCTAAAATAGAACCCCCCAAAATCCCGGCCATCAAAAAAAGCCTAATGATCTGAGTGGATGGAAGCCCCATTTTCAAGGATGGAAGAGAGATCCTATGACTCCGCCGCAAGCTTTTTGCCCAGCTCGTAGGCCTCTTTCATCAACTCCTTATTGCGCCGGATCTCTCCGGCCTTCCAGGCGCTTCCATAGACCAACCCTACAATTTCCGCCCCAACGAAATGGAGGGCATCCTGAAAAGTACGCAAGGCGTTGACCGCTCCCGAGACAAAGGGGTCCGCATCCGCGTAGGTCAGGATGATGCCAAACCGTTTCCCCGCTAATTCATACCCCTCATCGCTCCCCAGGGCATACCAGCGATCCATGAATAATTTGGTTTGGGCGGAAATGGTAAACCAGTAGATCGGGCTGGCCACCACGATGGCGTCGGCATTTCTCAACTTAGGGTACAACTTCTGCATATCATCGTTTAGGACACAATCGGTGGCGGTTTTCTTTCGGCAGGCATCACAGGCGGCACAGGGCCTGATCTTCATATCGTGAAGGTAAAAGGTATCGACCCCTGCTCCGCCGGCTTTGGCGCCAGCAGCCACCTGTTTCGCCAGGATCGAGCTATTCCCTTTTTTTCGAGGACTTCCGATCACAATCATGACTTTCTTTCTTTTCATCGTCTTTTCTCCTGTATTTAGAATGAACTACAAATTGGAAATTCGGCTACCTGGGTCAAGGAAGGGAACGGTAAGGAAAATTATAACATCCGGCAGGAAAAAAGTCCCGGTCTACGATCGGCCCGCTTCCACCAACTGCTCGGCGAGGCGGGATTGGGAGGCAAAAAAGCTGATCATGATTTGCTTTTCGAGAGCGGAAGAGAAAAACTGGAACTCGGGTTTCGCATAAATTTTCAGGATCATGACACCCCTACCGGCCTACGGAGGATATCCCCATCGACTATGGCCTGAATGGGGGGGTTGGGATTGAAATTCAATGGGGGAATCTAAGGGAAGCAGCTTATGATTTGGCTACCTTGCGGGTTCTTTAACCAGAAGGAGCGAGATAACAGCGAATTCACGGGGCAGAGGTGGATTTGATCAAAGACCTGAGGCTTTGTCTTTCGGTTTCGGAGATGTCGAGAAATTTTAGGCCCACATCGAACTGAAATGCGCGATTGGCCGAAATCCTCTTATACCAGATTATCTGGGCCTTAACACTCCGGGGCACTCCTTCTACAGAAGGCGGTAAGTCAAGGACGAGGGGAGTTCCACCTTCCAGGTCGTTATCCCGCAGGATATGGTGTCCATCAATAAGGACGTGGCTCGTTTGCAGACAAGCACCTTCGAGAGAGATCTCTGTAAGACGACCGAAGACCTTCCCCGTACGCGGTTTTTGTTGGGCCGCATCCCAAATATAGAATTCCACGTCAACAGCCGTTCTATAACGGGAAAGGCGGCGGCGTTCAAGGCCCAAATATTTTTTCAATCCCATACTTCATCTGGAGCTGAAGAAAATAGTCTTTATCTTATTTGAAAAAATTAGCTAAAAATCGCTGAGTTGTCAAGAAGGAACTGATGATGGGGAGAGTACAGAAGATGTTTGGCCCAGGAGGGGAAGAAGTCGAAGGTTTGAAGACTCGGAGAAATCTTGGGGGCGAAGCCTGAAAAAAATTAATTTTTCCGGGGTAGCGCCACTTTCCCAACGGAAAAAGTGGGCGTTGCCCCCATAAGGGCGGAGACGAAATCTAAGAAAAAATTTAAAATTTTTTTCAAGAAGGATGGGAAAGGTGGAACCGCCAATTCTTCCCCCTGCGGCGGCCTTCTTGTTGCCTCGACCTGGAGCCGGTAGGCGGCGATGACTTCAGCCGGGTCAAGCTGAATGAACTTGGCGTATGTGCGGAGAAACCCGCGGGTAAAAAATTCACCCGGGAGGCAATGGAAGTCGTCCTTATCCAGGGCTTGGAGGTAGGCGAGGGTAATCCGGGTTCTCTCGGCAATGTATTCAAGGGGAATCTTTTTTTCTTTCCTCTGCCTTTGAAGGTATTGACCCACCGTCAGACCCATCTCAATCATTTTTCCTCCCCTTTCGAGAATCTTTGATTTGCAAATTCCCGGCGAATATCTTATATGCATAAAGTGGGCCAGAGATATTTCGGAAATTACTGAAGACTATTTCCTTTTATTTCTAAATTTATTTTTAATTCCTGTATGTTACAGTTCTTTGAGCAGGGGGCATAGATACAGAAGATTCAATCCTTTCCCGTCACCGTTCAAAAATGTCAAAGTGAAATGACCAATTTACCCACCCGCTTCCCCAAAAACTGAGGTAACTTTTCGATCGATGCCGGAAATGTCTGATAGGATGATTGGGGGGTCAGAACTTTTTCCCGGAGCGGTCAATCATTAAGGCGGGCTTCCAAATGATAGAGATTTACCGCGTCTTCCCGGTTGTATTCCAGCAGAATTTGCAGCGCCTTTTCATCCGCATATAATCGGAAACGCTCCCAGAGGCGCATGGCCTCCAGGCCATCAATTCCCTTGGAGGCGCGGGCAATGCCCACTTGTTCTTCCACCCGCTTCAACCCACCGTAAAGATTTTTCTCCCAGCAATTGTACATCAAGTCGCGACATTCAAAATATTTATTCAAATCCAAGCCGACTGCCCGCTTGATGACCGGCAAATCAAACCGGCTCCCGTTATACGTCAAAATTTGAGTCACCCCTTCTAAGGCGTTCCAAAGATTGGTCCAGTTGACCTCGTCGCCTACGAGCTGGATCATTCGATTCGGCGGGCAGAAGATTCCCACGATGGTAATCTCGCCCCCAAAAGAAGTCTCGATGTCTAAATAGGCTTTCATTTTGTTAAACCCGCAAGGCGTAAGGCGCGAGGCGTAAGCTCCAACACCCAGAACCCTACACCCAATCCCTAGCACCCCGTCCTTATTTCTGCAGATGGCTGATCGCTTCTTTGATTTCGCCGGCAAACTCCTCTATAATAACCTGAACCTATTCCAGGGAAAAGGGGAGCCCATGCCTTTTGATCTGCCCGACACCTCTATGCTGCAGCACTTGGAAAGCATTGCCGGGCAGCTGGAAATCGTAGTCCGCTACGAGAGCCTCTCGGATGATGAGATCTCTGTGCATAGCGGTGGATGCAGGCTGCTGGGACGCAATTTGATTATCATCGACGCGCGCTGCTCAGCGGATGAACGGGCACGGATCTTAGCCCGGGAGCTGGCGAAATACCCCCTGGAGGATCTTTACATTCTTCCCCGCGTCCGAGAATTCATTTTCCTTCAGTCCCCGCCTCGTGAGAAGAACCTTCCCCAAAGGTAAAGGAAGAAACCCAGACCCAAGAGGGAGACCCAGATCACCTGCCAAAGGGGGGAAGCATTCTCCCTTCCCATGAGCATCAGCAGCACGGCCACGCACAAAAAAAGGAGCCCGGAAAAAACTTTTTTCCGATGGATGTTCGGAGGCGGATCTTTCATTTGATTATTTGCCACAGAGGTCACAGAGAACACAGAGTTATAAATAAAGAAAAGCACTTCTATAAGCCTAAATGATAATCAACCTTGACGGTGGTGTGGTGATTCTTTCTTACTTTACCATTCTCCGTGCTCTCTGTGTGCTCTGTGGCCAGAAAAGTTTATTCAATTTTGGCTGAAAATACAGATCCAGTCAATCTTTTCCAACCTGACCGTTTAGCATTTTTGAACCGCAGTTGAAAATAGCATCCTTTACTCTTATCGTGGTCCCAGCGACGGGACTCTGCGCCTGGACCTGCAAGTTTCCCTTCCGGTCTCCAGACCACTCTACCTTTTTTGGCCCCTCTATGTTATAAAAGATTTTGAGGAGAAAAAGAGCATGGATCGTTTTATTGACCTTCGCAGCGATACCGTCACCAAGCCCACCCCCGGGATGCACAAAGCCATGCTGGAAGCAGTCGTGGGGGATGATGTCTTCGGGGAAGACCCTACGGTCAACGCCCTCCAGGAAAAAGCCGCCCGGCTCTTGGGCAAGGAGGCCGCTCTCTTTGTGGCCTCAGGAACTATGGGGAATCAATTGTCTGTCAAGGCCCACACCCAGCCCGGGGATGAGGTCATCATCGAGGCGGGTGCCCACGCGATGAACTTCGAGGCAGGCGCCGGAGCCGTGCTCTCGGGTGTGCAATTCTGCGCCATCCCCGGAAGTCGAGGGGTTTTCGATGCGGCGCAGGTAGAAGCCGCGATCCGTGTCGATGACGTGCATTTTCCCGTGAGTCGGCTGGTGGTCATCGAGAATACCCATAACCGTGGCGGAGGCACGGTCTTTCCTTTGAGTAAGATTCTCCAGATCCGGGATTTGGCCAACCAAAGAGGACTGCGCATGCACATGGATGGGGCGCGCCTCTGGAATGCCTGCGTCGCTACAGGAATTTCGCCAGCGGAGTATGCCGCTCCCTTCGATTCCGTCTCCGTCTGTCTCTCCAAAGCCTTAGGCTGCCCCGTGGGTTCTTTGGTGTTAGGGGCAAAGGATTTTATCAAACGGGTGCACCGGTTCCGGAAGATGGTGGGGGGAGGCATGAGGCAGGCCGGTTATCTGGCTGCGGCCGGAATCTATGCTCTCGACCATCACATCGACCGGTTAGAGGAAGACCACCGCAAGGCCCTAAAGCTGGCCCAAGGATTGGCCGATATTAAAAACGTCCTCATCAATCCGGTAGAGGTCGAAACCAACATGCTTTTCTTCGACGTCTCCCGCGCAGAGCGAACCGCCCAGGAAGTTGCCGCGGCTTTAAGAGCAAAGGGTATCCTCGTTCTCCCCACGGCCAAAACGCGCCTCCGCTGCGTCACCCATTTGGATGTTTCTTTCGCAGAGATCGATCAGGCCCGGCAGGCGATCGAGGGAGTGATGAAGGGATAAAATATGCTGGAGTGCATCCTCTTCGATATAGACAATACCCTCTATCCCAAATCTCTGGGCATCTTCGAAAGGGTTGTCGATCGAATCCGGAATTACATGGAAGACCGCATGGGCTTTGAAAAAAACCTGGCCCGTGATCTGAGGCAAGAATACATCCGAAAATATGGCTCCACCCTCCGCGGCCTGATGATCCACCAAAAAATTGACCCCCAAGATTACCTCGAGTATGTTCACGACGTCGGGGTCGAAGAAAAGCTGTGTCCCAACCCCTCTCTGGCCTCGCTTTTACAATCCATCCCCTTGGAGAAAGCCATCTTCACCAGCGGCCACCGGCCCCATGCCCAAAAAGTTCTTCGCTGCCTGGGTGTAGACCAGTATTTCCCCCGAATCTTTGACATCACGTTTACCCACTATATCCCCAAACCCAACCGGGAGCCCTACTGCCAGATTCTTGATTTCCTCGGTATGAAAGGACGGGAGTGCATGATGATCGAGGACCTTCCCGCAAACCTCCAGCCGGCCAAAGAGCTGGGCATGATTACCGTCCTGGTAGATCAGAATCTTAGTGGAATCCAAGAAATGGATGGGTTTGTGGATTATGAAATCGCGGACATCCTAGAGCTGGGAAAGTTGTTAAAGAGAATGAACGTCGATATTTAAATCCACCCTCGTGGAACCCCCCTCAAAAATAATCGTCATGCTCTAAGCGTGAAAATCAACATTGGATCTGCTGAAACTGAATGCCCTCGGGGGAAGATGACAGACAGCGTCAAATAAGGAAAAGCGAGACCCTGAGGGATGTAGCTCACCTTTCCCGTATAGATCCCAAACGTAGGACGGAGTCCAGCCCCCCGTCATGTAGAGGACGTCGAAATAGGCGAGTCTTCCTTCCCCAATTTCGGCGGGAGTAATTCTCTGGGCATCGGCTCCCATCCACTGAAACATCTTCATGTTTTTATTGTCAAGCTCTTCATCAGGTCTTGGCAAGGGCGGCAAACCTACATCCTGAACCGCCTGGGGGAGCGAGAGAGAGGAGCCGGATTGAGAGAACTAGAATACAGTTCATTCTTCTCAAAAATACAGAATTCACTCTATTTATTTCCGGGCAAATTCAAATGAAAATTAAGCAAGGTGGCAGAACTTCAATCCTCGTTCTCCCCGGGGATTCATCCAAAGGAAGGAGAAAATGTCCAACCGCACCCTTTTCCTGACCGATGAGCTTTATCGTTATCTGTGTTCTTTCTCGCTACGAGACCCGGAAATTCTCCGACGTCTGCGGGAAGAGACCTCCCACGATCCCATGGCAGAAATGCAAATTTCTCCGGAGCAGGGCCAATTCATGTCTCTCCTGATCAAGTTGATGGGGGCGAAAAGGACGCTGGAAGTAGGTGTCTACACCGGGTACAGCTCCCTTTGTGTTGCTCTGGCCCTTCCTCCGGGTGGGAAATTGGTTGCCTGTGATATCAGCAAAAAATGGACAGACGTGGCCCGGCGCTACTGGCGGGAGGGTGGGGTTGCGGACATCGTTGAATTACACCTAGCCCCGGCGATTGAAACCATGGACCATCTTCTCGCCCATCCTGGGGCGGGCGAGTTCGATTTTGTCTTTATCGATGCCGATAAGGAAAACTACGATGGCTATTACGAGCGCGCCCTCTCTTTGCTCCGCGCCGGTGGCTTGATGGCGATCGATAATATCCTCTGGTCCGGGAGGGTCGCCGATCCGCAGGAGCGGGGAAACGATACCATGGCCATCCGGGCTCTGAATGAAAAAATTCGGGATGATGACCGGGTCGATCTGACCCTGATTCCCATCGGTGATGGATTAACCCTCGCCAGAAAACGGCCTTAGCCCTCTCTTTGCCCTTGACCCCCTCCTTTTTTCTCTGCTACTGATTAAGGGGAACATAAAATAGTTTGCGTCCTTTTATTAATTTTTTCCCGCCATGCGAGTTTGACTTGCCTTAAAAGTCCCCCTTTGGTAAAGGGGGACTTAGGGGGATTTTCCCAACTTTCAAATCCCCCCCGCCCCCCTTTTCTAAAGGGGGGATGTAAAAAATTAATTGCTCTGAATAATATTTATGATATTTTGGCTGAAAAGAACGGGATGGGAAGATGTCAGAGGTACTGATTAGAGTTTCCCGCGGAGGGCATGGGGAAAGTTTTCACCGCGGGGCGATTGCCGTCGTGGATCATCTCGGAAACCTAGTAGACCACGTAGGGAACCCGGAGTTTTCCACATTTCTTCGCTCTTGCGCCAAGCCCTTCCAGGCCCTGCCCATCGTGGAATCTGGAGCGGTGGTTCGATTTGGTTTTACCCCCGCCGAATTAGCCTGTATGTGTGGCTCGCTAAATGGGCAGGACTATCAAGTTCAAGCAGTCTTAAGCATTCTGACCAAGATTGGCCTCTCCGAGGATCACCTGCAATGCGGGGTCCATGCCCCTATCCATCGCCCCACGGCCCAACAGTTAGAGGAGGAGGGCAAAAACCCGCGGCCCATTCATAATAACTGTGCTGGCAAGCATGCGGCCATGCTCGCCCTGTGCGTATTCTATGCCTGGCCGACGGAGACTTACCCCCATCCGCAGCACCCGGTTCAGCAATTGATCCTGAGAAAAATTTCTGAGATGACAGGAGTCCCGAAAGAAGAGATTAAAAGGGGTATCGATGGTTGCGGCGTCCCGATCTTCGCCCTGCCTCTGCGCCATCTGGCCTTGGCCTTCGCGAAGCTGGCCATTACCCCAAACCCCGAAGGGAAGGCGATCGGAGATCCGGAACGACCCCTTCATCGCTTGATGAAATCGGTTCTCGATCACCCTGAAATGATTGCGGGGGATGAAAGGATCTGCACGGACGTCATGCGGATGGCACCCAGAAAAGTCTTTGCTAAGGCCGGGGCTGAAGGAAGCTATGGATTGAGCCTGATGGAGCGAGGTCTGGGCATCGCCATCAAGATTGAGGACGGAAACCCTCGAGCTCTTAACCCAGTGGTTGTGGAAGTCCTCAGACAATACGAAATCCTCGAGGGAGAAGCCCTGAAAATGCTCCAACTGTACGGCCCGAAGACACCTATTTTCAATTTCCGGAAAGACCTGGTGGGAGAGATTGAACCTATTTTCCAACTAAAAAGAACCTGATGGTTACCCCGCCCCCATCCTCTACGACGCGCGCTCCAGAAACTGGGCGTATCTGACCAAGGCATGCATGGACCGGGCGGATTCATCCTGGGTGGCAAAGAAGGGAATCCCGGCCTTATGGAAAAGGTCTAAAGCCGGGCCGACGCTGATCTGGGGAATCGTGTTCCCGATGATAGGTTTATTGAACTTCTTGGGCAATCCGCAGATGACCTCGGTGGCGTCCATCAATTCGCGGACCGAAGCGGGGGAGCGCAATTGAAATGAAAACATGAAGGGGATCATCATTAAAACCCCATCGATGTAATCCAAGCTCATGAGGATGTCCAGGGCCCGGGCATAAGTCATCGGGCGAATGTCAGCAGCCGCATCGATTGGATTCCAGGGTTGGGGGGCAAAGGGAGGTAAGATTTTCTTGATTTTTTCCGATGCCGTTGGGTCCAGCTGGGGAACGTCCAAACCCCAGGCTACAGAGGCTTCGGCCATGGTCACGCAGTAGCCCCCGCCGCCGGAGAGGATGGCCACCCGGTTGCTTTTCGGGAGCGGCTGGCTGGCCAAAGCCACGGCCATGTCGCAGGTGTGCAGAGGATCGTAACAGCGAATCAGCCCGACCTGTTTACAAAGACCTTCGAAGATCTGGTCGTTGCCCGCCAGCGACGCAGTATGGGAAAGCGCAGCGCGCGCGCCGACCTCAAATCGCCCGGCCTTGTATACGACGATGGGTTTCTTCTTGGCAACTTCTTTGGCCACCCGGAAAAACCGAGTCGTATCCCGCATACCCTCGATGTAGAGAATGATCACCCGCGTCCCCTCATCGCGTCCGAAGTATTCCAAGTAGTCCACCACTTCGAGCATGGCCTGATTCCCGCTGCTGACGAAGGCGCTGAAACCGTATCCCTTGGCCTTGGCCAGAAGCATCAGGTAGTTGCCTAGGGTTCCACTCTGCGAGATAAAAGTGATGGAACCCCGGATGGGGGATTCTTCGAACGCCAAGTTCAAACTGACCGGGTCGCTCCAGAGGCCCATGCAATTGGGTCCCACGAGGGGGATATTCGCCTCCGAGGCAATGCGCCCGACCTCCTCCTGGAGCTTTTCTCCCTCCGGGCCAGCTTCGGCAAAGCCAGCGGAGATGATCACCACCCCCCGGATGCCATGCTGGAGGCATTCCCGCAGGGCCTCTGGCACCCGAGGGGAGGGAAGGGTGATCACTGCGAGGTCAACATCTTGAGGAAGGTCAGCGATCGCGGCAAATGACTTCAGACCCGCTACTTCTTTGGCGTTGGGGTTGACGGGATAAATCGCCCCACGGAATCCAGTGTTCAAAGGGCGAACGACCATTCGATGCCCCCATTTTTCCACCTGAGTGGAAGCCCCAATGATGGCAATCGATTTGGGTTTGAAGATGGGGTCGAGGAAATTTACCCTATTCATGAAGCTTACTCCGTAGGGCAAAGCCTCCAGCCGTCAGCCAATAGCGGTCAGGAAGAAAAGGCAAAAAACAAGTACTCTAGGAAGGCCTACCTCGGGCAATGGAATGCGATTTCGCCAATCGGTTATTTTGGCTGAAAGCGGATCGCTGACTGCGGATCGTGGCCTACAGGCGTAAATAGTCTTCCCGCGGCGGGGAGAAGATGTCGATGATCTCGCAGGGCGAATCCAGCGTTCGGCCCCCATGCTCGATGTTGGAGGGCAGAATGATGACGTTCCCTTTCTTCAGGAGATAAGATTTTTCCTTGACGATCTCCTCGATCTCCCCCTCCACCACGATCATCAACTGCTCCTGGGAATGTTGGTGGATGGGGAAAAGGGTGTGGGGCTCGATGCGTAGAAAGCTGATCAAGGCGTTCTGCCCAGATACCAGACGGGTCAGACAGCCTTCGTGAATCTTCTTCGGGGTGATGTCGGCCAGTTTATAAATTTTTGCTTCCATAATCATGCCTCCTTTTTTCCTCTTCTGCTGCGAGGGCTCATTGAAAGGTCCAGTTTGATCTAGATTCTCCTCTATAGATATTTCACTACTAGGTCTCCGACTTCCTGGGTGGTATAGCCCATCTCTCCTGCTCCCAAGCTTTTCACATGCTTCTCGAGGACCTGAACCATGGCGTTTTCGACGCGCTGGGCAGCTTTCTTTTCTCCTAAGTGGGCCAGCATCATCTGGCAGGCGGCGATGGCAGCCAGGGGGTTGATCGTGTTCTTCCCGGTGTATTTGGGGGCGGAGCCGCCCATGGGTTCAAACATGGAGACACCGTGCGGATTGATATTTCCTCCGGCAGCAATGCCCAACCCTCCCTGGATCATCGCCCCCAGGTCCGTGATGATGTCGCCGAAGAGATTGTCCGTGACGATGACGTCGAACCACTCCGGGTTTTTCACCATCCACATGCAAAGGGCATCCACGTGAGCATAGTCTGTTTTCACTTGGGGATAATCCTGGGCCACATCCTGGAAAGTTCTCGCCCAGAGATCGGAGGCGTAATTGAGCACATTGGTCTTGGCGGCCAGGGTCAGCTTGCGCTCCTTGTTCCGCCGCAAGCAAAACTCGAAAGCATACCGGAGGCAGCGCTCCACTCCTTTACGGGTATTGATGGATTCCTGGATCGCCACCTCATCAGGCGTCCCCTTTTTCAGGAACCCCCCCGCCCCTGTGTAGAGACCTTCGGTATTCTCGCGAATGATGACAAAGTCGATATGCTCCGGTCCTTTATCCTTGAGGGGTGTATTCACGCCGGGGTACAGTTTCACGGGACGCAAGTTGATGTACTGGTCGAGGGCAAAACGCAAACGCAGGATGATGCCCTGCTCCAGGACGCCGGGCCTAACCTGCGGATGCCCAATGGCCCCAAGGAAAATGGCCTGCACCTTCTTGAGTTCCTCGAGAACTGAATCCGCAAGGGTTTCACCGGTCTTGAGGTAATGATCTGCCCCCAACTTGTAGAAACTGAGATCGAGTTGGAAATTCTCTTTCTCAGAAAGAGCCCGCAGAACTTTCAGCCCTTCGTTCACTACTTCTGGGCCGGTTCCATCTCCGGGAATGACGGCAATCTTGTAAGCCATTTTCCTCTCCGCTACCCCCTCCTTTACCCTGTGGAGTAGTTGAATTTACTCCACAGGGCAAGCCCTCCCCCCTCAGAGGGGGAGGGGAAGGGTGGGGGGTCAATTTTTCATCTTGAATTTCTTGATGTAATTCATCAACCCTCCGGCCTCGATGAGCTGCTGCATGAAGGGAGGGATGGATTGAGCCTTGTAGGTTTGCCCGGTGCTTACATTTCTTATCTCCCCGCTTTCGCTATCTGCTTCCAGCTCGTCGCCCTGGCGAGCCCCGTCTACTGCCTCAATACTCTCGAAGATGGGCAGGCCCATGTTGAAAGAATTACGGTAGAAGATGCGGGCAAAGCTCTTGGCCACGACGCAAGAGAGACCGGCGGATTTGATGGCTAGGGGGGCGTGTTCCCTGGAGGAGCCGCAGCCGAAGTTGTCTTCGGCCACCAGGATGTCTCCGGGCTTGATCTTCTCGAGAAATTTCGGGTCGATGTCCTCCATGAGGTGAGAAGCCAACTCAGCCGGGTCTGTGGTATTGAGGTAACGAGCGGGGATGATGGCGTCGGTGTCGAAGTTCATCCCGAATTTCCACGCTCTGCCTTTATAGATCATAAACCCTCCAGGAAAAGTGAAAGTTTGAAGTGCGAAGTTTTTCAAATATCTTGATTCGCCAGAATAATCCTCTTTAGGCACTTTAGTTCACTTTAGGCATTTTAGGCACTTAATCTAAATTCCCTCAGGTGCGGATGCCTAATTCCTCCGGGCTCCCGATTCTCCCCAGGAGAGCAGAGGCGGCGGCCACGGCCGGGTTCGCCAGGTAGACCTCGCTCTCCGGGTGACGCGACGCCCGACAAGTCGGTGGGCTTCCTCATGGGCGATGCGCGCCGCTTCAAGCTCATAAACGACAAGATAAGCCACGAGGCCGGCGACGGCACGCGATTCGCGGCATTGGCCGCGCGGTCAGGCGCAGCGTCTCCGAAGTCCAGCAGGGCTTGGCCAGGCTGGTGGGCGACGAGGCGGCGAGGGGCGTCACCATCCGCGCGGGAAACATGGGCGGCGACGAGTTCGGCATCCTTCGTGACGGCCTGCCCAAGAAGCAGACCGAACGCGTGCTCAAGGAGATTCAGGCGCGAATCCAGCGCAACTCGGGCGTGGCGAACAAGGCCATCCTGACGCTCTTGAACCGCGACGAGAATTGCTGCGCACGTTCCTTAACAAGCCGGAAGGCGAAAG
>CAVXFA010000048.1:0-77824 GCA_963760605.1 uncultured delta proteobacterium | reverse complement strand
GCAGAGATCAGGAATGAAGAGATTCATGATCGAGGATGAATTTAATGCCAGTTGGTGTGGCGAGTTTGGTGCCTTTGCTGATGCACTCACCGAGATTCGAAGATGGGCAGCGCTTCCATGGGATAAAGGGGCTAATTCATGTCCCGGTCAGAGCTGGCGCACATGCCACTCCGGCTATGTCATCCTGGAGCAAGACGATTCTGTGCCGTCCGGCGAATGGCCAGAGCCAGTACCTGTGGAGAGGAAATCGGCTGCTGGCGCCAAGTGGCACCACTGAGTAATCGGAAGAGCATTGGTTGAATACTTTCGTTGGCAATAATATCACAAGAAAGGCAACTTTCTTCTTTAAATGGCTCTTGCGAAGTGTCGGCCGCAAGGAGCCACTACGAGTATTTGGCTCGGCACAGCATGACGGCGACGATCGCATAGAAGCTGCCTACGTGATCAATCTGGATCGGCAATCAGCTCGCTGGCAGACCTTCACAAGAGAGGCGCGTCGTCAAAGGGTAGAGGACAGACAGAGCCTCCTAGACTTTTGTCATCGCGTTTCAGCGATCGACGGGAAGCTTCTGAGACCCGGCGATGCTGCTTCCCGAGTAGCAGCGACTTACCCTCTAGACGCTCAGTACTATGTCGATCCAGATCCCAGATTGTTATCTATGATTAGGGAAGAAACCGTCAACGTTGCCATGACGCGAGAAGAGGTCGCCGTTGCTCTCTCTCACATCAAGACATGGCAACGAATCGTTGCTGACAAAGCCTCTTACGCTTTGGTTCTTGAGGACGATGTCTTCTTTGAGAGGACATTCGCCGCTCAGCTCAATCAATCGTGGCAGGAGTTGCCCGAGAGGCGAAATGACGGCTTCAGATTCGACCTCCTTTACCTGTCTTATCGTGAAGTCGAACGTGGGGCGCAGAAGGTTTGTCTCTCACCGAATCTCATTCGTCCCATTCGGGGGTACTGGTGGCTATCTGGTTATGTTCTCTCCTATTCGGCAGCCAAACAGTTGTTACAGTCTCTTCCCGTCATAGGGCCAGTGGATCTGTGGCTGAATCTCCTCTTCTCTGAGTTAGATGTTTACTCGACACCCAATTCAGTAATATCCCAGCGGACAGATCTCCAGTCAGATAACCGCTACTCGATTCTTCCGCTGCTCTCACAACTGGGGGTTCAATCGGACAAGACCCATATGGTTCTAGAGCAGACCAAAGGGCGGCGCCCTGTCTTTGGCATTGGCTTCGATCGCAGCGGAGCAGGTCTGCTAGAAGCAGCACTGAGCCTTTTGGGATACCGATGCTGTAACGACAAATGGGGGCACTTATCGGACAATATCAGCCAGTTAATTGGTAATAACTTGCCGCTGCTATTCGACGCTTATACAGGCACAAGGAGCGTTACGAGAGCCTTCAGGCAACTCGACAAACTATACTCCGACGCCGTCTTCATATTGCCCCCTACGCCGCTCGAAGGCGGTGAACTGTCCCCGCAACAGCATGAGGAAATAATAGCCCATTTTGCTGGCAGAAACAACAAGCTCTTGACGATTAACATTCGCGATGAAGATGATTGGCATGCCTTATGTAAGTTTCTCTGCTGTGATACCCCCAGCAACCCCTTTCCGAGGAACGGGGTTTTGAGAGATATGCCCAGTCTCATGAGCAAGTCCTGTGAGCGCATACCGCTCAGAGATCGGGCTGTCGATGTATTGGAGCATGATGTCCATCCTTGGATAGTACCTTATGAAAGATTATCTGCTTTTGGGATTCTCTCGGAGAAAAGGACATATGGCAGCCGTGCCGGTACCTTCAGAACTGTTATCGAGGACGTTTTTGCGTTTTTCGATGAATCGCGATGGACGGCTCTGGAAGATTCCTTCCCGTCCAATCTAGCTATGTTTCGAAGAGAGAATATCGCTCATCTGCAGGGCCATGGCTTCCGAATGATGCTAATGAAACAGCGGTCGGGGAATAGGGAGTATTCCTCAGCTTCACTCGCCAGCAACCACTTGTATCACTTTGGCCGTTTTGAGGTCGCCATGAAACCAGCAAAAGCTGATGGAGTCATTACAGCGTTCTTTCTCCATAGAAACAATCCATGGCAGGAGATAGATGTGGAACTGTTGGGTCGAGACACAACAAAGGTATTGGCCAACGTGTATTTCAATCCGGGAGATGCCGGAACGAACTGCAACTACGGCAATAGGGGTACACCGGTAATGATTGATCTCACCTTTGATGCGGCCGAGGACTATCATCGATACGCAATTGAATGGGAACCTCATGAACTGAGATGGTATGTTGACGACGAGCTAGTTCACGTCAGATCTACTTGGGAGCCAACACCGGTGCCAAGTCTGCCGATGGGAGTGTACTGTAGTACTTGGCCCCCGAGGTCAACAGAATTGGCAGGCGAGCTCAGAGATTGTGACCTACCAATATGCAGCCATGTAAAGGGCATCAGTATTTCGGCGTTGGCCACAACTCCGCATGATTCTGTCGGGCCCTAAGCCCGAGCGGTAACGGGCTTGTCGAGGAGCTGGCAGATCAGGCGGGATGCCCCACTGGCAGGCCTGGTCTGGTTCACCTGCGGTAGAGAATCTAGTTAAGAAACGCCTCGAACTAGCAAGTGTGTTTCAATTAGCATTGGAGGCCCATATAATGGTGATGGGATTCGAACCTAAGCTCTTTGACGTACCGACCGCCACATGACACTTTCTCCTCCTGGCCTTTCGGGCTCTGCAAACGACCACCAGTTTCGGTCCAGATTCATTCAATGGCTCTTGCATCAACCACCTCCCACGCCGGGGTCGGGGCAAATTGGTGGGGGCCCAATACCAAGAGTATTAGTCCAATACTGGCACGATCTCAAACACATACCCGACGATGTTCAGGAGTGCCTCAACAGCTGGGAATCTCTTCGGAACCACGGCTTCAGGCGACTTATGTTTGATGACGAGCGTGCCCGATTGTTCATAATCAAACACTTTTCCGCAGAGTATGTCGAGGCGTTTGACCTCTGTTACCACCCGGCAATGCGCTGTGATTACTTTCGACTTTGCTACATCTTCAGATGCGGCGGTTTTTATGTAGACGCCGACGAGGTATATCAAGGTACGGGATGTGAACTTTCTTCAGTGACAATAAGCTCAAAATACAGCCTCTCTGCTATGACACTGCAACGGACGTAATGGTAGAACCTGAGATATTTCTGAAAGACACTACCCACCCTTCGAGTCGAATCTTCTACGTAAACAATAATCCGATCATAGGGCCGGCAGGTCACAAACTAATACAATTGGCAATTGAGCGGTGCACTCGCATTCTCCTACAGCGCCCTGAGAGGCCAGAAATTCAATCGACTACAGGTCCCGGGAACCTATCCGCCAGTTTGGTAAACCATGCAATTAGAACCAAAGTGGCGTGTAGAGAATGGGACTTTCTGATTCTACCAAACTGGGAGTATACCTCTGTCTGCCGGTGGTCTTTGAGCTATCGAAATGATGAGAGGAATTGGAGAGTCTTGAATACTCTGCGACATACATGAAGGGTGCTTTCGTGTATGAACAGAAACTCCATTCTTCTGATTATCATCGCGGTTGGCTTCCCACTCCATTCGTGCAAGCGGGATCTCTTTCCGTCTTTCTCTTTCGTCTTTCCGGGTCTCTTTCGGGCTCTTTCCGTCTTTCCTCTTTCCGGTGTTCCTCTTTCCGTCTTTCCGCTTTCCGGGGTCGGACTCAATGCCGTTAACTTAAGGAAAATTTCGTTGGTCTACATTGTCGCCCCGGCGAAAGCCGGGGTCCAGAGGACTTGAAAACACTGGATTCCGGCTTTCGCCTGAATGACGTTCAGGGCTTTCACATCACCGCCAGGGAGCTTAAGTTAATAGCATTGGGTCGGACCTGTGTAAGGATTAGAAATTGCAGGAGAATTCCCCTAAAAGGGGGGATTTTTTGGCCTTAAACCGGCATTTTCGATCGAAAAAACATGCATCTAAGGCTGTAAGAATGCCAAGGGCTAATTGCTATTTCCTTGAGTGTAAGATAGGTGAAAGAAAGGCTTGGGCCCAAGGCGATCTGACGGGAGGTGGCAGGAGCGGGGGCTCTTATGATTTACGAGAGTCTATAGCCGCTTATGAGGCTATTTTTGAAGCCCCAAATGGGCATTTAAGGCAAGAAAATGGGTTCTTTTGGGACATATCCATATGAGATTCAATAAGTTGGCCGGGTCCGGGCACAGAGAACAGGCGCCCGTCTCCCGGCCTGGATGAGCGAAAACGAGCCACGGAAGCGAGCTTGAGAGAACGCTATCAAGGATTCACTCGGCAGGACTTCTTAGCGCTTCCCGTGATGGCGGACTACGAACGATACTATAAACGCTTCAACAAAACGTATCATGTTCAACTCCAGCTCGAGTCCATCGTATTGAAAGGAAAGAACCTTCCTAACGTGTCTCCCTTGGTCGATGCCAAACTTCATTGCCGAAGTAGAGACGTTGGTCCTCACCGCCGGGCATGACGCCACGAAGCTGCATGGATCCATCTTCATAGACGTATCGCGAGAAGGTGATCAGATGACTCAGATGAATGGCACTTTCAAAGCTATTCGTGCGGGCGACATGATCATGAGGGACGCCGAAGGCATTTGTTGTTCGATTATCTACGGGCAAGATAATCGGTCCCCCATTTCCCCGGAGACTTCTCACGTTCTATATATTGCCTATGCCCCTCCTGGCGTTCCAGCCGAACTAGTAGATACTCAATTGCGAAGAATCGAAGAAAACATTCGTCTATTCTCACGGACTGCCATTGTTGAGCAACATCGTTTGCTCTCCGCTTAGTATCGGGAGGCGGCTACCATTTAGCTGGAGTGGACGTGGTGAAGCGTCGCGGCTCTTCTGTAATGCGGAAAGGTTCCGATCGGAAAGGTGCCGTACACCTTTTCGGTGATGCCCCCCGTTAGACACCGCCAAAACCACACGAAAGGGGAAATATCGTGTCCGAAAACTTCGATAAAACGGTTTGGAAGGGATTTGAAGCTCTGCAGTCTCTTGGCGAGCAGGCGCCTATTTCCGCGTTGGCAACCACTGCGAAGGACTTACACGACCGGCTAGGAAGGTCTGCTCGTGGAGGTCCGATTGTTGCATTCATCGCCACACGGGGAGAAAACGTTGCCCCTGCTGAGGCGGTGGAGGCCATGGATCGTTTTCTCGAAGAAGTGCGGAGACTACCTCCTAAGTACGAGCAGCCAGCGTTCCAATGCCTCAGTGACTTCAAGAAAGCAACGGCCAGCAATAATCTGGGGTCAGGCTTGCAATATCGCAATTTAGCAGGAGGCCTCTAGCAACTGCTTCATCCTCTTGGCTAAATTCAAATCTTTTTGAGCCCGCTTCTGAAGCCGTTTCGCTGCCGAACTCAAAGTAGTGGGATCTCGGCCCGTCAACCTTCCTAATTGTACTAACGTGCCCGCCCCTGCTTCCAAAACCAACCACGCCGCCATCCCCCGCACTTCCGATAACCTGTGCTCTCTCCCCCCACCTTTCCATTCACTCTCATCCACAGAATACCATTCACAAACCTTTCTCCAAATACGCTCAAGCCCTATTTTTGATTTCGGTGCCGACCGCTTCGGACCCAACACCCGATCGATGAAGCGATCATCTCCAAGAATCCGCGAATCCATCTCCGATCCCTGATGGTACTCCGCTTGATACCCTTCTTCTTTCCCCTCGCCTATATATTTTTCATAAATTCTTCGGGCCGCCGCCAACTTCTCCGAAAACTGCGATAAGACCCAGTCCGTGGTAAGCCAAGGAATCTTCTCCAACCCCAAATAGGCACGATGGCCACTCCACCGATACTCCCTCGGCTCCTTGACCATTCCGGCACGAACCGGGTTCAGATGGATGTAGCGGGTAAGCGCATTCAAATAGGTATCCGCATCAACGAGCACCGCCTTGTACCGCCCCTGAAAAAGATGACCGGAGCGTTTCCGGCGCCCATTGACCCACCGGGTGTATCGAAAACTCAGATTTTGTAAAATTCGGGAAAGTGATACCACACCCACTTGAATGGCAAGATGGACATGGGTGTTCATCAGGCAAAACGCATGGATATGGTGGCCAAACCGCTCGATTCCTTCTTGGGCAAGAAGGCAAAACCTACTCCGATCCTGATCATCGTCAAAAATGATCTGCCCTGCGTTGCCCCGCAGGATGACGTGATACAGTGCTCCAGGATAATGGACTCTTGGTTTCCGCGCCATACTTTCATCCTATCCGAAATATTGCAACATTGCAAGCCTGACCCCGTGCCCGTATCTTTGGACCTTTGGGCCTTCCCCGAAAAATAGGCTAGAACTAACTGATTTTGTTTTTTTGATGGGTGCGGACCAGACTTTTTTCTCGCACCCAAGTGCATTTTATTAGTATAATTAAATAACCAAAGAGCCAATTCCTATCATTTTGATCGCTCGCAAAATGTTTACCCCGTCAGAAAGCCCCGCTGTTTGCAGCCGGGATGAAGATAAGGTTCCTTTGGGAGCGAACACGGGGTTTAAAGCCCCGGGTGAGCCCTCCGGTTGGAAGATCGAACCCCTTCTAACGGGGTTTATTTGGGGGATGCAGTTAATTGAACTTCAATGAGTCAGCTTGATCCAACCCGAAAAAAAGGGGGAACAATTATTAGGACAATGCCCTCCAGGAAGGGAAAGGCTTTGACGGTAGGGAGAAAAGAGTGAAGAAGATTGGAAGGTTCCACGTACTGACGGATACGGTCCTTCAATGCCGCCTCTCCCATGAGGAGCTCGCTGAGCTTGCCATTGCTGGCGGGGCTGATACGATCCAGTTTCGCCAGAAGCAGGGGGCGACGAGGGAGATGATCCGTGTGGCGGACCAGGTGCGGGCCTTATGCAAAAAGGCCGGCGTGACCTTTGTGGTTAATGATCGTATGGACGTGGCCATCGCTTCTCATGCCGATGGGGTTCATCTGGGGCAGGATGATTTCCCGATCCCCCTCGCCAGAAAACTCCTGGGAGAAGAGGCCATCATCGGTGGATCGGCAAGCAGCATGGAAGAGGCTCGCAAGTGTCTCTTGGAAGGCGCGGACTATATAGGCTTTGGCCCGGTCTATCCTACGACCTCCAAGGAAGACGCTGGCCCAGCGGGCGGGCTTGGCCTCTTGAAACAAATCGTGGAGGCGATCCCTCTGCCCATCCTTGCCATCGGTGGCATCGGTAGAGAAAATATCCCCCTCGTAATGAAGGCAGGGGTACATGGGATTGCCGTGATCTCTGCGGTCTGTTGTCAGAAGGACCCCACGGAGGCAGCCAAATGCCTTCGACGTTTACTGGAGTCTGAACAAGATGCCTGAGAGGGTAAGGGATATCGGGGAGTTCGGGCTCATTCGGAGAATCAGCGATCTCCTGAATCGGGATGGGATTCGGTCCGAGCGGGTAACCATTGGAATCGGCGATGATACGGCCTCCTTCCTCCCTCGCCCTGGATATGAACTTTTGGTCACGTGTGATTGCCTGGTAGAAGGTCGCCACTATTTGCCCAGATATATTCTCCCCCGGGATTTAGGGCGCCGGGCTATGACGCTAAACATCAGCGACATCGGGGCCATGGGAGGCAGACCCCTTTATGCCCTCATCTCACTCGGATTGAAGGCCGAGATGTTGGTGCGGGATGTGGAAGAGATATACCGGGGATTTCTTGTGGAACTGAACCCTTTCGGTGCCTCTATCGTCGGAGGAAACCTCACCCAATCGGGGAATGGAATGTTCATCGACATTACCCTGATCGGGGAGGTGGAACAGGGAAGGGGGGTGCGCCGTTCCGGAGCAAGGCCAGGAGATGCCATCCTGGTTACCGGATATCCAGGCCAGGCGGCTGCTGGCCTGCAACTCTTGCTTCATGCCCCAGATGACCCAAAAATACTCGGGCATCCATTAGTCAAGATCTATAACACCCCTTCTCACAGGGCCCAGCTGGGGGAGGCGATTGCTCAGGCCGGTTGGGCCACAGCCATGATCGACACGAGCGATGGATTCCTGGGGGATCTGGGGCATATCTGTGAGGAGAGTGGGGTAGGGGCCGAATTATTCAAGGAGAAGCTCCCTATGAGTGAAGATCTCCGCGAGGCGGCACTCATCCTCCACCGAGACCCGTATGACTTCTTCCTGGGTGAGAGTGATGATTACGAACTGGTGATCACCTGTCGGCCTAAGGATGTGGCCCTTCTCCGTTCCCTCATGATCCGGTGCTGTCCCGTCCCGCTGACGGAAGTAGGGAGGATCACGGGGGGTGCTCGCGAGATCACTCTGCTCCTCCCGGATGGGGACAGGCGTCCAGTCAAACCCTTAGGCTGGGACCATTTTGGTTCTTCCAACGACCCGATCATTTGAGCATTCCACGGGGAAGAGGAAAGCGGCTTGTCCGAAATCTCCCGCCGCTGGCGGGATTCGCTGACCACCGGCTCACGCAAAGGGTGAGGGGCGACCCCACCTTGAGCCCTTTCTGAAGTTCTTCCTAAAAGTCCAGGCTTTGAACAAAAAAACAGAGGAGGAAGGATTAGGATGTTCGACCCAGACATGGCTCAGAAGACCGCGGAGAACTTGAGACGTGTTCGAGAAAGAAAACCGCTCGTTCACAACATTACCAACTATGTCGTCATGAACTATACCGCCAATGCCTTGCTCGCCTGCGGGGCATCCCCGGTCATGGCCCATGCCGCCGAAGAGGTAGAGGAGATGGTCTCCTTGGCCGGGGCGTTGGTGCTCAATATCGGTACGTTGAGCCTTCCTTGGATTGAGGCGATGCGCAAGGCTGGGAAACGGGCTAACGCGCTGCATGTCCCGGTGATTCTTGACCCGGTGGGCGCCGGGGCTACCCGACTGCGCACCGATTCCGCCAAGCGACTCATCGAAGAACTTTCGATCACGGTGATTCGCGGGAATGCCTCGGAGATTCTCTCCCTGGCCGGAGAAAAATCGGCATCGCGCACAAAGGGGGTTGATTCCGTCCACACCGTGGATCAGGTCAGAGAGACGGCGATGGCGCTCGCCAAGGAACTCAGGACAACCCTGGCCATCACCGGGGCCGTGGATTTGATCACCGACGGTGAGCGGACCTGCCGGGTGATGAATGGACATGAGATGATGAGTCATGTCACCGGGACGGGCTGTACCGCGACGGTGATGATCGGTGCCTTCCTCGCTGTGGACCCGAATCCCTTGGAAGCGGCCACCACCGGCCTGTCCTATTTTGGCCTGGCAGGCGAAAAGGCTGCGGCCAAGTCTTCTGGTCCGGGCAGCTTCCAGATCGCACTCCTGGACGCCCTCTACGAGATGAAGGAAGAAGAATTGAGGACGGGAGCCAAGATCCAGGTTTGAGGACGCTTCCCGAGGGATATTAGGCAAAATAAATAATCCGTGATCTACTGCGCCGAAAGGGAAATACGGGCGTTTCGCTACGGAGGAGAAAGGAGTCAGAAGGGGTATGGCTTACAAAAAAATTTCTATGGAACATGATAAGAAGATCGCCCTTGTCGCTCACGACAATAAGAAACGAGATCTGGTGGAATGGGCCAAATATAACCGCGATCTCTTGGCGCACCACAAAGTGTATGCTACCGGCACCACAGGCAAGATACTGGAACGCGAACTTGGCTTCGGAATCACGAAACTCCAAAGCGGGCCATTGGGCGGTGATCAGCAAATCGGGGCCAAGATTGCCGATGGCGAGATCGATTTTTTGATCTTTTTCTGGGATCCGCTCGAGCCCCTGCCCCATGATCCCGATGTCAAGGCAGTCTTGCGAATGGCGGTCGTGTGGAACATTCCGATTGCCTGCAATCGGGCTTCCGCTGATTTCATGATTTCATCTCCCTTAATGGATGGGGAATATGATCGTCTCGTGCCCGATTATGAGGGTTATCGCAGCCGGAAGGTAGCGAGGGGCGAAGGCGCAAAAGACTCCGCCGAGGGTGAGGGATAGTCGGGGGGTCATCTCGGAATAGGCCTGATCCAACCCGCGCCTGCCCTGACTTGACCTGCTGGCGCATTGGCCAGATTGGCCTCCGCTCTAATTTATCTTCTCTTTAACCCGGGACATAATCTGCGTTTTGATCTTTTCCGCCTCCAGGGTAAGGCGCTTAAGTTCTTTTTTCATCTTCTGCACGTATTTCTTGTCTTCCAGAGCGGAGAGGTTGATCAGGACGTTGAACATTCCACCCCATAATGCCGCGTCCGCCAGAAGGGCTCCTACCGCGGCATCACTGATCGCGTTGGGATTTCCTTTCTCGACCACTTCCTGACAAAGTTTCATCACCTTGAGGCTGGTGGCGGCGGTGAAAAGCGGCGGGTCGGCTGCCTTTCTCAAGGATTTCTGGATTTCTTCTTTGCGCTTTTTTCTCTCCTCTTCGTTCGTCTTGGGAAGAAGGTAAGCCTTCATCACCTCCTGGTAGGCGTCGATGTCCTGCGCGATGGTGGCGGCGAGGGCTTCTCTGTGGGAGTGGGCTTCTTCGCCGATCTTCTTCAACTCAGCCTCCTGAGCGTCGGAGGCCTTTTTGCCCAGGGTGAGGTTGACGACCATCTCCACCAGAGCCGAACCCAGGGTTCCAGCCAGGGCAGAGACGCTTCCCCCGCCCGGCGTGGCGCTTCCTTCCGAGACGGCATCCAGAAATTGAGTAAGAGTCACTTCCACCTTCTGTTCTTCTTGGCTCATGGCCCGCCCTCCTTTATAAAGAGGAGCTTTCTGCCGTCACCGAACAGAGATCAAGGAAAGAAACAAAGCGGAGTGCCGATCGCCGAAAGCTATTCGGAAAGCAGATGCGTTTCGATGACTTGATCGGAGTTGAATTCAGGCATCTTCAGATATTCGCGAACGACATCCTCCAAAGCTTCCCGGGGTAAGAGTCCCACCAACTCGGTTTCGACAATCTCCACACCGGTTCCGGCGATCTCTGCGCGGATGAACTCTACAACCTTGGGAATAGAAGCCTGGTGGTAATCCACCAGGTTCATGGAAACCTGGACCATCCCTTTTTCTTTTAATTCCAACCCGAGGGCCTGGACGGAAGGAATACCACCGCTTGATTCACGAATTTTCTTGGCCACTTGTTTGGCTAGGTCTAGCTTCTGAGTGCCCAAGTTAACGTTGAAGGCAATCAGGGGACGGCGTGCCCCCACGACCGTTGCCCCTGTTCTTGGGTTGAAGATTCTCACCCCGGCATCCGGCTCCCAGCCGGGCATAGATAGCTTTTCTTTAAGTCCCTCATACTCGCCCTTGCGCACGTCTGCTAGTTTTCTCCTCCGGGGGTCAGTGGCTGCTTCCCCGTAAAAATAGACAGGGACTTCACCCCTCTCTCCGAACTCTCGCCCGAACTGATGGGCCATGCGCACCGCTTCTTCCATCGCCAGGCCGCCAATGGGCACGAAGGGGACGACATCCACAGCGCCGATGCGGGGATGTTCTCCCCGGTGGGTGCGCATGTCGATGATCTCCAGGGCCATGAGGGAAGACTGCAAAGCAGCCTGCTTGACTGCCCCCGGCTCACCGATGAAAGTAACCACAGTACGGTTATGGTCGGGGTCCGAAAAATAGTCGAGCAGCTTGACGCCGGAGATTTTTCGGACCTCGGCGACGATTCCCTCCACTTTCTTCTCGTCTCTCCCTTCGCTGAAGTTGGGAACGCATTCCAGGATTTTCATTTCAATACCTTTCGGCCACGGAGGTCGCAGAGAGCGCCAAATTTAAATCCCAAGCAATTATAAATCGTAAGGCAATAGGGTCAAGAAGTTTTTTCTGCGAAATAAACAGACCTGGGTGACTGTTTACAGGACGTTCGCCATTCCGCTGACGCCGCCGGGGTTGCCCTTCGGTCGCCAAAAAGAAGAATTGGAGCCAGCCTTAACCATAAAATTGGGGCCGATCATTCGGGTAGGAATGAAAAGGGATTAACGATTATCCCCTTTTAACTTGACAAGGCGAAGGAAATTTCCTACTATTAATTTTTAAATAAATACGCGTATTTTCGTTATTCTCGATGAACTAGAGATAGAAGAATTCCATAGAGGTTTCTGACCTGGACAGACTCATTGATTCAACTGCGCAAATTGGCTGGGATGCGCTGTGTGTCTTGGCGGAAGATAGAGTTTCTGCCGGAAAGGCCAAAGGGGGAGAGCAATTTTTATGGCACCGATTATGCATCGTTTATTCCGAACGTTTCCAGGTTAGGGGAGAGAAATTCCCGGGCTAACCATCAGGAAAAGTAAAACGGGCAAAATTATAAAAAAATGGAGAAGATCGAAGGAAAAAGATTCAAACCCTGCTTCCTGGCCACCGGCATGGGGAGCTTACCCCATAAAGATGTTTCGCGGGCTTGTGCCCTCGTCGCCAGAACCTTCCCCCAAACCCCTTTCTGGCCCCAACTGCCCAAATTCAGCGTTCTGGAGAGCATGAATGTTCAGGTGAGTCCTGGCCTCCCCTTCCTCAAGGTCGATGAATCAAAGGGAGACGTTTATTTCGATACCACTCTCGACGAAACCCAGGAATTAGAGAAGGTCTACCGTTTGTATCTGGCCGGGGAGATAGACTCCTATCGCCTCCCTTCTGGATATGCCCGTGGCTTCGAGGGAATGGTTCGCCTGCTGGAGGAAAAAAAAACATTTCCCTTACAATTCTTCAAGGGGCAGATCGCCGGCCCGATCACCTTCGGCTTGGCGATGCAGGACGGCCATGGCAAGAATGTTATCCACAACGAGGTGGTCTTCGATGCGCTCCTCAAAGGCCTCCTGCTTAGGGGCCGATGGATCATTCAGAGGATGAAAAAGGTCTGCGAGGATGTCATTCTTTTTCTCGACGAGCCAGGGCTCTCTGGCTACGGATCAGCGTTTTTCAACGTGGATGGTCCAACCATCTCCAGTCGGTTGAATGAAGCGATCGAAGAATTCCAGGCCCAAGGGGCCCTGGTGGGGGTGCACTGCTGCGGAAACACGGACTGGTCACTGCTGTTGAAGACCAACGCAAATATCATCAATTTCGATGCTTGGGGATTCTTAGAGCGTTTTTCCCTCTACCCGGAGGCCGTGGAAGATTTTCTCTCCCGCGGCGGTATTTTGGCCTGGGGGATCGTACCCACCTCGGAGTTCACCGGCAGGGAAACGGTGGAAGGTCTTATGGAAAAACTGGAAGCGGGATTCCGGGGACTGGCGGAGAAAGGGATCCGCGAAAAGACTCTGAGAGAAAGATGCCTCCTGACCTCCAGTTGCGGCATGGGGTTGATGTCCGAGGAAGATGCGGAGAGGGCTATGGGCCTCCTGGCCGAACTCTCCAGACGAATGCGGGAGAAATATTTCACTTGAGCAGTCAGCTTTCAGCTATCAGCGGTCAGGAAAAGAATTTTCCCGCTGGAAGCTGAAAGCTAATCGCTGATTGCTGATGGCTTTTTTATGGCTGCACCCAAAGGCAAAAGCCGGTTAAATAGAATTCGGAACATCGGGATCATGGCCCACATCGATGCGGGTAAGACCACGGTTACCGAACGGATCCTTTACTATACGGGCCGATCCCATAAGATGGGCGAAGTCCACGATGGGGAGGCCATTATGGATTGGATGCCCCAGGAGCAAGAGAGGGGCATTACCATCACTTCGGCTGTGACCAGCTGCCCCTGGAAGGGCCATGAAATTCACCTTATCGATACGCCCGGGCATGTGGACTTCACCATCGAGGTGGAGAGAAGCCTTCGGGTGCTGGATGGGGCGGTAGCCCTTTTTGACGCGGTGGGTGGAGTGGAGCCCCAATCGGAAACAGTGTGGCACCAAGCAGATAAATACCGCGTTCCCCGACTCACCTTCATCAACAAGATGGACCGAGTGGGAGCCGATTTTTTGGGAACCGTCGAGATGATGAAGGAAAAGCTCGGGGCCCGGCCGGTTCTCATCCAGCTGCCATTGGGAGAAGAGGAACGCTTCCAGGGGGTCATAGACCTGATCCAGATGAAAGCGATTACCTGGGACGAGGAGACCCTGGGCGCTACCTTTCAGGAAGTGAAAATTCCAGAGGATTTTTTCAGCGATGCCAGAAAATATCGCGACCAATTATTGGAGGCCTTAGTCGAAAAAAGTGATCCTCTCATGGAAAAATATTTGGGAGGGCAGGAGATCTCCGCTCAGGAGATCAAAGCGGTTTTGCGGGGGGCAACGCTGAAATTTGACCTCGTGCCCGTGCTCTGCGGAGCCGCCCTGCGGAACAAGGGCATCCAGCCGCTTCTGGATGCGGTCGTCGACTACCTTCCGGCTCCCGTGGACATCCTCCCGGTCAAAGGATTCAACCCCAAGACGGGCGAGCCGGAATCCCGCCGCAGCTCTGACCAGGAGCCATTCGCCGCTCTGGCTTTCAAGATCATGACCGAGGAAGGGAGAAAGCTCACCTATATCCGGGTTTATTCCGGCGTCCTGCGGGCCGAGCAGGAGGTTTACAATTCCACCAAAGGGAAGCGGGAACGAGTGGCCCGTCTCTTCCGCATGAATGCGAACAAAAAGGAGAGAATCCCCGAGGTCCGGGCCGGGGACATTGTGGCCGCAGCCGGTTTAAAAGAAACCACCACCGGGGATACTCTTTGCGATGCCTCTCACCCGATCACTTTAGAACGGATCGATTTCTATGAGCCGGTGACTTCCGTGGCCATTGAACCGAAATCCCGGGCGGACCAGGAGAAACTCGATTTTTTCCTGCAAAAGATCATCGACGAAGACCCCACCTTTCGGGTTAAATTCGACGAAGACACGGGGCAAACCATCATCTCTGGGATGGGGGAGCTTCACCTGGAAGTGATTGTCCGCCGCCTCCTGGAAGATTTCAACGTCTCGGTCAATGTCGGGAAGCCTCAGGTCGTTTACCGGGAGACCATCACCCAGACCGCAGGAGCGGAGGGGAAGTTCGAGAGGGAGATTGAAGGAGTGCTCCATTTCGGGCACGTCCGCCTGCGGGTGGAGCCGGGCCCGCGGGGATCCGGGATCGAATTTAGCAAAGCCGCCGCCGATGGAACCATCCCTGAAGAATTCATTTCCAGCATTGAGACGGGGGTAAAAGAATCTGTCGGGACTGGGGTGGTCGCCGGATATCCGTTGGTGGACCTGAAGGCGCACCTCCTGGGAGGAACGTATCGCGAGGGCAACGCCACCCCTCTGGCCTTCCAGGTAGCCGCTGCCATGGCTTTTCGGGAAGGGTGTCAGAAAGCACAGCCCGTCTTGCTCGAACCGATCATGCACACAGAAGTGGTGGTGCCGGAGGAATTCCTGGGGGAGGTCATCGGGGACCTGAGCGCCCGGAAAGGCCGGATCGAGCAGATTCAGTCCAAAGGTAAAGTCAGTGTGGTGGACGCCTTTGTTCCCCTGAAAGAGATGTTTGGCTATTCGACCGACCTGCGCTCATTGACCCAGGGGAGGGGGACCTTCACGATGCAGTTCCATCATTTTGACTGGGTGCCGGAGAAGAACAAATAAAACACCGCAAGTCGCGAGAGCGTAGGGCGTTAGATGGTTTTTTATTCCGTTTACGCCTTGCGCCTAACGCCTGACGAGAAAATTAGTTATGAATTCCTGGAAATTGGATTGTCGCTATTTCCTCGGAGATCGGCCCTGCCAGTTCAAACGAGTCTGTGAGGGGTGTGAGCAATATAGCCCCATGGGCAAGCGCATCCTGATCGTTAAACTGGCGGCCATCGGGGATGTTCTCCGGACCACCCCGTTGCTCTCCGGCTTAAAAAGAGCATACCCGCAGAGCCACATCACCTGGGTCGTGGACCAAGAAGCGCTTCCTCTTCTAAAAGATAATCCCTATATCGACCGCCTCCTGACCTTCGATTTTTCCTCCCTTGGGCCGCTCGATTTGGAAACCTTTGATCTGGTCATTGGGCTGGAGAAAGAACCCCGCGGCGCGGCCCTCGCCTCAAAAGTCAAGGCTCAGGAGAAGAAAGGCTTTGGGCTTGGGCCGGAGGGGAATGTCTTTCCTCTGAATCCAGCCAGCGAATACGCCTTCTTCCTCGGACTGTCCGATGATCTCAAATTTCGCCGGAATCAAAAAACTTACCCGGAGTTGATCTTCGAAGCGGCGGAGCTGGATTACCAGAAGGATGAATACCTCCTCTTTTTATCCCCGGAAGACCTCGCCTTTGCCGAGGCGTTTGCCAAACAGATGGGCCTAAAGCCGGGAGAGTCCGTCATCGGACTCAACACCGGAGCCGGGGATGTTTTTGCTAACAAGGCCTGGACCGTTGAAGGATACTTACAGCTGATCGAGGGGCTAAAAAAAAGGCCGAAAACCCGCATTCTCCTTCTGGGCGGACCCAAGGAAAAGGAACGGAATCGTAAAATCCTGCGGCAGAAAAAAGGAGCCGTCATCGACGCGGGGTGTGACAATACCTTACGTCAGTTCACCGCTTTGGTCAATCTCTGTGACCTGGTGGTAACAGGGGACACAACCGCCTTGCATCTGGCCATTGGCCTGAAGAAGAAAGTCGTCGCCCTTTTCGGGCCGACCTGCGCCCCAGAGATCGAGCTTTATGGAAGGGGAGAGAAAATCATCTCCCCCCTCCCCTGCGCACCGTGTTACCGGAGGAGTTGCTCGGTCTTACCGAATTGCATGGAGGCCGTCGGGGCGGAGGAGGTGATGCAAAAGATCCGAGCCTTGCTACCCGACCGCGGGCGGGAGAGGCGGGCTTGAAACAGGATGGCTTCCTCTCCCCGCACACACCTAAATTTTTTGATCGGCCTCATCATTAGCGCGGCGGCCGTCTTCCTTTCCCTGAGAAAAATCGACTTCACCGCCCTGTGGGCCTCCCTTCAGTCGGTCAATCATCTATGGCTCATTCCGGCTCTGGCTGGCCAGGTTTCTTGCTTTGTGCTCAAAGGGATCGGGTGGCGATATTTGCTCCTGCCGGCCAAAAAAGGCCTCCGGGTGACTTCCGCCATCACGGTTTTGATCATCGGCTTGATGGTGAATAATCTCTTCCCGGCCAAGATGGGAGAGTTGGCCCGGGGCTACCTGATGGGAGAGAGGGAGAAACTTCCCAAGACCCTCTGCCTTTCCACGGTGGCCGTGGAACACCTTCTGGACATCCTGGTTCTGACGACCTTCCTCCTGATTCTTATGCCTTCCGTCTCGCTTCCTCCCTGGCTTCGCACCAGCGGAACGCTCGTGGGTATGGCCGCCCTGGGGATCATCGTGGTTCTTTTTTTTGTGGTGCGCCGGGAAGAGAAGTTCTTAGGGTGGATAGGCCATTTGCTGACCCGGCTCCCCGCACGTTTCCGGGAAAAAATTCAATCGGTCTTGAATCATGTTTTTCAGGGATTACGCGTGGTCACCGGCCGCTACATCTTTTATACTCTTGCGGCCCTTTTATCCATGTGGCTAATGGCCTTTCTGGTCGCTTACTTGGTTTTTGCAGCCTGCGGTCTCATCCTGCCGTTTCAAGCGGCGGTGATGGTAGTGGTCTTTGCCGCTTTTGGGAAGATCATCCCCTCTTCCCCCGGAGCCATCGGGACATTTCATTATCTGGTCATCCTGGTCTTGATGTCCTTTCAGGTAAGCAAAGAGGCAGCCTTGGGGTATGCGATCGTCCTGCATGCTCTTTCCTTTTTGATGGAAACTTCTTTGGGGGTCGCCTTGGTCTTTGCCGGAAACCTTTCGCTGGGGAGAGTTGCCCGTCGGGCAGAGGAGCTCCAATGAAAGCCATGGCCATGTTGCCCACGTATAACGAGGCGCCCAACATTGAGCAGCTCTTGCTGCAGATTCTCAAGCAGGGGCCGGACATCGGCGCGGTCGTTGTGGATGATAACTCCCCGGATGGAACCGCCGCAATTGTGGAGCGCCTGCGGCAGAAAGATCCTCGAGTGCATCTGATCCTGCGCAAGGAAGAGCGCGGTCGGGGAACAGCGGGGATCGCGGGCTTCCGGTATGCCCTCCGGCAGGGCATTCCCTTCATTATTGAAATGGATGCCGATTTTTCCCATCAGCCCTTTTACATTCCTTCTTTTCTCAACCAGATGGAGGATTGCGACCTGCTCATCGGTTCTCGCCTGGTGGAAGGCGGCGGGGAACGGGGGAGACATTACCTTAGAAAATGGATCACCCGCCTGGCCAACGCCTACATCCGGCTCATCCTCGGTCTGCCTGTCCGGGACTGCACTTCCGGTTACCGGGTCTTCCGGCGGGAGGTTCTGGAGGCCATCGAGCTGGATCAAATCATTTCCCAGGGCCCCTCTGTGGTCGAAGAGGTCCTGTACAAAGCGCACAAGCGGCGATTCCGGATCAAGGAAGTTCCGTATATCTTGGAAGAGAGGAAGGCCGGAGAATCCACCTTCAACCGCAAGATTATGCTGGATGCCCTAAAAATGATGCTCAAGATCCGCTGGGAATATCGCCACTACCACCCCCAATAGCCCGGCCTAAAATCCCGAATCCGAAAATTCAGGGTTAAGAGATAAGCTGTTAATCTCGATGAGAAATTTATCATAATCGATTTTCCTTGGAATATTATTCCGTGTCGAAATGAAAAGGAAGGCGTCAGAACGGGGGGCTTACTGGACTCCAGGATAAGTCCGAGAGGAACCTGGAGAAGAACCTATTTGAGGTTATGAGATGGATCCTCTTGTTTTTTTTGGAAATAATGATTATTTTTTTATTGGAGTCCAATGGTAAAGAGAGGTCGAGAAGGAGATAAGATGAACAAAAAGGTAGTCCCGATTTTCGTTATTCTCTTTCTGGCCATGGGGTTATCGACCCTGATGGCTGCGGAAGTTCGAGAAGGGGTAGATGCTAAGGGAGTTCCGGTGATCACTCAATCCTTCGCTTCCAAAGAAATATGGCCCGGAGAGACGTGGAAGATTTACTTAAATGTTTCTGACCCAGAGGGAGGCATAAAAAACATCTTCGCCGTCGTTGACCAAGCGGGGGCCGGTCCATATCCTTTGAGCATCATTAGGATTCAAGGGGAGAATCAGAAGGAACTGTCTGGTTACATCTATCTAAACACGTCAAACCCTTATACTTCATTTTGGAGTTTATTCCCGCTCAAGCTGATCGTCCAGGTCCAAGACAGGGCGGGGCATTTCAGCGCGCCAGTGGTCTTTCCCCTATTTATACAAGGCCGCGCCGTCCAAGAAGCGCCTCCCCAAGGGGTATTTAAGGAGCAAGACCTGGGACCTATTATGGTCACACTGCACGGCATTCTAGGGGGGGCAGGATCCGGTAAAGGAAAATAAAAAGCCAGGGCTCAAAACCCTGTCTATTCTTTTTTGGCTTTCCATAGAGGGGGGAAAGCGCTCAGGCGAAAAGTGCGCAAGGGGACGAAATACTTTGTCGTCGCCTCCCAGGACGTCCACCTCGAAAATCCCCGACCAATCCCAGCTGAAACGGACCCCGAACAAACCCTACTCCTTGCGCTCAAATTCTTTTGATATCCAATTGCCCCTCCCGTATACTCACCGTACCAAAAAGTGATTTCCTAAGAGGAAAGGGCTATTCTTAAAATACAGTATTTCCAGCGTGAAAATACAGTCTCTACCCCATTGGGAAGGGAAATTCTTTCGATTAAGATAGGGGTTAGGCTTGTTTCCGCTTCTAATCAAGTAATGAAGCATGCTGAAAGCGAGGAATCATCGGGAATTAGAAAGCCCTCATCCTCTTTTTACTTCTTCTTGCTTTGTTCATAGCGCTCTTGACGTTGGCCTTGTCGATGACCTGCGGAGGAGGTGGGGGGGGGGGGTTGTCCCATCTACCACGGCTTCGGTTACGACTACCATTTCTGATCCAACCTCCTTGTCTGATTCCCGATGGAACGTTCAAAAACGTCTGGGTGACCATCACCATAGTTCGAGCCAATACCTCCAGCACCGCCGGTCCAAACGATAGTGGGTGGGTAGACTTGGTTAACCTCCAGGCCAATCCCATGCAGATTGACCTTTTAAGCCTTCCCTCTCCAACCTGCCTGTTGACCCAGCTTGGTTCAGCAAGTGGCATTCCAGCAGGCCAATACCAGCAAATCCGTCTGCACCTGTTGAACAACAACCGTTGGGCCGGGCGGAGCCATCCCAACGCCCAACAACTGCGATGGAAGTGGTTTTAATTGTGTGGTCACGGCCAGTGGAGCAATTCAAACCCTACTTGTCAGCGGTGAGGCCCAAACGGGAATCAAAATTCCTTCCGGACAAATTGCGGGGGGCAGTTTCACGGTCACAGCGGCCCAGAGCACCAACCTCAATATCGATTTCGATGTGTGTTCATCCGTTATCCAACAGGAGAATGGCCAGTTCCACTTAAAACCGGTACTCCATGCCGGGGTAATATCCTTGAATAACAATTCCCTAAGCGGGGTGGTAGTCGATAGGCGCACCAGTGGCCCCATCGCGAACGCGATTGTTTTCGCCGAGCAAACTGACCCGAATAACCCGAATATCGACCGAATCATAGCCCAAACCACCACGGGCCCCGCCGGTGAGTTCACCATTTGCCCATTGCCCGCGGGAAATTACGACGTGGTAGCCGCTGCCAAGACCATCTCTTTTACTTACAATCCCACGGTTACCCTCCAGGTACCGCCGGGAACGGTCGATGGGGAATATTCCCCTGGTACCCGAGACAGCTATCTTACCCGCCACGGTTAGCGGGCAAGTCACAACGACCAACGCCATTGGACTGCTCACCACCGCTGACATCAACCTTTCGGCTCTCCAGCCGGTAGGTTCTTTACTGGTAACCATTCCTCCATTGGGAAGCTCCACTCCCAATGTAACCTCCGATGATGGCAACGTCAGTTATACGCTGGTTCTGCCAGCCAGTAACCCACAGGTTGGTACTTTCAGCGCCACCACAGCACTGCCTATACGCCTCCCGTGTCGGGTCCGGCTATTTATCAGCTTAACGCCCGGGTCTTTATGCCTATGAGTTCTACTTTGAACCCCGGTTCTTCAGACTGTTCCCCATCCAGTCTTCCCGCTTTTTTCGACGCTCCCCCTCAGGTAGGGGTGTCGTCTGGCGCAGCGAGAACCCAAGATTTTGCTTTTACTGGTTGCCAGTAGTCGATGAGTGGCCGGGATGCTTTCAGGCCGAGTCCAACCTTTTCAATTCTTTTTCCAGCATCTTGCCCACCAGCCATAGGTCATGGCTTCCGTAAAGACAACCTCCTTATGCTTTGTAGGTGAAGTCGGCAGCTAGGATCTAATCTGACAATAGGCTGCCAAATGAAGTTTTGACTTTTACAAATTTAACATTTAACATATGCCCCCAAAGGCCACACCTTTTACTAAGGATTTTTGGGAGAAAAATCGGGGGATTTCAAAATAAGTTCTTCCGGGATCAAGAGATTCTGAAGGTGACGGAAGCGGATGGTTCTTTAAGAATCCAGGAAGAAAAAATTAGGCAAAATAAGTGCCGCAAGCCATTTCCGGAAATATTTCAGATAAAAAATATCAAAACGCCTTCTTGGCTCTGCTTGTTGCCACCACAGCCTTTCGGCTTTTCTACATCCAATGGGTAGAATTGGCGCCGGATGAAGCCTACTACTACACTTGGTCCCGAAACCTGCAATGGGGTTACTACGACCACCCGCCCATGGTTGGCTTCCTGATTCGGGTCTTCACGGCGATCGGAGGGCAGGGGGAATTTGGCGTCCGCTGGGGATGGGTGGTCATGGGGGCTTTGCTTACCGTCCTTTTGTACCGGATGGGAACTAAGATGTTCAGCAGTGAGCGGGCGGGTTTCTATTCTGCCCTGCTGATGAACATCAGCCTGCTTGGTTCTACGGGGGCCGTGATCGTGACCCCGGATGGGCCCCAGGCTTTATTCTGGGTGCTGGCAATTTTCTCCGTTTACCAGGCCGTTGAGCAAAAAGGCGCGCATTGGTGGTACCTTACAGGCGTATGGTTTGGGCTCGGGCTGCTTTCGAAGTACACAATGATTCTTCTGGCCCCAGGCATCTTTCTTTTTTTGCTTTCCTCAGTGGAAGGGAAGAAGTGGCTCTGGCGCAAAGAGATTTATCTGGCCTTTTTTCTCGGGCTGCTCATTTTTTCGCCGGTGATCTTCTGGAACGCCACGCATGATTGGCTTTCTTTCCGCTTTCAGATTTCCCATGGGCTGGAGATGAAAAAAACCGCCGGGTTGAGATATTTTGGGCAATTTTGGGGAGGACAGGTGGGGGTCGTAACCCCGCTGATTTTCCTGGCATTGATCTGGGCCATGGTCAGGAGTGCTCGCGCAGGATTCCGCAATCAAAAACACAACCTTCTCTTGCTCTTCTGGACGTCGGCTCCGATCCTCCTGTTCTTCGCCTGCGCCAGCCTCAGGACAAAAGTGGAGGCCAACTGGCCGGCTCTGGCATACTTTTCCGCCCTCGTCGCTTTGGCCGGCATCGCCAGCGAAGAATGGCCAGAATGGAAAAAGGCCAGGAAAGCTTTTGCCTCGGTCACAGCCCTCAGCGCTTTGCTGATCACCCTGGTCGTCCATATTCAGCCCGTCTACCCGGTCGTGCCGCTCCCCGCTAAGCGAGACCCCACAAGCCAACTTTACGGGTGGCGCTCTCTCGGAGAGAAAATCAAAGAAGTCGCCCGCTCGCTGGACCCGGGAAAGGAAATTTTCCTCCTGACTCCACGACATCAATTGGTCGGAGAGGGGATGTTCTATACGCAGGCGAAATTTCCCGTCTATCAATGGGATGCTCCCCAGCGGATCAACCACCTCTCGGTGATCCATGCGCCGCCCATCGGCAGCCAGGCGATCTTCTTCACCGAGGAGGGGGACACCCTGCCCAAAGGTTTGGCTTCGCGTTTTAATTCCTGCCAAAGGGTGGAAACCCTGGTTATCCGGCGCAATTCTTCTCTGGTCCGTACCCATCCGATCTGGAAATGCTCGGGGTTTAAAGGATTAAAATAAATTTTTTGCCACAGAGAACACAGAGAGCACAGAGAAAAATATGGCAAAAGAAGTGAAGCTAAAGCACAATGAAAGCATTGTTGAACGGAAATTCTTACTTTTTAATATATGAACCTCTGTGTCCTCTGTGACCTCTGTGGCTAATAGAAAATGAGTACTCCAATCATCCTGGAAATTGAGAAAATGGTTTATGGTGGCTACGGGATGGGGCGAGTCAACGGGAAAATTATTTTTGTCCCTTTCACAGCTCCGGGGGACAAGGTATGGGTGGAGGTCGTGCGGGAGAAAAAAGATTTTTCCGAAGCCTTGCTGAAAAAGATCGTGCAGGGCTCCCCTGGGCGGGTCCAGCCTTTCTGCGCCCTCTTCGGGAAATGCGGCGGTTGCCACTATCAACATCTCAGTTACCCCCAGCAGTTAAAGCTAAAGGAAGAGGAGCTAAAAGAATCGCTTTTTCACCTGGGCAAAGAAGAGAATTTGGAAATGCTGCCGGCCATTCCATCCGCCCCCGAGCGAGGGTACCGCATTCGGGCGCAGTTTAAAGGGGGGCTGAGCGGCGGCAGAGGAGTCCTGGGGTTCTATGGCCTGAAAACCCACCGTTTGGTGGAAGTGAAGGAATGTCCGCTGCTTCATCCTCTGGCCAACGAGATCCTCAAAGGATTACAAAAGTGGTTGGGGAATAAGCGCGAGTATTTTGTCCGCAACGCCGATATTCAAATCAGCCCGGATGAAAACAAGGGCGTAGTCCAATTGCACGTGGAGGGGCACGCTCCTTCCCCCCTGGCCGAGACAGTGGGTAGAGAGATCTCCGGGGTCAAAGGGGTGGTCGTGGCTGGAAAGAAAAAAATCTCCTGGGGAGATTTGAAGCTTCTCTATCGCTGCCCGGAAATTTTTGGAAAAAGGTCATTGCAAATTCAAGCCGATTATGATTCCTTTACCCAGGTCAACCCACATCAGAATTGGAACCTGATCGGACGGGTCGTGGAATGGGCTGATCTCGCTGGTCGAGAAAAGGCCCTCGATCTTTTTTGTGGTTCAGGGAACCTGACCCTGCCGCTGGCCCAGCGGGCTTGGAAAATCTGGGGGGTGGATCTGGACCGGCGAGCCATTCAGAAGGCAGCAGAAAATGCCCGGGAGAATGGATTGATTAATTGCACTTTTATCAAAGCCAGGACGGAAGAAGGGATCCGGCGTATTCTGAGAGAAACAGATTCCATCGATGTGGCCGTTCTGGACCCGCCCCGGGCTGGCGCAAGGGAGGCCCTGGACGTTCTAACGCTGCTCGGGCCGAAGAAAATCCTTTATGTCTCTTGCGAACCGCCTACGCTGGCCCGAGATTTGGCCCGCCTTGGGGCGCTGGGTTATCAGGTGGACCGAATTCAGCCGCTGGATATGTTTCCGCAGACCTATCACATTGAGGCGATCGCTGAATTAACGAAAAGGCCCAAGGGTTCAAGGGGTCCATTGAAAAGCGCAACCAAAAGCACCTGAACCCTTGGCCTCTTGTATTTTTGAACCCTATTTCTATCGTTATGTTAACTCTTTGGGGAATCTTTGTAACCTCCTTTATCATCGGCCTTTCGGGGGCTCTAATGCCCGGTCCGGTACTCACTGTGACGATCAGCCAATCCGCTACCCGGGGATGGATGGTGGGCCCGCTGGTGGTCCTCGGCCATGGGATTCTGGAGCTTTCTTTGGTGGTGGCCATCGTGTACGGATTGGGCCAGGTCTTAACCCATGGGTCGGTGATCGGAGCGATCGGGATTAGCGGGGGAATCGTTCTGCTGTGGATGGGGGGATCTATGCTGCGGGGTGCCCGGAAAGTCTCGCTGGTTTTTGAAGGGGAGAAGGGGGCGGCAGCGCTCCATCCAGTCTGGGCCGGGATTCTTTTCAGCCTCTCCAACCCATACTGGATCGTGTGGTGGGCGACGATCGGCTTGAGCTACATTGCCTTCTCGATGAAGTACGGGATGATGGGGATCTCCTCCTTCTATACTGGCCATATTCTCTCAGACTTAGTCTGGTATGCCTTCGTTTCCTCACTGGTCCACTTCGGCAAGCGCTGGGCGAATGACCGAGCCTATCAAACCCTAATTGCCATCTGCGGTGTTCTGTTGTTAGGATTCGGAGTGTATTTTGGTTACAGCGGGGTGAAAAGCTTCTGGAATTAATTGCTACAGAGGACACAGGGGACACAGAGATGGATAAAAAAAAGACCTCTGCGGCGAATAATCGCTCTCCGGCTTAAGAGAAACGGTTATGAATTATTTGGTAACTGGCGGTGCGGGGTTTATTGGGTCACACTTGGTAGAGCGACTCCTCGCCGAAGGGCATCGGGTCATCTGCCTGGATAATTTTGATGATTTTTATGACCCCGCGTTTAAGCGCCGCAACCTCACCCAGGCCCTTAAAGACTCAAAGTTTTGCCTCGTTGAAGGAGACTTGCGGGATGAGGATCTTCTCCATAACCTTTTCCCCGGGAAGAAAATCGAAATCGTCGCCCATCTGGCCGCCCGGGCCGGAGTCCGGCCTTCGATCGAGAATCCCCTGCTTTACGCCGATGTGAACATCCGCGGGACCCTGAACCTTTTGGAAGCTTGTAAGAAATATAAAGTACGCAGAGTGGTCTTTGCCTCCTCCTCATCGGTCTATGGAAATAATCTTAAGGTTCCTTTCGCCGAAGAGGATCCCGTCGACAATCCCATTTCCCCTTATGCGGCTACGAAAAAAGCCGGCGAACTCATTTGCCATACCTATCATCACCTCTATGGGATGGACGTTGCCTGCCTGCGCTACTTTACGGTCTATGGGCCGAGGCAGCGCCCGGAGATGGCTATTCATCAATTCACCCGTTTGATCGCCGAGGAGAAAAAGGTGACTCTCTTCGGGGACGGGAGTTCCCGGAGAGACTATACGTATATCGGAGATGCCATCGAGGGGACGATCGCGGCATTAGGAAGAGAACACGGATACGAAATTTATAACATCGGCGAGTCGCAAACCACCGCCCTCGCCCAATTAGTCCAATGGATCGAAGAACAATTGAAGAAGAAGGCAAGGGTGGAATATCTTCCGGCACAGCCAGGGGATGTGGAGCGCACCTACGCGGACATCCGCAAGGCAATCGAGCGGTTGGGATACCGGCCTAGGACGGACATCCGCGAAGGATTGGCCCGATTCATCCGCTGGTACATAGAAGAGGGCTTCAAATAATTGGACGCAGATAAACGCAGATTACCCAGATTTAGAATAAAGGAGTCAGAATTCAGAAATCCGAAATGTCTTTCTTTCTGGCTTCTGTTTTCTGGCTCTTGAATTCTCAAAGGCTGGGATTTTTTTCTGCGCGTATCTGCGAAAATCTGCGTCCAAATTTCGAAATACCCGAAAATTTTTCTTGACAGCCAGATTGACTCTGTGGTAAAAAAATTTATCGTGAATTCAGGAATTGAAATGGACCAGCGGATAGATTTTGAGTCTGGCTGCGGGTTTTTCTTTTATTGGTTTAATTGGGTCGGAGTCTGCCCGCCGCCTGGAAGCTGATCGGTAAATAAATTTAACTGATCGGGGCCGTGGGCAGACAAAGCGCTTCCCACGGCCCTTTTATTTTGAGCCGTGGGGGGGGATCTCTCTCACGGCTTTTTTATTTTGGGAAGACCTGTTTTACGGAAGGTTTTGGGAGGGCGAGTTGAGGAGACAATTTCTGAAAGGTAAAAGCCCGGGAAGAATCTGCCTCCCCATCGTGGAGACATCTGTGGAAAGGGCTCTGCCAGCCATTGAGGAGGCAAACCGCCTGGCAGACCTCATCGAACTTCGCCTGGACTATTTAAGAGAACCGGAACTGCAACCGCTATTAAAAGTCGGGAAAAAGCCGTTCGTCGTTACCAACCGGCGAAAAGAAGAAGAGGGAAAGTATAGAGGGGAGGAGAAAAAAAGGTTGGAGATTCTGCAGCAGGCGGTCGATCTGGGCGTTGCCTATGTAGATGTGGAGATGAGAAGCAAAAGATCATCCCTCTGGGAATTGATCAAAAATAAGAGGGGAACCCGGTTGGTCCTCTCTTGGCACGATTTTAGGGGAACGCCATCCCCCCAGACGATGCGCGTTCTTCTTCGGGGTATGATGCGGTATGGGGCGGACGTGATTAAAATTGTAACCTTGGCCCGCACCTTCGAGGACAATCTAAGAATCCTATCGCTCATTCCTTACGCCCGGGAAAGGAAGCAGGAGATCGTTGCCTTCGGTATGGGAGAAAAAGGGAAGATGAGCCGGATCTTTGCGCCCCTCATGGGAGCGGCCTGGACGTATGCTTCCTTGGATAGAAAACGCACCTCTGCTCCCGGGCAATTGACCGCGGGAGAGTTGAGGGAAATCTGGGAGAGGTTGAGATGATCAATGCTCAGACTCAAATCTATGGAGTCATCGGGAACCCGGTGCGGCATAGCCTGAGCCCGATCATCCACAATGGAGCTTTCCGCAGGATGGGCTTGAACGCGGCCTACGTAGCCTTTGAAGTCAAAAATCTTGCAGAAGCGATGAGCGGGATCCGAGGGCTGGGGATTCGGGGGGTGAGCGTGACCATCCCCTTTAAGACTCAGATCATCCCCTTCCTGGATCAAGTCGCAGGGGTCGCCGGGAAAATCAAAGCCGTAAACACGATCACCAATGAAGCGGGAAGGCTGATTGGCCATAACACGGATTGGTGTGGGGCCTTAGAAGCACTGGAAGAAAAAGTGGATTTGAAAGATAAGCGGGTCATTCTTCTGGGAGCTGGCGGGGCAGCGCGGGCCATCGCCTTTGGGCTGAAAGAAAGAGGCTGCCAGGTTTTCATTCATAATCGTTCCCCGCAGAAAGCAGCAAATTTGGCCAAAGAACTGGGTTTCATTCACCGTCCCCTCTCTTTCCGCGAAAAGCTGGATGCGGATGTGCTGATCAACGCCACTCCTTTAGGCATGGTGCCGCAGGATGGCGAGAGCCCTCTTCCTCAGAAGGTATTGCGAGCAGGGATGACGGTGATGGACATTGTCTACCAGCCCTTGCGGACGAAGCTTTTGCGTGAGGCGGAAGAGCGGGGCTGCCAGACGATTGATGGGCTTTCGATGCTTGCCCGACAGGGGGCGGCGCAGCTCCAAATCTGGACCGGCAGAAGGCCAGAGGTTGAACAGATCAAAGAGGACCTGCGGCGAGCGCTGCAAGCGGATCGCTGAGCGCTTCCTTAAAGAGGATTCCGATGATCGAGATCAAACCCCTCCATCATTGCGACGCAGTGGTAACCATTCCCGGGTCGAAGAGCTACACCCACAGGGCCCTCCTTGTATCTGCTCTGGCGGATGGGGAGTCTGTTTTGAAAAATGCCCTGCGCAGCGAAGATACCGAGCATACGATCCAGGGGCTAGAAAAATTCGGGGTCCCTGTCTTCGGGGAAGGAAATCTGCTCCGCGTTCTGGGAAGGGGGGAAAACTAAAAGCGGCTGGTGAGAAAATCTATGTCGGCAATTCTGGGACTTCCATGAGGTTTTTGACTGCGCTGGCTGCTCTGAAGGAAGGGCGCACCCTGCTGGATGGGAGTGAGCGGATGAGGGAACGACCGATCGCCGGGCTTTTGGATGGCCTGGTCGCTTTGGGGGTCAAGGCCTATTCGCAAGAAGGAAACGGCTATCCGCCTGTAGTCGTGGAATCCCAAGGCCTCATGGGAGGAGTGGCCAGGATTAACGGCAGCGAGAGCAGCCAGTTCTTTTCCGCCCTTTTACTGGTTGCCCCCTATGCCTTGGGAGATGTGCGATTGGAGGTGGAGGGCCGATTGGTTTCTCGCCCCTATGTGGACATCACTCGGGATGTGATGTCTGCTTTTGGGGTGGAGGTTCAGTGCGAGGAATATCGTTCTTTTTTCATCCGGGCCGGTCAGCGTTATCTTCCCCAGAAATATCTGATTGAAGGAGACGCATCCAATGCTTCCTATTTCTTGGCGGCAGCCGCAATCACCCGGGGAAAGGTGAGGGTGGAAAACTTCCGTCCTGAATCCATCCAAGGGGATGCTGGATTTCTGAAAATCCTGGAAAAAATGGGATGCGAGGTGGCCCGCGGAGAAAGCTTCGCCGAAGTCTGGGGGAAAGAGCTGCAGGGGATTGAGATGGATATGAACCCCATGCCCGACCTGGTTCCAACCCTGGCGGTCACCGCAACTTTTGCTCGGGGAAGGACCGTGATTCAGAATATCGGCCATCTGCGCCTGAAGGAGTCCGACCGCATCGGGGCTCTGGCTTACGAGCTGGCCAAGATGGGGGTCAAGGTAGAAGAGGGAAAAGACTGGTTGTCAGTGGAGGGGGGAAAAGCCCGGGGAGCAGAAATCGAGACCCACCAGGACCATCGCCTGGCCATGTCCTTCGCCATCGCCGGTCTTGCTGTACCCGGCATGAAGATCAAAGGGGAACGATGCGTGGACAAGTCCTTCCCGGAGTTCTGGAAGACACTTCAGAAACTTTATTAAAAAAGCGGTCAGCCATTGGCTTTCAGCTTGAGAGGAAAGGTGACCATTTTTCGCTGATTGCTGACTGCTGAAAGCTGCTTTCATTATGAACATCGTCTTGATTGGTTACCGGGGCGCTGGCAAAAGCACTGTGGGGAGAAGGCTGGCGGCACTTACCCAGAAGGAGTTTGTAGACACGGATGATCTTCTGGAAAAGCGGCAGGGTGCCCTCATCGTTGACATCGTAAAATCCTTGGGCTGGGAGCATTTCCGGGATATGGAGAAAAGAATCATCGAAGAAATTTCCAGTGGCGATCATTTGGTCATCGCGGCCGGTGGGGGGGCTGTGCTCGATCCCGCGAATGTAAGATCTTTGAAGAAAAATGGCCTGGTCATCTGGTTGAAGGCGGATCGGCAAGTTCTTTATAAAAGAATGGATCTGGATCCACGAACGAAAGCCAGCCGGCCAACCCTGACCGGAAAAGGAGCATTGGAAGAATTAGAGGACATCATGGCCTACCGCGACCCCTATTATGAGAAGGCGGCGGATGTCCAGTTCGATACTGCAGATCTGGAAGTCGAAGAGGTGGTGGAAAGTATATTATCCATCATCGGGGAGGGAATGGGGGATTAAATTGGGCGGGAATTCGTTCGGAACACTTTTCAGGATAACTACGTGGGGAGAATCCCATGGGAACGCTGTGGGGGTGGTGATCGATGGCTGCCCACCTAAGATGGACCTTTCCGCCGAGGACATCCAGAAAGAGCTGGATCGCCGCAGGCCAGGCCATAAAAAAGGTTCAAGTCCTCGAAGAGAGAAAGACCGGGTGGAAATTCTCTCCGGAGTCTTTGAAGGAAAGACGACCGGAACCCCCATTTCTCTTTTGGTCTGGAATGAAGACGTTGATTCCAGTCCTTACGAAGAGTTGAAAGATGTTTTCCGGCCGGGTCAGGCTGATTTCACCTATCAGGCCAAGTATGGAATCCGGGACTATCGGGGTGGGGGGAGGGCCTCCGCGAGGGAAACGGTTGGCCGAGTAGCCGCAGGCGCCATCGCCAAGAAAATCCTGGAAAAAGAAAAGATAGAAGTGATCTCTTACACCATGGAACTGGGAGGGATTCGAGCGGCCAAGACGGATTACCCGGAGATCGGCCAGAACAGTCTTCTCTGCCCGGACGGGGAGGCCGCAAAACAAATGGAGAAGAAGATTGAGCAGGCGAGGCTTCGGGGAGACTCTCTCGGGGGCATCGTGGAAATACTCGTCCGGCGTTGTCCGGCTGGGTTGGGGGAACCGGTTTTTGATAAGCTCGAGGCAGATTTGGCCAAGGGGCTGATGAGTATTGGGGCCGTGCGGGGAATGGAAGTAGGTGCAGGCTTTCGAGCTGCCCGGATGTTCGGTTCAGAGTGCAATGACCCTCTGGGTCCAGAGGGGTTTGAAAAAAACGATGCCGGAGGAATTTTGGGGGGGATATCCAATGGAGCAGATATCCTTCTGCGGGTGGCCGTGAAACCGATCCCTTCGATTGGCCTGGAGCAAAGAACAGTGAATCACTCCATGCGCCCGGTGTCGATCAAGGTTCAAGGACGCCACGATGTTTCCGCCATCCCCAGGATCAACCCGGTCTGCGAGGCCATGGTGGCGATCGTTTTAGCAGATCATTTACTCCGGCAGAAGGCGCTGGGAAGGGAATGAAGATGGGAGCGGAGGAAAAAATAAAAATCCATAGGCAGAAGATCGAAACGATTGACGGGCAAATTCTTCGTCTTCTGAATGAGCGGGCAGAAGTGGCTAGGGAAGTGGGGAAGGTCAAATCGGAAGCCAACATGGACGCCTACAGCCCACAGCGAGAAGAGGAGATTCTTAAGCGCCTGAATTTGCCAAACCCCGGTCCCTTTCCCCAAGGGGCTATTTCCCCGGTGTTTCGCGAAATCATCTCTGCCTGCCGTTCCTTGGAGGTGGAGCTAACTGTGGTATATCTCGGTCCGCCGGCAACTTACGCTCACCTGGCCTGCATTGAGCGTTTTGGCAGCTCGATTCGGGCATTGCCCGAAGAGAGTATCCAGGAAGTCTTCGAAGCTGTGGAGAGGAGGAAGGCGAATTATGGAGTGGTTCCCATCGAGAATTCTACGGAAGGAGTCGTGAACCGAACCCTGGATATGTTCATCGACTCGGAGCTGAAAATCTGCGGCGAAATTTCGCTCCGCATATCTCATGATCTCCTCTCCCAGAGCGGTGATTCCAGAAATGCTGAGAAAATCTATTCCCATCCGCAGGCGTTGGCCCAATGCCGGCAATGGCTGAGGAGAAACTTTCCTCACGTCCCGCTTGTGGAAACGACGAGCACCGCCAAGGCCGCGCAGATGGCTGCCGAGGACCCAAAGGCAGCGGCCATTGCCAGCTCCTTTGCCTCTCATCTTTACGGACTGAAAGCCATCGAATCCCAAATTGAAGATTATTTCCACAACTACACGCGCTTTTTGGTCCTTGGCAGCCAGATGAGCGACCGGACCGGCAAGGACAAGACCTCTCTTCTTTTTTCTATCTCCCATTCGCCTGGCTCTCTTTACCGGATGCTGAGGCCTTTTTCTGAGAAGTCGATCAACCTTACGAAAATCGAATCCCGCCCCATTAAAGATAAGCCATGGGAATATGTTTTCTTTTTGGATTTAGAAGGCCATGCGATGGACTCACCCATTCATGAGGCGGTGAATGAACTGAAGAAAAATGTTCTATTCTTAAAGTTTCTGGGGTCCTATCCACGGAGCTCATAGGCAAAAGGGATTTATGAAATCAAAGGAGATCATCTTTTCTCATCTATGCAATCATCGGTGGTGGTGGTGCGGCACCCATAGGGACGAGGAATGCCCATCGCCGGGGAGCAATACCTGAATTAAAACATTCGCTCTAAGATAAAGGCCGGGGGCAGTCTTCGTGACCCCCCGGCCTTTTTATTTTTTAACCACAGGGATCACCGAGAGCACAGAGACGAATATTTGGCAAACGGACAAAGGATAAAAGCGTAGCTCTTTTTATTTTGGCATCGCGGCTTTTTCTCAGCGTCCTCGGCGTGCTCTGCGGTGAAAGATTTTTTAATCGAAAAGGAGGAAAGATTATGGTGACCCCATCTTTGAGGGAGTTCAAACGGCTGGCCCGCCAGGGCAACCTCATCCCCGTATACAAGGAAGTGCATTTTGACTGGGAGACCCCGATTTCGGCCTTCCGGAAAATCGACTCGGGGAAGTTTTCTTTTCTTCTGGAGAGTGTGGAAGGAGGGGAGAAATGGGGGCGCTATAGCTTTCTGGGATCCCAACCCTCTCATCTATTCCGGAGCCGGGGGGAAGAATTCGAAATCCTCAAGAACGGAGAGGTCTTGCGAAAGGGAAAAGATAGAGACCCTCTCCAGGCCCTGCAGAGTTTCCTCGGAAGCTTTCGGGCTGCCCCCCATGATTCCCTTCCAAGATTCTTTGGCGGGGCGGTCGGTTACACCAGTTATGATGTGGTCCGGTCTTTTGAGAAGATTCCCGAGCTGCTTCCTCCAGACCGGGCTCTCTATGACTGCTATTTCATGATTACCGATACCCTGCTGATCTTCGACAATGTAAAGCAGAAGATTAAAGTGATTGCCAACGTGTGTTTGGATGGTGCCCAGACTCCGGCAGAGGCTTACCGGGAAGCGGAGGAAAAGATCGGAGGAATCGTGGCCAGCCTCCAAGCTCCCGCTCCCGCTTCTTCCCCAAGGAAATCTTTCTCTCCGTCTCGGCTCCTCCCCAATTTAAGCCGGGAAGAATTCATGAAGGGGGTGGAAAAGGCCAAGGAGTATATTCGTGCCGGGGATGTGATCCAGGTGGTCCTCTCCCAACGTTTTTCCACTGAACTTAGCTGCGAGCCCTTCGATATCTATCGCGCCCTGCGATCCATCAATCCTTCCCCGTACCTCTTTTATTTGAAAATTGACGATGCGGTACTTCTGGGGGCTTCGCCCGAAGTGATGGTCCGTCTGGAAGGGAGTCAGATCGAGCTCCGGCCGCTCGCCGGCACCCGCCGGCGGGGAAAAACCCAGGCGGAAGATATGGAGATGGAGAAGGATTTGCTCGCGGATGAAAAGGAGAGGGCCGAGCACATCATGCTGGTTGATCTGGGGCGGAACGATGTAGGCCGGGTGGCGATGATCGGTTCGGTCGAAGTCACCGAATTGATGGGGGTGGAGCGCTATTCCCACGTCATGCACATCGTCTCCAACATTCGGGGTCTTCTGGCTCCGGGAAAGAATTCTTTCGAAGTCTTCCGGGCGGCGTTTCCAGCGGGAACGGTCTCGGGTTCTCCCAAGATTCGGGCCATGGAGATCATCGAGGAACTGGAGCGGATCCGGCGGGGGCCTTACGCAGGAGCGGTGGGCTACTTCAGCTTCTCTGGAAACATGGACACCTGCATCACGATTCGCTCCATTCTGATTAAGGATGGAAAAGCCTACATCCAGGTGGGCGCTGGAATTGTCGCGGATTCTGAACCGGAGAAAGAGTATGAAGAGACTCTGAACAAGGCCCAGGCCATCTTTCGGGCCATCCAGGAAGCGGAGGAGGGGTTGCCATGATTCTTTTGATCGACAATTACGATTCATTCACTTACAACCTGGTGCAATACCTGGGGGAGTTGGGAGGCAGTTGCCAGGTGGTTCGAAACGACCAGATTGACCTGGCGGCCATCCGGCAGAAAGGCCCCAAATATCTGGTCATTTCCCCGGGGCCTTGCACCCCAAACGAGGCAGGCATCTCGCAGGAGGCGATCCTGCAAATGGCCGGCCGGATTCCCATCTTGGGAGTATGCCTGGGGCACCAATGTATCGGCTCGGCTTTCGGGGGAAAGATCATCCGTGCCGAACGGCTGATGCATGGTAAGAGTTCGCTCATTTATCACGACGGGAGGACGATTTACCGGGGCCTTCCCAACCCTTTCCAGGCCATCCGCTACCATTCTCTCCTCATCGAGCGGAAAAGCCTGCCCCAATGTCTGGAGATTTCTGCGGAGACGAAAGAAGGGGAGATTATGGGCGTAAGGCACAAGGATTTTGTTATGGAGGGGGTCCAGTTCCATCCCGAGTCAATTATGACCCGGGAAGGGAAGATGATTCTGAAGAATTTCTTACAGATGGAGGAGAAAAAAGATGCTGAAAAGTTTCATCGCGAGAGTCGTTGAAGGGAATGACCTCGGCGAAGACGAAGCCGGGAAGGCCATGACCATCATCATGGGAGGGGAAGCCCTGCCCACGCAGATTGCTTCTTTCCTCACCGCTTTGCGGATGAAGGGAGAGACGGTTCAGGAGATCACTGGTTTTGCCAGGACCATGAGGGCCAAAGCCGTCTGCATCCGGGCGCAGGACGGGGAATGCGTTGTAGATACCTGTGGGACGGGCGGGGATGGAAGCGGCACTTTCAATATCTCCACGGCTGTGGCTTTCGTGGCTGCCGGCGGTGGGCTGACCGTGGCCAAGCATGGCAACCGGTCCGTGTCCAGCCGCTGCGGGAGCGCCGATGTCCTGGAGGCTTTAGGAATCCATATCGCCCTCGCCCCGGAGAAGGTGGAGAAATCCTTGCAAGAACTCAAGTTGGCTTTCTTATTTGCCCCCTTATTCCATCCGGCCATGAAGCATGCCCTGGCTCCGCGCAGGGAAATCGGGATTCGCACGGCCTTCAACCTTCTCGGCCCTCTGACCAACCCGGCGGGGGCCTCTGTCCATCTTTTAGGCCTCTACCGCGAAGATATGACGCGTCCGGTGGCCGAAGTACTGAGAAACCTAGGGAGCAAGGTGGCCTTCGTGGTGCATGGGGAAGACCATGGCGACGAGATTAGCATCACCGGGAAAACAACCGTCTGCTACCTCAAGGATGGAGACATCCAGAGTTACCAGATCGAACCGGAAATGGCGGGTATCAAGAGAGCGAGCCTGGAGGCAATCCAGGGCGGGACACCTGAAAAGAACGCCCACATCTTACGCAAAATCCTGGGAGGAGAACCCGGCCCTCCGCGGGACGTCGTCCTTTTGAATGCCGCTGCTGTCTTTATGGCTGCCGGAAGGGTCGCAAACCTCCCAGATGGAATTCAACTGGCCAGGGAGTCTATTGACTCGGGAAAGGCAATGAAGAAACTCCAAGACCTGATCCAATTTTCGCAGAGGGCGGGGTGAGGAAAGATGTTCTTAGAAAAAGTGATCGCGCGAAAGAGGGAAGAGATCAACAGAAGAAAGACTTCCTCTTCCCTGAAAGAGATGAAGGAGATGGTTTCTGACCTTCCCTCTCCCAGGGATCTCACGGCGTCGATCTCCAAGAATGGACCCATGGCCCTCATCGCCGAAATTAAAAAGGCTTCCCCTTCTGCCGGAATAATCCGGGAGAGTGCCGACCTGGGCAGGATTGCCTGGGCCTATCAGGCGGGAGGAGCCAGCGCCATCTCGGTTCTCACGGAAGCTCATTTTTTTCAGGGAGCTCTCAGCCATCTCCGGCAAGTCAAGGAGGCAGTTTCTCTACCCGTCTTGCAGAAGGATTTCGTCATCGACCCTTTCCAGATTTATGAGGGAAGAATGGCCGGAGCGGACGCGATCTTGCTCATCGCCGCGATTCTTGAGCCCCGCCAACTTAGGGAATTTGCCGAATTGGCCGGGGGCCTGGGCCTGGTTCCTCTGGTGGAGATCCACGATGAAGAAGACCTGAAAAAGATTTCGGGCCTGGATCTTGGGCTGATCGGGATCAACAACCGCAACCTGAAAACGCTGGAGGTGAACCTGGAGACAACCTTTGGCCTGATAGAAAGAGTTTGCCCCGGAGCGACGGTCATCAGTGAGAGCGGAATTACAAACCGAAATGACGTGAAACGTCTTCAGGAGGCTGGCGCAAAGGGCATCTTGGTGGGAGAGGTTTTGATGCGTGCGCCCGATCCCGCCCGAAAAATCCGGGAGCTTCTGGATTTGGATTTTTGAAAATGATTTTTTCCAACTTTAGGCACTTGCTTTATGACCTGGATTAAGATCTGTGGAATCACCAACCTCGAGGATGCCCTGGAAGCGGTTTCCCTGGGCGTAGATGCCTTGGGTTTCATCTTCGCCCCCAGCCCGCGCAGGATCACCCCTTTGCGGGTCCGGGAGATGGTTCGCCATCTCTCCCCGTCCACCTGGAAAGTTGGAGTCTTCGTTAACGAAGAGTTAGGAAAAGTGCGGCGAATCGCGGAGGATTGCGGCCTGGATGCGCTGCAATTTCACGGGCAGGAACCCCCGGAATATTGCCGCCAGATCCATCTTCCGGTAATCAAGGCCATCGGCGTCAAAGACGCTGAGAGCCTGAAAGAGATGGAGCGATATCCTTTCGCCTCCATTTTGTTAGACGCCTGGAGTGCCGATCGAGCTGGGGGGACCGGAAAAACCTTCTGCTGGGAAATGGCCCGGGAAGCTCGCAAGCAGAGAAACTTTATTCTCTCCGGGGGCTTGAATCCCCTGAATGTGTTTCAGGCCATTCGTGAGTTGCGACCCCTCGGAGTGGATGTTTGTTCCGGAGTGGAAAAAATCTTGGCAAAGAAAGATCGAGGCAAAATGACTGAGTTCGTAAAGGAGGTAAAAAAGGCCGATGAGTCAACCCGATAAGAGAGGACATTTTGGAATTTTTGGTGGAAAGTTTGTGCCCGAGACCTTGATGGCTCCCCTCGATGAATTGGAGAGGGCCTACCTCTCGGTCCAGAAGGACCCTTTATTTCATAGGGAATTGAATTCTCTTCTGAGGGATTATGCCGGGAGACCCACCCCCCTTTATTTGGCCAAAGGACTAAGCGCGGAGTTAAAGGGGGGCAAGATTTATTTGAAGCGGGAAGACCTGACGCACACCGGGGCTCATAAGATCAACAATACCCTGGGACAGGCTCTGTTGGCCAAGAAGATGGGCAAGAAAAGGGTCATCGCGGAAACGGGGGCGGGGCAGCATGGGGTCGCCGCAGCCACCGCAGCCGCCCTTTTGGGTCTGGAATGCACGGTTTATATGGGAGAGGAAGACATCCGACGACAATCCCTGAATGTCTTCCGGATGAAACTTCTCGGAGCCAAAGTCATTCCGGTCTCGTCCGGGTCCCAGACTTTGAAGGATGCCGTCAACGAGGCCATCCGGGATTGGGTCACTTACGTGGAGGAGGCTTATTACCTCCTGGGTTCCGTGGTTGGGCCTCATCCCTATCCCTTGATGGTCAGGAATTTTCAGTCCGTGATTGGACGGGAGGCCAAGAAACAGGTGATGGAGAAGGAAGGCCGTCTCCCGGATTACCTGGTGGCCTGCGTGGGAGGTGGAAGCAACGCCATCGGTCTCTTCCATCCCTTCTGCAAAGATCGCGTACACTTCATCGGGGTGGAAGCCGCCGGCCTGGGAATGAGCACGGGAAAGCATGCTGCTTCCCTGAATGCGGGTTCTGTCGGAACCCTGCACGGAAGCATGAGCTACATCTTACAGAGTGATTCTGGCAATATCTTGGAAACCCATTCCTTTGCGCCCGGTTTAGATTATCCTGGGGTTGGCCCGGAGCACGCCTTTTTAAAAGAGAGCCGAAGGGCGGAATATGTGACCGTTACGGACGAGGAAGCCCTCGACGCCTTTCAGCTCCTTTCCCATACTGAAGGAATCCTTCCGGCATTAGAAAGCGCCCATGCGCTGGCCTACGCCAAGAAAATGGCCCCCTCCATGGGGAGGGATCAAATCATGATTGTCAATCTGTCTGGACGTGGAGATAAGGACGTTCAATCCGTGGCCCTTAGGATGGGAGTCGAATTATGAACAGAATCGAGCAGACCTTCAAGAGATTAAAAAGAAGCGGCCGGGCGGCCCTGATTCCATTCATCGTTGCCGGCGACCCCGACCTCGAAACAACCGAAGCACTGGTCATCAAAATGGCGGAAAGCGGAGCGGACATCATCGAGCTGGGTGTGCCCTATTCGGATCCGCTGGCCGACGGCCCGACCATCCAGGCCGCCTCCCAGCGGGCCTTACAAAAAGGGGTCAATCTGGAGGGCATATTTGGCCTGGCAAAGAAATTGAAAGAGATAACGCCCCCGCTGGTTCTCCTGACCTATTTCAACCCCCTTTTCCGGTATGGCCTAAAGGCTTTCGCAGAGAATTGCCAAAGAAGTGGAATCGCGGGGGTAATCATCCCCGACCTTCCCCCGGAAGAAGCGCGGCCGTGGATTGAGGAGGCCAGGAAATTGGGGGTGGATACCATTTTTCTGGCAGCCCCAACCAGTCCTCCCGAACGAATAAGATGGGTGAGCAAGGTAAGCCGGGGGTTTATCTACTATGTCTCCATAACAGGCGTGACGGGAGTCCGGGGGAAATTACCGGAAGAACTTAAGTCCGCGGTCCGGCGAATTAAAGAGGGAAGCAAAAAGCCGGTTGCCGTGGGTTTTGGCATCTCGACCCCAGAGCAGGCTAAGGAGGTCAGCCGTTTTGCCGATGGGGTCATCGTGGGAAGCGCCGTGGTGAAGATCGTGGAGGAGGAAGCGGGGAATGAGGGCCTAATCCATCGGGTAGGAGCTTTTATTTCATCTCTGGCTGCGGCCATTCAATAACTTTCTTTTTCTCCCTAACAATATATGTTTGAGATTTTCCTTGACATCTTCAAGTTCCAATGGAGACAATAAAATATGGTAAACGGGGAAAAGAATCGATGAAAGTCCGCTTTTTCCAACCCTTCGATGAACTTGCGGGCAAGAAAGAAATCGACCTCGATCTAAAAAAACCAATCCCGGTCAAAGAACTTTTGGGAATCATAGAAAAGCGAATCCCGGCTTTCAAGCTTTACGTTCGCAAAGCAGGGGATGAGGTCCAGAGTTTTTTTGTAATCCTGGTTCGGGGGGATGAGGTTCTTAAATTGGAAGACCTGGTTTGCGAGGGAGACGTGGTCAAGATCCTTCCCCCGATCAGCGGGGGGTAAGTTAAAATGCAAATTGCAAAATTTGTAAGCCGTAATCTGAAACCTAAAGGAGGTATGGATAAATGAAAGGCTATGCGGGAAAGATTCTGCGGGTAGACCTGAGCAAGGGCCGCGTTGAGACGCAGGCGCTGGATGAGGGCCTGGCGAAGAAATTTATCGGGGGGAGCGGGCTGGCCGCCAAGATCTTATATGATGAGACCGGACCGGAGACCGATCCGCTGGGTCCTGAGAACCGCCTCATCTTCATGACGGGGCCCTTTGCGGCCACGCCGGTGATCACCTCCGGGCGACACGCCGTGGTCACCAAATCTCCCCTCACCGGAGTTTTTGCGGAATCGGATTCGGGTGGGACATGGGGACCTTTCCTCAAACGGGCGGGTTTCGATGGAGTGGTCATCTCAGGGAAATCCCCAAAGCCTGTTTACCTCTGGGTTTCAGAGGGGAAGGCCGAGATCCGGGATGCGACCCATCTCTGGGGCAAAGATACGTATGAATTGGACGCGATCGTCAGGAAAGAGACGCGGAACGAAGCCGTTGTAGCCTCTATCGGCCCGGCAGGGGAAAAAGGTGTCCGGTTTGCCAGTATCATGAATGATGGCAAAGATGCCCGCGCGGCTGGGAGGGGTGGGGCCGGGGCGGTCATGGGTGCAAAGAACCTGAAGGCCATCGCTGTCCATGGCAAGCAGGAGATTGAGATGGCCGACCCCGAAGGCCTGCGGGCCTCGTTGAAGGAAATCAGCCCCATGGTGGCCAAGAATGCTGAAGGGATGCGGAAGAATGGGACTGCGGGCGGGGTCGCCGCGTTTGAAGCTCTGGGCAGCCTGCCGCTGCAGAACTGGAAATACCAGGGCCGCTGGGAGCAGCAAGCGGCGAAGATCGCTGGCCCGGCCATGACCGAGAAGATCCTCACGGGGATCTATTATTGCGAGAAGTGCGTCATCGGCTGTGGCCGAAGAGTGAAGATCGACAAGGGTCCCTATGCGGGGGTTGAAGGCGCGGGGCCAGAATATGAAACCATTGCCCTGTTGGGCAGTCTTTGCCTGGTGGATGATTTGGAAGCGATCGCCAAGGCCAATGAGCTTTGCAACCGGTTCGGTATGGACACGATCTCCTGCGGAGGTTCCATCGCCTTCGCCATGGAGGCCTATGAAAAGGGATTGATCACCAAGAAGGAGACCGGCGAGCTGGAGCTCCTCTGGGGCCGGGGCGATGTTGTGGTGAAGATGGTGGAGAAGATCGGCAAGCGCGAGGGCCTGGGCCATCTCTTGGGAGAGGGGGTAAGAATCGCCGCCGAAAAGATCGGGAAGAACGCGGTAGAATTCTCCCCGCACGTGAAAGGCCTGGAGATTCCCGGCCATGATCCCAGGTGCTACAACGCCGGCGGGGTGAGCTATGCGACCTCCAACCGGGGCGCCTGCCATTTGGCCGGGTTCAGTCATACCTTTGAACGTATTCTTTCGCTTCCGGAGATTGGCATCGAGAAGCCCTTGCCCAGGCTGGAGGTGAAAGGGAAGGGAGAATTGGCCGCCAAGACTCAAAACGTCATGGGCCTGTACGATGCCCTGAAGGTTTGCAAGTTCACGCTTTTTGGCGGACTGAAGCTTACGCCTATCGCCGCCTGGTACACCATGGTTACCGGCGTTCCGCTGGATGTGCCTGAGCTTTTGAAAATCGGGGAGCGGATCTTCAATCAGAAGAGGCTCTACAATGTGCGTTGCGGAATCAGCCGCAAAGATGATACTTTGCCGGCAAGGTTATTGACCTTGAAGCGCACGGGCGAAGGCCTTACCCCAAACCTTCCTCCGCTGGGGGAGATGCTCAGCGAATATTACCAGGTCCGGGGATGGAGCGAAGAAGGCATCCCCACCCCGGAGAAACTAAGAGATCTGGGCTTGTCGCCACGCTAGGCGCAAAGCGCATAGCGCATAGGGGCGGGCATTCATAAAAGGTCCGCCCTTTTTATTTTCATTGCCTTTCCTATGACCAATTCTATTGAGAAAATGGAGAAGCTCATATAGAATTAATTTTCAATGGCTAAGGGGGAAAAGAAAGGACGAAATCGAAGAAACAAAGCCCGGAAAGTGGCATTCATCGTCATTCCGTCCATCCTGATCCTCTTCCTGGCTGTTTTTTTTACCTTGTGGAAGGCCCCGCCGAAAAAGAAGCGCGAGGGCCAGATCGTCCCTCCCCCAATTCCGGCGGAGGAAAAAAAAGAGGAAACTCGACAACCGCCCCCTCCCCGGATGGCCTTGATCATAGACGATGGGGGATACAATACAGCAAAATTTAAAGGAATGCTGGGAATGGGCAAGGCCCTGACCTTCGCCATTCTGCCGAACACCCCCCATGCCCGGGAAGCCGCGCTCATGGCCCATCGGGATGGGTCCGAGGTCATGCTTCATCTTCCGATGGAACCAAAAGAAGAGGAGGCGTATGCTTTGGAAACAGACACCGTGCGAACGGGGATGAGTGCGGCAGGAATCCGGAAAATACTGCATGATGACCTGAAGCAGATTCCCTATGTTCGCGGAGTCAATAACCATATGGGGTCTAAAGCCACCGAGGACCCGAAGGTCATGCAGGCCTTGATGCAGGCCCTGAAGAAGGAAAAACTCTATTTCATCGACAGCCATACCAGCCCTCATACGCTGGGACCGGAGATGGCTCAACGGGTGGGGGTGGCGTCCGCCCGGAATGACAAGTTCATCGATCGAGAGAAAGACGTCGGCGCCATCAAGGCGGCCCTCCGTCTGGCCATGAAAAAAGCAAAAAAAGAGGGGAAGGTGGTGGCCATTGGCCACCCCCATCCTCTAACCGCCCAGGCCATCAAAGAGATGATCCCGGAGATCGAGAGAGAGGGGATCCGGCTCGTTTTCGCTTCTGAGGTTGTGGGATGAAGAAAGGTTGGCTCGCTCTGGCCGGTTTTCTGGCTATTTCTCAGGCCCCGGGTTTAATGGCTGCGGAGGCCCCGGCCAACTCCAGATTATTGGACATCCGCCAGTGGACTGCCCCCGATCATACTCGGGTGGTCATCGACCTGGACGGTCCTCCGGCCTACGAAATTCCAGCACCGGCCGATCCGTTGATCTTAACGGTGAACCTCCCCAAGGTTATTCTCCCAGAAGGGGGGCGAGAGATCTGGGTCAACGATCGAGTGATCCGAAAGATTCAGGTTCAACCCGGGGCCACGGAAGGGGCGGAAGTCACCTTGTCCTTGGTCAGGCCGGTGCGCGGGAATGTTTTCGCCCTGAAACCTTACCTGGACAAGCCGGACCGGCTGGTCATCGATGTCTCTAGGCCGGACCTGGAAGAAAAGGAGAAAGCGGACCGGCAGGTCAGCCAAAAGCTGAAATCCAAGAGAACGAGGATCGTGGTGGTCGACCCAGGCCACGGGGGGGAAGACCCTGGAGCCATCGGCGCCGGAAGAACCCGGGAGAAAGACATTGTCCTGGCGATCGCCAGGAATTTACAAAAGGCTTTGGAAGAGAGCGGTGATGTCAGGGCCTTCTTGACCCGCCGCGGTGATTACTTTGTTTCTCTGGAGGATCGGATTAAGGTTGCCCAGGAGTATGGAGCCGACCTTTTCATCAGCCTCCATGCCAATGCGAGCAGGAAACGCGAGGCCCGCGGGTCTTCCGTCTACTGCTTATCGCTCAAGGGAGCCAGTGATAAAGCCACTGAATTGCTGGCCCAGAAGGAAAATGCCTCGGACATGGTGGGGGGCATCTCTATGCCTCCGAGGGAAAGGGACCTGGATTCCATCTTATTGGACCTGGAGCAGACCCATACGATCAATGAGAGCCTGAATTTGGGGGGATTGGCACTCAGCGAGCTCTCCCGCATCAACTCCATCCAATTCACCCAGCCGCGAGAAGCCGGCTTCAGAGTTCTCCAGGCTCCAAGCATCCCATCCATCCTGGTGGAAGCCGCCTACATCACCAACCCCGTCGAGGAAAGGTTCCTCCGGCAGGAGCGCTTCCAGTTGAAATTAATCCAGGCGATTGTTACGGCCGTAAAAAAATTTATGCCTCTTCTGGCCGTAAAGGAAGAAAGCGGCGGACTGGAGCCGGTGAGAGGCAAAGGACAAAAGAGAGGAGGATGAGGGAAGGGATCATGGATAAAGAACTACCCCCGGGGTGTACTTTGTGTAACGTCGAGGTAAGAATTTGCCAGTCCAAGGAAGGGACGGGGCCAAAATTTTGCCCGACAAAGACCAGGGAAAAAGAAATCCACAAAACCCTGGGAAAATATGCCGACCCCGAGACGATGCGCTTCGCCAGAGCTTCCTCTTTACAGGAGGCCGAATGCTACGTGAGACGGGAAGAAAAGCCCTTCGTGCTGAGGCCGACCAAGACGCGCGTAGAGGAGATCATCGAATTTGCCAAAAAAATGGACTACCGGAAATTGGGCGTGGCTTTCTGTGCTGGCCTTTTCTCCGAGGGGAGAACCTTCGTGCAGATCCTGGAGAAACATGGGTTCGAAGTGGTTTCGGTCTGCTGCAAGGTGGGAGGGATCCCCAAGGAGTTCCTGGGTCTCAGCGACGATGAGAAGGTGAGGGTCGGAAGATACGAAACCATGTGCAACCCGATCACCCAGGCTGAGCTTCTCAACGAAGCGGGGACGGATTTTAACGTACTGGTGGGCCTTTGTGTGGGCCACGATGCCCTGTTTTTAAAAAATGCCAAGGCTTTGACTACGGTCCTTGTGACCAAGGACCGGGTGCTGGGGCATAACCCGGTGGCCGCCCTTTACGGGGTCGATATTTATTTTCAGCGCCTCATGAATCCATAAGAAGGCGATAGGCCAAAGGCTATAGGCAATAGGCGAAAGACAAAAAAGATTTCAACCTTGGAACTTAGCAAGGAATCCATAATTGACCAGACATATTCTTCCAAAATCTCCCCTGACCCCTCTTTTCCAAAGAGGGGAAATTCCTCCCTTTTGTAAAGGGAGGGAGGGAGGGATTTAGTCTTCGGCGTCTATATATTTATGGACTGACCAATAACACTCAAGACTTAACACTGCACTAAAAGGAGATTTGTGCTCGATTTGGAATTTCAGCGGGCGATGGTCATCTTCGCCCATCCGGATGATGCGGAAGTGCAATGCGCGGGAACGATCGCCCTCTGGGTAGAGGCCGGTAGAAAAGTGACCTACGTCGTCTTGACCAGGGGAGATAAAGGGACACAGGACCCTTCCATGATCGCGGAAACCTTAGCGCCGTTGCGCCGGGAGGAGCAGCTTCGGGCTGCCGAAGAGCTGGGAGTGGGAAAAGTTCTCTTCTTAGAGAACGGGGATGGCGAGCTGGAAGTAACCATGGAGCGGCGGAGGGCTTTGACGCGGATCATTCGGGAATATCAGCCGGAAGTCCTGGTCACCCATGACCCCTGGATGCGCTACCAGTTACACCCGGACCATCGGGCCTCCGGGACTCTGGCCCTGGACGCCATGATCTCGGCCCGCGATCGCCTCTACTTTCCGGAACAGATTGATCAAGGACTGAACCCCTGCCGCGTACGCCGAGCGCTGCTCTTTGCTTCCGATCAGCCTGATTTCTGGGTGGACATTGAGCAGACTTTGGATAAGAAGATCAAAGCCCTGGGGCAACATCAAAGTCAGGTGAGGCAGTGGCCAAGATGGGAAGAATGGTTGCGCAAGCGGGCGGAAAATGCCGGTGCCTCCAAGGGACTGAAGTTCGCCGAGCCCTTTAAGCGGCTGGTATTAAGCTGAGGATCGTTTCCAATCTTTAACTAAGGCGTCCAGTTTTTTGAGACCTTCTTCTTGGATGGTGTGGAATAGGCTATTTCCATGGCTATCCATGGCGACCGTCAGCGGGCCCCACTCAGTCACTTCCAGCACCCAGATGGCTTCGGGCATTCCGAATTCTTCCAGCCAGTGAACCTGCCTGACCTCTTTTACTGCCTGAGCGTGGAGGACGCCACACCCAGGAGCCGCCAAAAGGTAGACCATGCCATATTTTTTAAAAGCCCGGAGACTGCCGTCCCCCATCCCTCCTTTTCCTACCAAGGCTTTGACGCCAAGATCACCCATAAAATCTGAGTGAGGTTCCATCCGGATACTGGTGGTAGGACCGATCGTCAGTAACGTAAAACCCTTATCCGCCTTTTTGACGACTGGACCCGCATGGAAAATGACCCCTCCGGCAAATACTTCCGGCATGGGTCTACCGCTCTCTTTGAGCTCTTTGAGCTTTAGATGCGCCATATCTCTGGCTGTATAAATCGTTCCAGTAAGGGTCACGATGTCATGCACTTTAAGGTTCCGGATGCTTTCCGGAGCAAGGGGGGTTGAAAGATGAACGGGTCTTTTCATAAAATTTCCTCCCGGGTTCCGTCGCTATAAAACTTAAAACCGAACCTGCGGCCTACCCAGCAATGAAAGTTAAGCGCCACTGGACAAATCGCCGTATGGGTATAGGCGATTCCGATCTTGACCGCCAGTGCCGTCGTCTTGCCTCCCACGCCCCCGGGTCCTATTCCCAACTGATTGATCCGGTCTCTTAAGTCTTGTTCCAGAAGATTCAACTCTGGATCTGGGTTTTGATCATTCCATTTCCTGGTACTGATCGCCTTCCGGCTGAGCTTGGCTGCACCATCCATTTGCCCCCCTATCCCGATTCCCAGCCCGATCGGGGGGCAGGGTTTCCCCCCTGCGTTGATGACCGTCTCCAACAGGAAACGCTTGAATCCTTCAAAGTTTTTACCGAGAGATTCCGGGGTAAAGGTCCGGAAAGTATTAAACAGCTCCGGCCCGCATCCCTTGAAACTCACGATGGCTTCGAGGTAATCAAGCTTCGGGTCTAATTCGATTTCAAAATTGGGTATACCGGGTCCCGAGTTATCCCCTGTATTTTTGCGGGTCAGCGGATGGACAATGCTGGGACGAAGATAACCTTCTCGGGTCGCCCGGATGATGGATTCCCCCGTAATTTTCTTGACGTCGATTCCAGCCATTTTAGGACCACATCGCACGTAGATGCAGGGAATTCCGGGTGACTGGCATACTCCTTTTCGAAGTTTCCGGGCCAGCTCCACATTCTTCAGCATTGCTTCGAGCATGGCTTGGGCAGGAGGGGACTTCTCCTCAGCCAGTGCTTCCTCCATTAATTGCAGGATGTCTGGAGAAATGCCGGTCACCCCTCTAACTAAAGACTCATAAAACGCCTCTCCAAATTTTGTTTCAATTTTTTTCATGGCGACTCCTCGATTTAAATTTCCCGTTCAAGAAGCGGCGCTTCAACCTTTAAAGGGGTCGGGGAGATTCTTCTGGTCCATTGCCCAGCACTTCCTTAAGGAAGGAAATTGCCCGGGCGTGTATTCCCGGGGCTTCACTCTCGCGGGGACCGGCCACGTTAAGAATGCGAATCTTTTTTGTCCACCCCCATTCCTGAACGCCCAGCGCGTCTCCCCCGTGAACTAAGTCCACCACAAAATAAGGTTTATGATGCCGTCTGGCCAGTTTCAGGGTCAGGGCAGTTCCCCCCATCGGGGGTCCCCAGGCCAGGACGAGTGTCCCGTCAGATTCCTCTATGTTCTTTTCCGTCCGAACCCTGTAGTCCGATGCGGAAGTCTCCTGCAGGGGATAGGAGTCAGGGATCGCCCCGTCCTCCGCCCTTCGTCCCTTTGGACACCACCCGCCGCAAGGAAAGCCCAGTTCCAGAGCCACATCCAGAGCGGCGCGATCCACTCCCGTCTGTCCTCCAGAAACTATTTTTTCAAACATGAAATTCCTGTGCCCCAGAGAACGCAGAGGTCGCAGAGAATGCTCTGGTAAATTCTTTGAAGGTCAGATAATTATTTCATGAAACGATGATTTTTCAAAGCTTCTGCGCTCATTGGAAGGCGATCCATTTAACAACTCTAAGTACTCTATTGCGTTAAACACATTGCCCTCATCGTTCCCTCATTCTATGGAGTATCGTGAACCGGAAGTGAGCCCCTTTACCGGATTCAGATTCCACCCAGATCTTGCCTCCATGCCGCTCGACGATCTTGCGGCAGATGGCCAATCCAATGCCCGAGCCCTCGTACTCGGCCGGTCCGTGCAGACGTTTGAAGGGCTGGAAGATCTGCTGGGCATACTTGGGCTCGATGCCGATGCCGTTATCTTTAACCCCGAAGATCTGCTCCCCCTCTCTTTCCTCGAAGGTCAACTGGATGATCGGGCGCTGATCTCCGCTGAACTTCAGAGCATTACCGATAAGATTCTGGTAGAGCTGCGTCAATAAGATCGAATCTCCCCAGACGTCGGGCAGCTTGTCGCGCGAAATTTCGGCTCCCGTTTCATTCACCCGCATGGCTAACGCCTCAAGGGCTTGGTCGACGCACTCACTGAGAGAGACCTTTTCCCTCTTCTTAGCTACTCGGCCTGCTCGCGAGAGCGCCAGGAGATCGCGGATGAGCGTTTGCATCCTTTTGGCCGCATCCGTGATGAACCCTAAGTCTTGCGCCGCTCGCTCGGGCAGCGACTGCCCCAGGTCCTTGCGCAGCAGATCGCTAAAGGCGGTCAGAGTTCGGAGGGGTTCCTGCAGGTCGTGGCTCGTCAGGTTCGTGAAGTTCTCGAGCTCGGCGTTGAGGGCGACAAGCTCCCGATTCATGCGTTGCAGCTGAACGGTCCGATCCGCCAGCGCTTCCTCTGCCCGCTTGCGCTCCGTGACGTCCCGGAAGTAGGTGGATAAGCCCTCCTCTGAAGGATAAGCGTGTACCTCGAACCACCGGCCGGCAATCGTTGAAAAGGTCTCGAAGTGCACGGGAATTTGACTTGCCATCGCCCCTTGGTAGCGCCTGTAAATCTCCTGCTGTGTGTTTTGAGGAAACACTTCCCATAAGACCTTGCCAATGACTTCCTCTCTTTTTCTCCCGAAAACATATTCAGCCTGTGGGTTTAAATCCGTAAAACGCCACTCACGGTCATAAGAAATATAAAGATCGGTGATGCTCCCCAGGATCCCGGCGACTCGTTCGTTGGCCCGCCGCAGCGCCTCCTCGGCCTCACGCAGTCCGGTCACATCCGTATGCGTCCCAAACCAGCGCCAGACCTTCCCCGCTTTGTCCAGGATCGGAATTGCTGTGGAGAAAAACCAGCGATACTGTCCGTCCTTCCCTCGCAAAGGAATGGTATCTTCCCAGATTTCTCCATGCTGCAAGCAGTACCTCATCTTTTCCGCTACCCGTTGGACATGGTCGGGATGGTGGAGCTTCTGCCAGCCCGATCCCTCCATCTCATTTACGGTGGCTCCCGTGTAATCATACCATCGCCGGTTGTACCAAAAGGCCAACCCCTTACCGTCCGCCATCCAGGCAAGCTGCGCGATGTTGTCGGCCAGGGCGCGGAACCGCTCCTCACTCTGGCGAACGATCTCTGCTTCAGTCCGCGCTACCCGTAACCTGCCGACGATGAGGCTGATGAAAACGCCATTGAAACAGAAGAGAAACAGCCCCACAACATCGCTACGGAGATCGACTCCCAGCGAGCCTAAGGGAGAAAGGAACATCCAGTCGGCAACAAGAGCTCCGAGCCCGGTAGCGAGCAACCCCGGGCCGACCCCCCCCAAGAGGGCTGAAAGCATCATGGCAGGATAAAACATGACGTAGGTCGGAAGAGGACCGAATGCCTGCGCAATTGCCCATTGTAGCGCCGCTGCCACCCCGACTGTAAGAATCGTCAAGCCATATAATATAAAGGAGGCTATGCTTCGATTTCTCAGCAAGGGTTCACTCGTTAACATGTGGGTCCTCTCTTTTTATCGGGTCCCCAGGGGATGCTCCATCTTGCGAGCAAGGCTCCTCTGTCTAACGCAAACACTCCATATCCAAGCAGAAGGATGACAGGCGAACCGCTGATCGGAAAGCTTCTCCTGGCGAAATAACTCATCACCCACGATGCCAGGAAGAGAAAGACCGTTCCGTTCTCGAAGAAACTGCTCCCACCCGCTTCCGCTCCCCTCTGGGCGAGTCAAATTTTTGCGGCCGAGGTCGCTACTCGACGGCAAGTTCCATGACGTTCTGGAATCGATGGACGATGACGTACTTCTCCACTCGCACCTGCATGAGGGCGCAGGTGGGTGCGCTCACGAATTCGCGAAGGTAGGAGTGTTTGGCGAGGAAGAACTCCTGCGGCCGTTTCCGCTCCCGCTCCCCTACCTCTTCCGCCCGCCCTTGAACGGTCACGGCCATGGCTTTGCCGAAGTCGGCCACTTCGTTGGAGCGGTTGTCGATCACCAGGGAAACCCGCGGGTCCGCGAGGATGTAGTTGTACTTTCGGGTCGCCCGCGTCGGGGCGAAGAGAAACGATCGCAGATCGTCTGCCTTTTGCGATCCGATTCTCACTTTGAACTTTTTTTCTCCGTCAACCAGTATACGCTTGCCCCTCGCGTCGCGCAACTTCAAATCAGCTTCGGCCGCGACTGCATCGACGAAGTGGATTGTTACCCCCGTCCGACCCGCCGCGGCTACAGCGGGAAATGACAGGCGACCCGATGGGAGCCGCCCATGTCCTTCAACTGCGGCTCGGTAGTGGGGTCGGTACAGATGGTTGGTTTTCTGTTGGACTCATAGACCGGACAGCGTGGGGCAAATCGGCAACCCGCAGTTGGCCGCTCGAAATCGAACACGCCCCACCGACCTGCCTGGACGGTCTCGGCCTTCTGCGCGGCCTCCTTACTCTGTTTCTCGACCAGTGAGGACCAGAGGATATGGGTATAGGGATGACTCGCTTTATTCGCGATGCGGTCGGAAAGGCCTATCTCCACGATCTTGCCCAGATACATCACCGCCACCTTGTGGCTGATGAGCTCCACCACTCGAAGGTCGTGGGAGATGAAAAGGTACGAGATCCCGAGCCGCTTCTGAAGGTCCCGAAGCAGGTTCACCACCTGCGCCTGGATGGAGACGTCGAGCGTGCTGGTGGGTTCGTCGGCAACGATAAACTTCGCTCCGACCGAGAGTACCCGCGCCACACCGACCCGACGCTTTTCACCGCCCGAGAGCTCGTGCGGGAAGTTGGAGAGCTTGCTCTTTTTGAGGTTCACCTGTTCCAGCAGATCGCTTATGCGCTTGTCCACCTCGGCATCGCTGATCTTATGATGCACGGTGATCGCTTCGGAGAGTATATCGCGGATGCGCATCTTGGGATGGAGCGCCGCGTCCAAGTCCTGGAAGATCATCTGCATCTGACCCCGGAGATGCCTGAGCTCATCGGTCGGGACGCTGGTGATGTCCTTTCCGTCGAAGATGATCTTGCCGGAGGTCGGTTTCTCGAGCCGCAAAATGGTCCTGCCGATGGTTGTCTTGCCGCAGCCGGATTCTCCCACCAGCCCCACGGTCTCGTTCTCCTTGAGGTAAAAACTCACCCCATCCACCGCAGGGACGGACGGCTGCTGTTCCTTGAAGGAGGAGAAGATCCCCTTCGGGTAGGTGAAATGTTTTTTGAGGTCTATAACTTCAAGGATCGTCTTCCGCATAAAAATCCGGAATGTCCCCTTTTGGGATTAGGAAAATCTGTCGCCTTACAGGCGAGGGGAGTTCAGTCAAAATACAACCAGCACCTTACCTTATGTCCCGACAGGACCTCTCGAAGATCAGGCTCATGACGTGCGCACTTCTCCCGAATCTTCTCCGTCACCCGGTGGCATCGGCTGTAGAACCGGCACCCCTCAGGGATATTGATGGTGTCGAGCACATCCCCCTCGATGGCCTGGAGATATCCCTTCTCTCTGATATCCTGCGCGCTCGGAATCGACGCGAGGAGCGCCGAGGTGTAGGGATGTTTTGACTCGAACCCTCCGGACAGGATCTCTTTGGTCGGCCCGTACTCGAATACGGTGCCGCCGTACATGACGGCGACGCTGTCAGAGAGACGGGAGATGATACTGATGTCGTGGCTGATCAGGAGGGTCGTGATGCCGAGCTCGGACTTGAACTCCGCAAGCAGGTCTACGATCTTTGCTTGGATTGTGGCATCGAGGCCCGTGGTCGGCTCATCCGCGATCAGGAGCGTCGGCTCGCAGGCCAGGGCCATCGCGATCATGGCCCGCTGGCACATGCCACCCGAGAGGCCGTAAGGATAATTTTCGAACCTGAGGCGCGGCGAGTCGATCTTCACCCGGTCGAGCCAGGTCAGGGCACGCTCCTTGGCCTCCGGCTCGTTTTTTATGGAGGTGTGGAGCTGGATCGCTTCCATGATCTGTTGGCCGACGGGGGTGAAGGGGTTGAGCGAGGACTTGGGGTTCTGGAAGATCATGGCGATCTCCTTGCCGCGCAACTTTTTCATCACGCGCTCGGCGTTCCGCTCCCACCCCACGACATCCTTGCTCACTTCCATAATTTTGCCGTCCTTCATCGTGAGCTTCACGAAGTCTTCCAGGTCCTGGAGCAGGTTCTTCTGGATCCGGTCGGACTTAAACCCGATCTTCCCGCTGATCACACCCGGCCCCGCGCTGATGAGCCCCATGACCGACAGAGCGGTGACGCTTTTGCCGCTGCCGCTCTCGCCGACCACACCGAGGGTCTCCCCTTTTGCGATCTCGAGGTTGACCCCGTCCACGGAGCGGATGAAGGCCTGCTTGTTCCGGGAGTAAAAGTAGGTGCGCAGGTCCTCTATCTTCAGGATCGGCGCCGTCGTCATGTGTTCCTCTTGCCTTCCAGGATGTTGTTGAGCCCGTCGCCGAGGAGGTGGAAACCGAGGATCGTGAACAGGATCGCAAGCGCCGGCGCGGTGGATGGCCAGAACTTCCCCTGCATGAAATAGTTGGCTCCGGATTGCACCATGTTGCCCCATGACGGGGTTGGCTCCTGCACACCGAACCCGAGATAGCTGAGAGAGGTCTCCATCAGGATCGCCTCTGCCATACCCAGCGTTGCCTGGATGATGAGAAGCGACCTGCAGTTGTGCCACAGGATATGCTTCAAGATAATGGTGCTCGTCGGCACCCCCAGGGCAATGTCAGCCTCGATGAAATTCTTCTGTTTCAGGAACTGGATCTTGCCCTGGATGAGCGACGTAAGGACCGGAATGTTCGTGAGACCGACGACCAGCATGATGTAGTAGATATCCGGCTTGAACGCCGCGATCACGAGCAGAATGAGCACGAGGCGCGGAAAGGAATCGACGAGGTTCGTGAAATAGGTTATCCCGGTGTCAAACTTTCCACTCGGGTAGCCGGCCAGCACGCCGAGCCCGGTGCCGCAGAAGAGCGCAATAAAGATCGCCAGCAGGCCTGGCAGGAAGTAGGCCTGGATGCCTACGATCAGTCGCGAGAGCATGTCCCGGCCCATGAAGTCAGTGCCGAGCAGGTGCCCTGCGGTCCCCGGTGGCGCCATCATGAGCTGGAGGTCGATCTCCTGTGGATCCCACGGCAGGAGATGGAACGCGCCGAGGATGTAGGAAGCCACGACGACGGTGACGATGAGCAGTCCGTAGCCAATGTAAGCTAGGTCAACCGCATCCACCCTTTTCCAGAACGGCCGGTCCGAGAGCTCATCGATCTCACCGGGTATTTGGCAATAGATTTTCATCTTCATGCCCAATCTTTTTAACCGCAAAGGCGCGAAGGTATAGTCCGTATAGCGGCTTATTCTTTTTTGATTCAGCTTTTTTCAATTGCCGCACTGGGCCACCCGAAATCAGGTCATTCCTTAGAAGCTCTCGGAGTCACTGCCACATACACCAGGCTCTGGAACAGGCTGCCCAGGCGCACGAAGACTGCGGCAAGGATCGCAATGCCCATGATCACCGGATAGTCCCGGTCTTGGGCCGCCTGCCACGCCATCCTGCCCATGCCGGGCCAGTTGAACACCTGCTCAACGATCACGGCACCGCCGAGGATGAAAGGGATCTTGGAAGCAACGATCTCGGTCACGGGTATGAGCAGGCCTTCCTTGAACGAATGTTTCCAGACCGAGGCACCCTTGGCGCGAGCCGTGCGGATGTAGTCCTCGGCCATCACCCTGAACATCTCCTGGCGAAGAAAGCGGATGACCTCGCTGATCGTTCCATTCCCCACACCCAGCACAAAGATCGGCAGGAGCTGATAGAGCCAACGCGACTTCTGCCCCGCGCTCGAGAACCCGGAGGCAAGGGGGAAAAGGCCGAGCTTGTGCGTAAAAAAATAGATGACGATGTACCCGAGCCAGAACACCGGCAGAGCAGAGATCACGTAGGAAAAGAGGGTAAGGGGCCACGATATCTTGCCCGTTCCGTGCCCAGCGGAATAGAGCGCGATGGGCACCGCGATCAGAAGGGTAAGGAGGAGCGACCCGATGGTCAGGATGAGGGTGTTGAGCCCGACCCGCAGCACTTCGGGGAGGACCGGCAGGCCCATGCGGATCGAGGTGCCGAAGTTGCCCGTCAGCATGCCCGCGAGCCAGGACAGGTACTGCCAATACCAGGATCGGGACACGCCGATGGCCTCGCGCACCCCGGCCCTGACCTCTGCTGTGGACAGCTGTCCCTCGAGGAGCACGCTGAAGGGGTCTCCGGGCGACGCGAAGAGGATGATGAAGACCACGAAACTCACGCCCAGAAGCAGGAATGCCGTGATCATCAACTCCCTGGACAGCACCCGGGCTATGGACCGGATCGCGGAAAGCTTCATGGTTGATGACCCCCTGTCATCCTGGAGAACTGCGGCCGCCGTCGCCACTTCTCTAAATCCCCCTTGGCCGCCTCTCTATCCCCGGGTCCATTTGTAAACCGTCAGAGGAAAGGTTGCGATTTTCTTCTTACTCTCCATTGCGACCCAGTCTCTCCGGGGAGAGGTTGGGGGAAAAGGGGAATCCGCACTCTCCATTCGAGGAGCTATTTCTGGTCCTTCTCCTCAATGAACCAATCATCCGCGTACGAGAAGAACTTGTAGGGATGGATGGCCATGCGTCTCACCTTCTTGTGGTAAGCCGCATAGTTGGTGAGGGTCCAGAGAAAGGTGTAGGGGTTCTCTTCTGCCAGGATCCCATGGAGCTTCCGGTTGATCGTTCGACGCTTCTCGTGGTCGAGCGTGAGTTTGCTTTCGTTGATCAGGCCGTCCACTTCCGGGTTGGAGTATCCGCCGAAGTTGTTCTTCCAGTCACCGATCTCCCCGGAATGGAAGAGGGACGAGATGTCGGCCGAATCGTCAAAGACCCAGCTCGCAAAGATGATGTCGAAGTCATGCTCGAGGAACACGTCTTCCTTCCAGGCTTGCCACTCCTTGAACTCGACCTTGATGTCCGCGCCGATGTTCTTGAGGTAGTTCTTGAATGCGAGCACCACGCGCTTCACGGCCTCGCTCTCCTTCTCGATCGGGACCTTGAGCGAGACCGCGAGCCGCTTGCCGTCCTTCTGCATGAAGCCGTCAGCGCCCCGGCTGAAGCCCGCCTCCTGGAGGAGGGCCTTGGCCTTCTCCGGATCGAAGGGCAGGGGCTGCACATCGAGGTTATAGGCCCAGCTCCCAGGCGCGAAGGGCCCGGAGATGATGGTCCCCTGGCCGTTGAAGAACGAGTCGAGCATCTCCTGCCGGTTCACGGCGTGGGTAAAGGCCTGGCGCACGCGTTTGTCCGCGAGCAGCGGGTTCCGTACGTTATACCCGAAGAAGGAGTACGAAAGCGCGTTGTACGGCTGGAGGATGAAGCGCTTGTCGCCCTGGATCTCAGGGATGTCCCGCGGGTTGACGAGCACGATCATGTCGATCACATTGAACATAAGCGCCTGCGTCATGATGTTCTGGTCCGCAAAGGGCTTGGCGATGAACCGGTCGGCGTGCGGCCGGCCCTTGAAGTAATTTTCGTTCGCGGTGAGGATGATTTCGCGCTCCGGGGTGATGTTCTTCAATATATAGGGGCCCGTGCCGATGGGGTTTCGTACAAAAGGATCTTCCCGGGTGAGGTAGAGCGGGTTGCTCGGCCCGTGCTTCGGGATCACCTTGAAGCTGAACTTGGCCAGGGCGTTCAGGATCGGCCGCTTCAGCGTGAACTTGACGGTGTAATCATCGAGCTTCTCGACCGTGTTGATGAACTCGTACCGTACCTTGAGCGGGGTAATGGTCTTAGGGTGCATCATGATCTGGTAGGTGAAGATCACGTCGTCGGCCGTGAACGGCTTAGGCCCCTCGCCATCTTTCGGATGCCACATCACGCCCTTCCGGAGAAAGAAGGTATAGGTGCGGCTGTCGGCGGAGCAGTCCCATTTTTCGGCAAGCTCGGGGACGATCTCCTGCTTCTCGTTGATCCCGGCCAGGCCGTTGAAGATGAGCTCTGTGAGCCGCAGCGAGATCATCTCATTGCTCGTTATGGGGTCGAGGGTTGCCGTCCTCCCGTACTCGCCGTAGCTCAGACTGCCTCCGTCCGGCCTGTTATCCTTCTTTCGCCCGGCCTCGGCCGCAGTGGAAGCAGCCATGGCGGTGGCAACCATAAGAAGTAGAATGACCAATATCCGTTTCATAATGACCTCCTCTGGCGATTTCGGAATGCGGATCGCTGAATGCAGATTTGAGAAATCCGCAATGACTTAGTTGATCCTCACGTCCCCTGGGCTCTTCTGCTCCATGGCGTAAACGCCCTGCATGGCCTCCTGGATCTGGCGTACCTCGGGGAACTGCTTACTCATCTCGAAATAGATCTCCAGGGCCTCGGAAAATTTCTTGGTACGGTAGTAGGCATCCGCAAGGCTCACGAGCATCACGGGATCGTTCGATTCAATCTTGTTCTTATTGCTCTTGTCGCGTCCGGCCTCCAGGTACGAGACGGCCTGGGCATGATCCAGCCTGGCGAGATAGTATTTGCCGATGGCGACGTTCAGTAAGGAAAACTTCTTGCTTTCCCCGGCCTCGACCAAAGCAGCGGCTTTCTGGAGCACCTTTGGGCATTCCATCTTCATCCTGCTGCAAGCAAAAAGGATCTCTGCGATCAGGTCCGGGTCCTCCGGTTGCTTCGGCATAAGCTCATCCCACAGGCCCAACGCATCGTTCGGGCGGTTCATCGCGTACAGATTGACGGCCTGCCATACCCGGATACGATCCTTGTACGGCTGCGGCATCTGCGACGTGGCGATGAAGGACGCCGTGACCTTCGAAGACTGCTCCATCGAGCCGAACAGCGTGCACGCCTGACCGAGATAGAACTCCGCTGGGTCCTTGACCCTCGGGTCGGCAGCCGCCTTCTCCAGGTAGGCCACGCTCGCCCGGCCATAGAGGGTCGCCATGTCGTTGAGCAGCGAAAGGTCGTAGAAATGGATCACCTTGGACTTCCCCAGGGTCTCCCGGTATGAGAATGCCTTCAGGTCTGAACGATTGAGCAGATCCAAGCCCTTCTCGGTCAGTCCAGCCCCCCGGGCATAGATGGCCACAAGGTTCTTCACCATCCGCATCGAAAGCGGCCTGCTGGGCCTCTTCATCTCCGAGAGAATCCCTTCTGCCATAACCAATGGGTCCGTGCCCACAAATCCGGCTTTGCTGTAGGCGGCGGCAAGCTCGGCCTTCACTTCGGGGTCAGAGAGATCGATCCCTCCCCAGAGTTCGGTGGCCTTTTTGGGTTCGTTGTTCTGGTAATAGCCGAGTCCAAGGCTGACCTTAGCGATCGCCCGGTACCGAGGCTCGACACCCCCGTTCGATGAAAATTTTTTCAGATAGATCGCGGCCACACTGGACTTGCCCGACTCAACCAGCGCTTCGCCGAAGTAGAGGTCCGCGAAACGGCTCCGGTCCTTGCCCTGGGCTGCCGAGAGCTTCTTCAGGTAGTCCTGCGATGCCCCAACCGCCGTCTGATAAAGTTCGCGATGCAGCACAGCGTTCTTGAAATAGATCGTGCCGAGGGCCAGGTTCGCGCTTCCCTTCTTGCCTTGCTCGGTTGAAGCGCCGTCCGCGCGAAGCATCCTCGCCGCCTCATCATAATGGCGCTTTTCGTACAATTTCATCGCCCGCGTCATCCCATCGTCGGCGGCAAAGGCCTGCGGCGTGGCGATAAGAATGATCGATAAAAGGAAGAACCCGAAACGTCCCATACCTTAACTCATGTTAGGCAAATCTAAATTCAAAGCTGAAATGTCAAATCAAATCAAGCCCGCATGACGGATGAAGGTCAAAATGTAACGCCGGCACCTCTCTATCTTCTCCCCGTCAATTCTTCCGTTTCATAACAAAGATTTGGTCCCACTGGTCGACCTGGGCTCGGAACGCGATCGTCCCGTCCGCAGAGCACGTAACGTCATGGTTCATCTTCGTCTCGGTTTTGAGGGGCATGACCGTCTTCTGGGTGAGATCCGCGAGATAGATCGGATTGTATTCCTGCCGGTCGTTCTTGACGAAGCCGATCTGGCTGCTGTCCGGCATCCACGCGGGGCCCACCTCAACGTCCGGAATGACGTCCCTTGCCACGACCTTTGCCCCGAGCCCCTCTCCCTCGGTGGGGTCTGACCCGTCTGCCGCGATCACGACGATCGACCATATCTTGGGATCGCCGTCTGGGTTGTAGTTCGAGTAAAAGGCGATCTTTTCCCCATCCGGCGACCAGATCGGCCGAAGGTCGTCATGGGGCCATGACGTGAGTATCTTTTGGGACTCCCTGGGCTTCGTCACGTCGTTGATCAGAAGGATGTTATGGTTGTCACTGCTGCCGTGCATCATCACGAGCCGCTTGCCGTCGGGAGACCACTGGGGATAGAGATAGGCCTTGCCTCCCCCCGTCAGCCGGGTAAGCACGCGGGTCCTGAGGTCCAGGAGATAGAGGTCGCCGTTACCGGTGCGACCGGATACGAAGGCGATGCAGTCGGCAACCGGAGACCAGTGGGCTTGCCCATCTTTTTCCTTGTGGTCCGTCAGCCGGACGGGACCGATATCGCCGAGGTCCTGCAGGTAAATATCGTAGTTGCCTTTCCCGCCATTGCTCATGTACACGAACCGGGATTCGTCGGGCGACCACGTGATCCCTGCGTTGTAGCTTGTCTCCTCGGAGACACCGGGGAAAAAGAATTTCATCTCCTTGTCGCCGTCGGAAAGCCTGAAATAGACGGTCTGGATCGGCGTGCCGTCAGGAAGCGTAATATGAATCTCTTTCTTGTCGCCAATGGACCGCTCGAATGCGATGAACGTGCCGCGGGGAGACCAGACAGGGTTCGAGTCGTTCCGCCCTGATTCGGTCTGGACAAGAGGCCTGAGGAACATGGGTTCGATCAGTTCAGGCTTCTTGTCCGCAGCCGTCGGGGCTGATGCAAGGTCGTTGGCCATTCCGGTGTGCGCGATGAATGACCCAAAAAGGACAGCCCAACCCAGAGCCCCGTAATACCTTTTAACCTTCACCCGGAAATCCTCCTGAATGCATCAGAGGTTCTTGATCTGATCCCAGTATTTATGCGCCGCTTCCCGGTTCTTCTCAAAGGTGTTGTTCTCTTCGAGCTTCTTGGGGAAGAAATCGAAGTACTCCCGCCACGCGAGGTTGGCTTTTTCCAGGATGTTGTTCTTCCGGGTGATCAGATAGAGCTTGTGATAGGAGAGGGCACTATAGTAGTAGGTGTCATGCACGGCCTCGTCATAGTGCACGTTCGGGAAGAACCGCGTGTTCTGCTTCGCGATCTGCAGGTTTTGGATCGCCTTGGCGAAATTCTGCGCAGCCGTATCCCTGTCCTTCTGCACCAGAGCACTGCCTTTCTCATAATAGGCGTGCCCCAGGTTCATGAAGGTCACCGAAAACTGCTTGTACACAAGCTGCTGATTCTCGGGCAGGGAGAGTACGTTCTCGAATTCCCTGGTAGCGCCTTCGTAATCGCCCTTCTCGTCAAGGTAGATCTGCGCCAGGCGGTGGTGGGCCTCGGAGTAGTCCGGGTGCCCCTTCTCGGTGCTCTTGAATGCCTGGATCGCCGCGTCGATATCGCCCTTCTGCTCGGCCTGTTTGCCGATCTTGAGGAAGTCCTTGGGCAGAACGATCTTCCGGTCGCCGGTGCGGTTCTCTTCCTTCTTGGAGAACTCCACTACCTCTTCCCAGTCGCGGAAGTCGCCGCCGACGGAGACCCTGACCGTGTGGAAACCGAGGGTCACCAGCTTGCCGTCAAGGATCGGCGTCCTTCCGATCTTGTTTCCGTCCAAGAAGACATCGGCAGAGGACGGCTCGGAGTCGATCTTGAACATAGCGTTGTTCACAGTGAGCACAAACTCCCTCGTGTCCTTGTTCTTTTCGATCTTGATCTTCTCGGTCACCTGCTGGTAGCCATGCCTGTAGAGCATAAGCGTAAAGCTCTGGTTCAGGCGCACGGGCACCTCGGCCTTGCCATCCGGCCCCGTCGACCCGAGCCACTCATCGTTCACGTAGATGTTCACAGCCGCAAGGGGCGATACGTCGGGAGGCAACCCGCCCTTGGCCGAGAGGATTAAATAATTCCGGCTGGCCTCTTCCTCGCCTTCGCGGTAGATGCGCCGAACCACCCGGTCGCCGACCGTGATCTTTTCATCTTTCTTCAGTTCCTCGACTTCGGTCCACGAGCCGCTCTCTTCGGCCTTCTTGACCTTGAGCCTGCCGGTCTCGCGGTATCCCGACACCTTGCCCGCCTTATCGAGACGAGGGACCATGAGCATGAAGTCCGTCCCCTTGGCGATGCGGTACCCCGATTTGCCGAGGTTGATCCGATATCGTTCGCCCTCGGAGGAGACCACCGTGCCCTCGAAGGGGAAGCGCTCGAGCACGGCATTCGCGATCTCCTTTACGGCACTGCTGATGTCGCCGGCGTCCTTGGCCCGTGTGATCAGGCTTAGGATGACCTTGCCGTTCGAGGTGTTGAACTTCGTCTCGATCAAGAGCCCCTTCTCGTCCTGGGCGACGCTGCCGAGAATGATCATATCCACGGTCTTTTTGAGGGGCGTCTCGTGCCACCCCTTGGAGGTGATCTTTTCGATACTCAATTTGGCCCGCTTCATCTCTGCCTGGAGCGTTTCGGACGGGACCTCCTGGAAACAGGGGTACTTGAAGAGCTGTGCTGCCAGCGATGCCTCGGTCTGGCTGAGCACCCCTTTCAAGTCCACGTTCGGCGTATTGCTCACGAACCGGTAAATTCCCGTACGAATCGGCTTGAGGGTGGTGGGATAGAAATAGCGCTGGATATGGATATCGCCTTCCAGAACGATCGAGGTCTTCCAGGTTTCGGGGATATAGCCGGTGGCCGAGAGCGTGAGGGGCACCTTCTTGCCGGGCTCGCCGTCATAGGTATAGATAAGGAGGCCCTGGGCATCGGTTTTGCCCACTTCCTTATTGCCGATGTTCGCGGCGATGCCCGGGATGCCGCTCGACTGGCCGTACTCTTCCATCACCGTGCGGATCGTGACAGTCGCACGCTTGGTGACTGCGGCTTGGAGCTTTTGTCCCGGCTTTACTTGGCCGGTCTTGCGCCACGTAGCATAACCCGACTTGGTCACCGTGAGGTCCATGCCCGACTTGGGGAGGGTCTTATAGTCGTACACGAATTCTCCCTGCTCGTCCGTCTTACCGATCTCTTTTCCCGCGACCTTCACGGTGGCGCCCGCGACTGGCACACCCTTTTCGGTAGCCGTGATCGTGACAAACCTCGTCGCTGCAAGGACGGCATCGAATGCGTACACCTCAACCGTGTCGGACTTGGGTCGCTTCATGACGAACGCTCCCTTCCAGGGCTCGATCCGGTACCCTGGCATCTCCTTGGAGACCATGACCTCAACCTCAACCCCCGGTTTCCTTTCTAGGATCTTTGAAAAGGTGCCATCCGCACCGGTGAGGCCCTGCTCCTCGTTGTCCACGGTCACCTTGGCCTGTGGTGCCGGCTGGCCGTCCATGCGGGCCTTCACCTCGAGTTTCAGCTTCTCACCCGTACAGGAAAAGAGCAGAAGGGCTGCAAGCATCATAAGAACCGTCCGTACAGCATGCTTCATCATAGGAGGCCTCCTGAGCGAACTACTTGTTGAAAAGTAAAGATTGAACCATTCATAAAGGTCAAAATCTGCCACAGAGGTGCTGAGACACGGAGGACGCAGGAACCTGTGATCCTGCGGCTATGGTCCGTGGGTAAACCGGATATCTGTGATCTTGTCACATCGTGGGAGGCTGGATATTGACCTCGCCGGGGTTCACGATCTTGTCTTCGTCCGACTTCGAACCTTCAATGGTCTTGCGTTTGCCCTCCGGGATTTTCTGGAGCTTGAACTTTACTTTCTTCGAGCCGAACTTGGTGATCTTGACGGTCTGGGTCTCCGTCATGTAGCCAATCCTGTTCGCCTCGACTTTATACAGCCCCGGGATGATGTAGTCCTGACCGGACTCGAACTTGCCTTCGGCATTGGCGACAACGGCCCCGGACGCCTTCTCCAGGGTCGTGGTCGTGTTGATCATGTTCACCACGGTCCCCTGCGGGCTTTCCTTGGCAGGCGGAATGGGCTGCAGGTTTGCGTCCAAAAGCTCGACCGTACCGCAGATCTTTGGCGAGCAAGCCCCCAGTACGAGCATCATAAGGGCCAAGAGAATGTTCTTTGCGTAGTTCATATCCCTTTCCTCCTGGAGTATGAGTTTAGTTGTCCTCATTCTCCCTTACCTTATTCTTTGTCTGACTTTTCGTTGACCGCGCGGATACCTTTTGGCAACATCCGAGCTAAATTTGTAAAGCTTAGCGGGATCCATTTCCAGGACCACAGGGTCCTCTGCCGCTATATGGATTTCCACTGGAAGCGAGGCAGATACCCGCCATGGGGCATTTTATAAAAAAAATCGTCCAGCCTTCGTTAGGTTTTTTCTCATAGCCTAAAGTCCAGTGATTTTTCAGCAAAAAATATGCCAATAATTGTCTATTGGTTTGTTACTGAAATTTTTCAATATTTTGGATTTTATTTAAGGCTAAAGGTCAAATATTTGACAAATTTTTATCCAGTCCCTGACTTTTTTTGCCGGGAAAGTAGGATTAATTCGCAGGCATGGGGGATGGACTGTGGTGAAAGCCATGGGCAGGGCTAAAATATTTCAAAAGTCGGACGAGCGGATCCTTGGCGATAGAGATATTGTCGAAGAGGTACCCTCCGTTTCTCAAGAATGGATGGAGCGGAAATATCATTTGGGTAGGTCGGAAGTGTCAGGTCTACACTTTAAAATAGGGACAGCGCCCGTTATTTCCATTTCCTCGGCCTGCCAGGGGATAATGCCTTCAGACGCCTGCTGAATCTTCCCTCCAATTCCTGGACAAATGCCTCATCGCCACAGGGCCGGCCGGTTAGAGAGCACTTCCGGATCTTTTGGATGAGGCTGCTATCCTCTTCCTCCTCCAAGTTTCTCTTCTAGTCGCTGACCTCTTGCCACAAGTAGCATCTTTTGGACAGGATGCCATCGGAGGACCCTTTCACATGCTCCCTTGCACTGGACCACCAATACTCCCCTGCCTTCTGAACCATACCCGCTACCCGCTCGGATGGGATTCTTCTCCACATATCGCACGGCCACATCGGCATGCACCTCATCCAAGATCGTGGAATAGAACCTCCCCTTCCAGAGATGACCGGTGGCTCTTCTACGACGGTGGACATATTGGGCATACCTCCCAACTGACTCACTGCCAATTATTCGCGTGAATATTAAATCTTTTCATTCACTTAACCTGACTTCTGTTTTTTATTTTTATCCGGGTCGGACCCAGGCAACTCATTGATTTTCAAATAGATATGCCCCCAAAGAAGGCATTTTCTTACCTTAACCCCTCATTTTCGGTGCCAAAATCGGCTTCGTAAAATATTATCCACAACCTTAAGGTAGTGGCGGTTAGCCCTTGGCATTTCTATTGCCTTAGAAGCATGATTTTAGGTTCAAAAGGGCCATTCTTTGGCCAAAAAAACACCTTTTTCCAGGCCGTTCATTTGCAATATCGAATAGTTACCCTGGTCCAGACCCGGAATAAAATGGACCGACCTTGTTAGGCTAAGAAATTGACTCGACTTTTCCGTCCAGAGCCATGAGGAGCAACTCAACTTCCAGCTTTGGATGTTGCTTATTGATCAGCTGGGCCAACTCTTTAAGCTTTTCGCTATGGATCTTCTTCTCCTTTACAGGGTCTTTGGCAAAGTCCTCGCCCAGGATGACCTTATAGGCACCACAATCGCGGTGGTCCATGACGATCACCTTGTGGATGTGGTGCAGATCGACCGCCAGGCCGACATGGTCCCAGAAGGTCTTGTTCCACGCCGGATATTTGTCGGTGACCGCACCCAGCGCTGCTCCGGCCAAAACGACATGGTCGTATTTGTGCCGCAGGCGACGCGTAGACATATAGCGCCCGATATCGTCCATCAGGCGATAATCCATACAACTCAACAGCAGTGCTTCGGCGTTGCCCGCTGCACTGGCGACGTTGGCAGGCAGCATGGATGCCAGGAGGGTTGCCCCTCCACCCAGTACGGCTACTTGCAAAAAGGTGCGGCGGGGTATTTCGGTGTATTGAATCTCGTTTATAGGTTCCGCTTGTTTCATTGCTTTCCCCCTCTTATTTTCTGGCTGTGGGTGATGGTCATAAAAATGAGGCATAACGCTCCGGTTAAGCTGCGGGCCGAGGGGCGCGGTTCTTGCGCCCCGCCTTAAACCAGGCAAAAACCGTGAACCGAAGGAGCCGTCAGCTTCAATCGGTGGTTAGGTTGTGCCTCGCTTACTCCGAAGAACAGCTTCGATCTCATCCAAATGCATTTTTCTGTGGATTGCTCTGTACAATCGAAACCTATCCCCAAGACTTTCAATATCACGAATCAACTCATCGGAAATCTCCTCCAGTTCGCGGTCGATTGCCTCAGCTGAAGAAGCAGCAATCTTCGCCACTACCCTTGGCTCCAAAGCAAGGCTAAAGGGAAGAAAGGTATCGTTTACGGCGTCGATATCGACTGGAGATGCCACGACACCACTTTGTTTCCACCGGCGCAGGCGCACCAGAGACCACTGGTCCCAAAATGCAAGATGAGCAAGAGCAGCAGCGATTGTCCAACCTGCCTCAAGGGGGAGCCTCAATTCTTTATCGGTCAAATGTTCGACGAGCGCGATAAGTCTCTCACGCTCACGAGCGTTCTCCACAACAAACGGCTTATCCATCAGACCTCCTTTGACTTGAGCACCAACCTAAACCAGTGATTAGATGGATCCGCATAAAATGCAGGCACCTGAACCCGGAGTATATCTAAAAACGACTATTCTATCGATTATGGGTTGGAACACACATCCTTTGGCGGATTATGGCAAACATTGAAAACAGGAAGGACTAATCAAAAAGCGCCTTCCCCAATGTTTCAAAATGAGTTGTTATCAAAAAATGGAGATTTTCGATTCTTAAGCAATTCATTTTATGGACAGCAAATTTCGGGAAAAGCACTTTTCCTACATACTCAACGACTAAAGTCAGCGCCCGGCCTCTCAACTAGGCTGAAACCGCAGAAAATCATCCCCTAATAACTAATCCCCTCCACTGCGTCCTTGTCGCAGATCGTCTGTTTGCCGGCCTGGATGGCCTGGACCTCCTGCTCGATCTGGCTTACTCGATCCGCTCCGACGGCCACTTCAAATGTAATCTGGAACACCCGACTCTCTTTGGGCTTGAGGGACGGATAGTGCCCGTTCTTGCGCTCGATGTTGCGATGGTTGGGATACCCGGTTCCGGGCTCGATGCCCGTGACATACCCATCTTCCAAGGCCACCAGATTCTTCCACAAGGTCAGAAACGGCAATTGGTCGAGCGAGTAGGCATAGCTGAACCCCAGGTCTCCTTCCTTATTTTTCAGCAGCAGTTTGGTCATCCCCTTTTCGTCACCATTGAGCTTGATCAGCCATACTTGCCTCTTGTAACCTGCTCTCGGCTCCCGGAAGGAGACGATCTCATCGGGACTGCTCTCCGGAAAGCCTCCTTTGGATTGGGGCGTGATGCGGGCCAAGGGGGCGACCAGGCGTGAGCCTCCGGCCAAGAGGGGATGGCCGTAGTTGGCATGGTAGAGAATCCCGCATTCCGCATCCACAGCCCCACGATTCACGATCCGGTCCTTGATGGTAAACTGGAGCGAATCGACCTGGGTCGAGAACTCCGAAATAAGCTCAAGGGTGGGTCGATATAGCCTGGCTTCGTCGACCTGCCCCCTCACGGTGATTGTATAAGGCGGCTGCTTATCTATTACGATTTCGACGCGAGAGGCCGGCAGATAGTCGATCAGGCCATGGAGCGTGATGAATTCGCCCGTCACCTCATCCTTGCCCGGAGGGCCGAACCAGCGAATACCGCAACGCGGAAGCCATGCTCCCCAACCATACCGCCACCCGGCCCCATCGTCGAGCAGCAGGTTGACATATTTCGGGTGCACGATCTCCGTGACCGGCGCATCCCACCCCACTCGCGTCTCCTTGCACCGTACATCCCAGATAGACATACCCCGGGTGGGGACGACGGCGAAGGTCAGGCGACCGTTATTCACGACAATGACATCCACCCCATCCTGCCGCCCACCCTGCAGCACGCGTTTTTCAATGGACCAGGATCCCGGAAGCCCGAAATCGCTTGCCTTGATTACCTTTTCCGAGACGTAGATAGAGGATGTGATATCCGTAAGAACGAAGCGGGCGACAAGCGAATCGTCCGCAACCGCCTTGGACACCAGGAAGCTGAAGATCAAAACCGATTGAGCAACGGACAGGAGCAACTTTGGGGATCGCATGGAATCCCTCACTTCTGTTTAAATGGTAAAAATTCGTTCGGGGGTGAGTTATTAGTCAGTCCATAATTGTATAGACACCGAAGACTAAATCCCTCCTTCCCTCCCTTTACAAAAGGGAGGAATTCCCCCTCTTTGGAAAAGAGGGGTCAGGGGAGATTTTGGAAGAATATGTCTGGTCAATTATGGACTCCTTAGTAACTCTGTTGTTGCCTAAAGATCCGGTCGAATTACCTGAATGTCTTTAGGAAGAGCCGGTTCATTCTTTCTTGATGGTACCTTTTAAAAGTCACCTCTAAAGTGCCCCAGCGAATGACATCCAGTTAAGGTCCGCCCCTCAATTGGCAAAGGTTTTATGATTGCGAACAGAGAATTTAGTGCAACAACAGGGCTAATTATATTAAGAGGGGGTAGTATGTCAAGGGAAATCGGGCACAAGAGATGGCAGTGCCCTTTTCATCTGTTCGAACGCCAGCTCAGCCATAGGCTTAAAACGGAGCATACGATGAGGTCGATCTGGAGGCATTGATGGTCCTTGCGCATAACCTCAAGCTGGAGCAAACGCCCTTCCGGGATTCACACCGCCGGATCCCGCCGAAATTGCCTGAGATTCCATACAAAGGAGACTTTGACACCCTAATGGATGCAAAGGGTGCCTCGCTCGTTATTCAGAGTTTGATCCTCAGTACAGCGAGTTTTCCTGAACCTACCTGGAAGAATGCGCCGGTTTTTATGGCAAGCCTGTTGTCATTAAGGGCAGTTCTTGCAAGGCGTCAAATTGTTCTTGTGGTGACAAGCAGCATAGCACCATTGGACATCTGGCTGGGGAAGGGCAGCAAGATCACTTGCAGTCGGCGGCAACGGATGCGACTGATGGCAATTATTGCATTGGGGAATCGCCTTCGCATCCTTCGAATCGTGCGGCACGTATTGGTGTGGAGTGATCTTCTCTCCGCTCGGAGCGACATAGTTGGTCGTCCTCGCGGCGAGTTTATTGAAAGGTCCGTGGCAATCCAGGCCCATATCCTTGGAAACTGCGGTGGTGTTTGTTGATGGAGTTGGCTGAGGGGCGGAACTTGGGCTAGGTGCTTCAATGGCTGCGGCAATTGCCGCGGCTGTTGGCCTGGAGGTAGCCGTCGGCGACGACAGGGCTGCAGGGGCCGGACCCACACTTGGAACTCGTGTCGCCAGGAGTCCAACCGTTGATATGGGAGGTCGCACCGGTGTGGACATTGGAGTTGAAGTATAACCTCCCAGGCTTAGGGCCAGGGAGAACACAAACGCCCCGATGCCCAAGAAGCGAAATTGCCTTTTCATGATTTTCCTCATCAAAAGAATTGTGTTTGAAAATAGAGAATGTCCTTCTATTTCAAGGCAGAAAGGCATTCGCATCTTACTATGCATTATTGCTGCAGAGGGGGATTCAGCCGCATGGCTGAATCCCTGATACGTCCAAAATCAATCCTCTTCTGTCCAGAGACCCGCGAGGTGTTCTGGACCTCGGGGAGAATACGAGACGCGTCTCTCTTTCTCCCACAGGGGTCCCTTAACAATCATTACATCGCTTTTTCCGCCGCAGCGTCCTTACCCGCAATGTAACCCTGACAAATGGCTCGGGCCAGACCATGCTGACTAAAGCCTCCGGCGGATTCGCCACCACAGTAGAGGCCCGGTATGACCTGGCCATTCATGTCTTGCACCTCGCACTTCGCGTTGATCCGGAGGCCGGCCCGGGTATCGTGGAGGACCGGGGTGGCCCACCCTGCATAAAACGGGGGTTTGGCGATCTTGTACTTGGGAGTTGGCTTGCCAAAGTCAGCGTCTTTCCCTGCATCCACAAATGAGTTATACCTGGCCATCGTCTCTTCCAGGTTCCTAGGGGGCATGGGGACTCGTTGATATTTCATAACAATCTTGGAGGCCAATTCCGAGATGCTATTGGCCGTGAAGAAGAAACCGGCATCGAAATCCACGTTGGGAGGCTTCGGATTCCATCTCTCCCGGGTTACGCTGTCAGCGTCGAAAATTGCCCAGATCGGGCCGCCCCCGTTGTGTCCGTCTCCAATCCCAGCCAGGGCCGCGTTGATGAAGTTGTTGGGCTTGTACTTGATATTTGCCGCATTCAGGTAACTGCCTGGGTAATAGGGGTCGATTTGCTTGGCATTGTTGGCAGTGAATTGCTCTGCTGTCTCATCAAAGAATCGCTTCCCTAACATGTTTACGAGAATGGCATCTTGCCAATCCGCAACCCGCAGGCCGGACGCGCGGGCGAGATGGAATACGGGACTGCCGGGCGTCCAGTGTAGATACCGATAATTGTATTGGCACCCAATCGTACCCGCTTTGGTAAGGGTCATGCCAAATTCGCCAGTTTGATTGTATAGACCCCAGAGCGACGCCCCGATGGCCATGGCGGCAAGCTCCCCACTAGCATCCTGGTCAGACCAGGGCATCCCTGACAGACCGCAATACTCCTCGGTGAGGCGCGGATCGAACATTCGCCGGAAGTTCACATTGCCCGTCGAGCCACCTGTGGCGATGATGACAGCCTTCCTTGAACGGATGTTCAGTCTCTTGCCGTTGTTTTCAACCGCGATTCCAAGAACCCGGCCCGAATTGGGGGTCTCCCGGTAAATGCCCGTCATCTTGTGCCCTAGGAAAATTTGCACTCCCGCCTTCTTTGCCGCGACTTCAAGGGACCGCATGAGGCCGATACCGGAGAAAGTAGTCGCCTGAACCGCGGGATCTACTGGCTTGCCCGTCTGGACCAGTGGCCAGCCCATCGCGGCGGAATGCATCTCCCGAGGAACCGAGTTTCCAACCGAGATTCCGCCCCAAGTGTCCGGGGGCTTGTCTACAAAGACGACGCCGTGGGCGACCAGCCATTCAAAGGTCGGGGCACTGTTGTCGGCAAAGGCCCGAACAATCTCTCTATCGTTGTACCGGTAATCCGGGAAGCCGTTGGATTGGACGATGGACCAATCGGTCAGGTCCTGGAAGAGAAGGTCCGGCGAGTCATTGATGCCGGCTTTCTTCTGGGCACTCGTTCCCCCACCCAGCGGGATATTACCGCCGCTTGTTATGGCATGTCCACCGATGTCAAAGGACGCTTCGACTACGATCACGTTCGATCCGGCTTCCTGGGCCACAATGGCGGCAGGGAGCCCCATAGCTCCTGCCCCAATCACGACAACATCTGCTTCCTTGTCCCATCTGGTCTGAGCCCCCTGGGCGGATGCAGAGCCCTGTGAAATGAGACTCCCGGCTGCGACTGCCGCACCGGCAGCAGCTGTCCTTTTGAGAAACTGGCGCCGGCTGATCAGGTCCTTTTTTTCTTCTTGTGACATTTTTCTGCTCCTTTCGGGTGTTCGACATCACGAAAACAATGATGGGTCTTCTCTGAAACGTATTGTCCCGTAACTTTTCAAGCCCCCGCCTAGAACGGAAGCAAGTCGGTTCCATGGGAAGGGCGGAGTAAAAGTAAGGCAGGTGGCGGAGGAAAACTGTGACACCTGGTTTAAAGATATATGAGGTTCAGCTTCTGTGTCAAGCCGTTTATCCTTTCAGCTTTTTCATGATTCCTGGTTTGAGCCCTGTGGGATGGATGGATTCCTGTTAGATGGTTTCCGGGCCTCTCGCAATCGGTAACTTTCTCCATTGTAGGGGAAACAGCAGATCCTGCCAGGATGATCAATTATTCAGAGGTTTTGAAAACGCATCTAAGCGGAAGATTGCCTTTTCGGTCTAGAAAATTAAAGTGCCCATGGGGCGCCCTTCTAGATTTTAATGAAGGGAATGGCAGTGTCAAGATATTTGTGTAAAATTTCTATAGAAGCGGAGATTGGTGCGAACCTTGCCCTCTAGATTTAATCTCCAACGCAGTTCCATTTTGAAAGAGATAAAGGTGAGATCAAATTCCTGCAGGAAGAGCCCGAAAATCCCAGAAAAAAAGCTGCATTCTTTCCCTTTCCTGGATGGGGAAACTTGTCTTCTTTAAGCGCGAGGCCTCGATGGACGCAATCCAGGGACATGTGTTTCCGGGGTCAGGTCTTTAATCTTGGCAATCTGGTCTCCCCCCATGAGGTTTGGGTCCCAAGTCAAACCACCCTAATCTCCTTCATTGATTTTTCAGCGATGGCGGCTGTCGAATAATGAGCCAAACTCCTGGATAAATCCTTACGAACTATCTCCTTGAGGTTTTGGGGTCGAATCTGTAGTCTTTACAATTCGTTGATTATTGCGCCTTGACCCTTCAGCCCAGGATTATTCCCCATTGTATACAAAATATCACGAAGCCACAACCCCGACCCCCGGCATTTGCAAGGTGTTGATATTCAACTACGCTTCCTTTCCCCTTTTTACGGATGACCCCGCCCAATGAATTTACGATAAAGTCAAGGATAAAGATTTGACCCCACAGCCCTTTACATACTTAATCTACTCCAATACTTTATTACAATTGCCTGACCCCAGCCCCTAAGCTATTTCAACGCACGTTTTACTTTCTCTATGGTGATCGGCAAATCCCTCACCCGGGCTCCCACTGCTTTTGCTATGGCATTTGCAATGGCAGGGGCTACCACGGTTGTCGCAGGTTCCCCGGAACCCACGGGGTAGAAATGGCTTTCAATTAAATGCACGTCGATTTGTGGCACATCCTTCATGCGCAGCGGGTTATAACCAATGAAATCTTTCTGGACGATGGCACCGTTCGAGACGGAACTCGAATCTTTAGTCGCCAGACTGAGCCCCCAAAGCAGTCCCCCCTGCATCTGGGCGATCGTGCTGTCGGGATTGACTATTGTTCCCACATCAGCGGCCAGAGTCAGCTTTTTCACCTGATAGACACCGGTCTCCGGATCGACTGAAACTTCAGCAACACAGGCAACCCACGTAGGCATCGTTCGTTCCTGGCCGAAGCTGCAGGCCATTCCCATAGCGGTGTTTTTGGGCAAAATCTTCTTTCCATAACCGGAGCGAGCAATGACTTCTCTCAGAACATGAGCGAGTCTGGATGCTCCGCCCACCGAATTTGGCGCGCTCCCTGCCTGCTTTCCCTTTCCATCGAGCATCCGGAGCCTGAACTCTGCCGGATCTTCTCCTGCAAGGTTCGCCATTTCATCCATAAAGCTTTCGACCGCGAAAATCGTGAATCCCGGACCTACGGAGCGGAGATATCCCGGAGGAATCACCTGCTGCGCCAGATCATGTCTGATTGCGCGAACATGATGATGGGGCACGCTATACCAGAAGTCAGCGCCGCTCACGGCAAAACTGTCTACCTTACCCACATCGTCTGCGGTCTTTGCGAGAAAGGCCGGAAGCAAACGAAGGGTAGGCGACCCGGCGACCACGTCATGGGTTACTGCCTGAAGGTAGCCGTTCTGGTCGAGGGCGCCTCGCATGACCTGCAGGGTCGGTGATCGGGGCACATCAAATTGAAAATCCTGTTCCCGGCTATAGATAACTTTTATGGGTCTTCCCAGCGCCTTTGCGGTCAGAGCGGCCACGACCATATAATCGACATCGAGCCTCCGGCCGAATCCCCCGCCCGCGTAGCGCTGGTGAATGATTATTTTTGACTCATCAACACCCAGGGCCTTTGCCAGGTGCGACAATGCAGTCGTCTGGTTCTGGCACCCTGCCCACACATGCCAGATCCCGTCTTTCAGCTCTGCGGTCGCGTTCATCGGTTCCATCGGCACGTGCAGGTTGAGGCCCGTGGTGTAACGCGCGGTCAATGATCTTTTCGATTCTGCAATCACCTTATCTGCTTCCCCTTCAAGCACCCAGTTGCCTGCATTCACAGGATGCTCTGCGAGCACTTCAGCGGCCGTCAAGAGGGCGTTACTGTCCACGTTCTGATTCGGTCCCGGATCCCATTCAACCTTGAGCGCTTTTGCCACCTTGATGGCAGCAGGATAGGTCTCTGCCACAGCCACGACAAAGCCCGTGACGTTCCCAGTGGGATCGTCAAGAGAAACGGATTTGATAAACCGCGGCACCTTTCGCGCCTCTTCTTCATTCACTCTGATTACTTTGGCCCCATAACGCACCGGCGGCGTGACAAGGTGGCCATAGAGCATGCCCGGGCGGACAACGTCGATACCATATCGAGCCGAACCGTCCGTCTTGGAAGGGATGTCAAGGGCTTCCAGAGAATGGCCGACCAGTTTATACTGCTCCGGCTTCTTTAAAATAAGCTTCTTGAGTTCCTCTTCATTCGAGGTCACGGAGACTGCGGTCTGCTGCAGAATTTCCGAATAGCTGATGGTGCGCCCGGAAATTGAATCGATCACCCTGCTCTTCTCTGCCTTACAGCGTGCGGGATCTGACTGAAGAAGTTTTGCGCCTGCTTCGATCAGCGCAAGGCGTCCGGCAGCGCCGGCCCTGCTCAACTGATCAAAGGTCCAGTTGACGCTCCAACTGCCTCCTGTGATCATCAATCCCCATCTGGAGTCCGAGTCCACATGGCGGATGCGCACGTCCTCCCATCGCACCTCGAGTTCTTCAGCAAGGGCCTGGGCAAGAGCAGTCCCTACATGCTGTCCTATCTCGGCCTTGCTGATATTTACGGTAGTAATGCCGGACGCATCCATCTCAAACCACAGGGTCTGGATGCGATTGCCTTTTCCGCGCGATAACTCCTTGGACGAATCCGTGTCAAAAGAGACCGGATCAACCCGGCCAGCCGAGGAAGAAGGCATCGGGGCTGCTGTCTGCTGCATCTCCTGGGCTGCGCCTTTTATGGCTGCCTTCACTCTTTCATAGGTCATACAACGGCAGAGGACCGTGCTCATGGTTTTGATAATTTCGTCATCCGTTGGATTTGGATTCTTTGCCAGCAGAGACGCTGCCTGCATGATGGAACCCGGCTGACAGTAGCCGCATTGGGGAACCTGAGCTTTAATCCAGTGTTTCTGCAGCGGATGCTGTGCGCCGCGGCCCAGCCCCTCAATGGTCACGACATCAGCGCCTTCCACGGAAGCAAGCGAACGTGAACAGGACCGTATTGCAGCACCGTTTACGTGAACCGTGCAGGCACCGCATTGTCCGACGCCGCACCCGAACTTCGTTCCCATCAGCCCCAGGTGGTCCCGGAGGACCCATAGAAGAGGAGTGTCGCCCGGCAGGTCCACAGAAACAGATTTACCATTCAGAGTGAATGTTGTCATGGTGTACCCTCCCATTTACCCGCTGTCCGATCAGTTGTCGGGTTCCGGATTAGACCAAATCATGGGTCAAAAATGTTCCCTTTTCCCCTACGCAAATATCAGCCGAGAGTGGAACGAGTTGGTTGGATTGCGTTGCGCAATGGCTTATGGCGTCATTGCCGCCCCTGTCAACAATGACTCGCTTCATTTAATTCGCACTTTCACCAATCATCCTTTGAAACCGGCTTTGCACGTGCGTGCCATCGCAAAACGGCTTATTGCCGGACTGCCCGCAACGACAAAGAGCACACGACTTATCTTTGGTCGGAATAGTCTTGCCGTCAGCATTTTTGAGTTCAATCTCCCCGTTGACCAAGTATGGACCGTTCTTCAAAGTCTGGATTACAGTATTAGACATAACAAGTTCCTCCTATCTTTTTTGGTTGTTGAATCATTTTACCTTCTATTTGACGTGTTGGTTTCAACCCATGCAGCAAATGCATGTATATATTTTGCGGCAAATTCCCTGATTGAATCATTGGCAAGATTGCCGCTCTCATCGAAGAGATTCGCGGCATTCCCGATGTACGCCTCAGGCTGCTGCATGGCGGGAACATTAAGGAACACCAGCGATTGACGCAGGTGATGGTTTGCGCCGAATCCGCCTATTGCGCCAGGTGAGACGCTTATCACGGCGCCCGGTTTTCCATCCCATACGCTTTTTCCATAAGGACGGGAACCCACGTCGATGGCGTTCTTCAGCACGCCGGGAACTGATCGATTGTATTCAGGTGTCACGAACAGGAACACCGTCAAACTTCTTTACGCGCTCCCGAAACTCGGTCCAGGCTGCCGGCGGATTGCCCTCATCATCATATCTTGATCATAGAGCGGAAGTCCGCCGATCTCGATGATTTCAAGCTTCAGTGATTCAGGTGCAAGTGCCGTGAGCGCCTTTGCCATTTTCCGATTGAAGGATTCCTTGCGAAGACTTCCCACAAAAACAGCAATCTTTTTCTGCTGTCATAGTTTTTCTCCCTTTATTGTCTTTCTAATTTCCTATTCCAATCTGCTTCATGTACGTCGCATTGTCCCAGAACAGCCATTCTTCAACCATAACGCCGTCCTTCCAATGACCCACGGTACACATGGGTATGGAGAACCCCTTGCCCGTGGGCTGGATAAACTTCCCGTCCCCTATCGGCATGGGCTTGGTAAATGTCCCTGTCATGACGCCTATCACGGAGGTATATTCGTCCGATCCGAACTTAACCGGATGAACTTTTATACTTGTATCAGGCGCATAGACGAACAACGCCTTGAGGTCTTCGATATGCCGCTCGATGCCATTTGTGTAATGGCCATCAGGCCAGTTGACCTTGACATCGTTCGAATGGCTTTCATGCAACCGCGTCCATTGCTGGTTGCTGAATACGACAAAGTCGAGCTCATCAAAGGTCTCCAGGTTCTTCTTTACGGTCGCCCTTTCATCGGTAAACTTCTTCAGTTCCTTTTTCGTCTCCTCGATCTTCGCCTGCATTTCCGGCGAGTAGCCTTTATCTTTCGGGCTTCCTGCAAACGCCGGAGTAATAAAAACCGTCAAGACTAATACGATCACACAAAAACTACGGGTTAAGCTTTTCATTTCTCTTTCTCCTTTCAGATTAATATACAGCACGTAAAATAGGATATCCCCTATGACTTTTTATGCTTTATGAATGTCCCGTTCTGGTACTCCTCGAACGCAAGCTGCAGCTCTTTATCGGTGTTCATCACGATCGGGCCGTACCAGGCCACCGGCTCTCCGATAGGTTTGCCCGAGATGAGCAGGAACCGCACAGGTTCACCTCCGGTCGTAACCGCTATATGGTCGCCGTCTTCATACAGGCAGACGCTGCCGTTCCCGATTGGGTTTATCTTCGCTTCATCAAAATACCCCTGCCCCTCGATGACGTAGGCAAATACGGTGTGCCCGCGCTTGGTTGGGTGCTTGAACTCGGATTTTGCGGGAATCGTCACATCGAGGTACTCGGGGTCGATGATGATCCCCTTGACCGGGCCTTCGTGCTTCCCGACCCTGCCGCAGATGACCTTGATCTTCGCGCCGTTCTCCAGCGCAACCTCCGGGACCTGGGCGCTCTTGATATCGCGATAGCGGGGCTCCATCATCTTGTGGGACCTCGGCAGGTTCGCCCAGAGCTGGAACCCCTCCATCCTGCCTTCATCATCTCCCCGTGGCATCTCCTGATGGATGATGCCGCTCCCCGCGGTCATCCACTGCGTGTCGCCGGAGGAGATGACACCCTTGTTCCCCATGCTGTCCCCGTGCTCCACGTCGCCGTTCAAGACATAGGTGATCGTTTCGATCCCGCGATGCGGATGCCAGGGGAAGCCGGCACGATAATGGTCGGGATTGTTGGAACGGAAATCGTCGAGCATCAGAAAAGGGTCGAACAGCGGCACCTCGCTGTTGCCGAAGACCCGCTTGAGGTGCACCCCGGCCCCTTCTATCGTAGGTTTGCCCGTCCATGCCTTATTGATCTTACGGACTGAGTTCATAATATTCTCCTTTCTCCTACTTATGTGCCTTTACCGTGCATATGCCTTCACTCAGAAGGCGACGCAGTCGCAGCTATGGGACAAATAACAGTCAATATTCATGAACCGTTCCCCTATCAAGCTGTAGTTTATGTGGCATAATACCCCAATTCTGAGATATCCACAACATCGCGAAAAACTACTTTACACTCAAATAATTATTACCGCTTGAAGGCACAAATAGTTCATTAAATTTCAAAATTGTTTAGTTCAGGAAGTAACACACGCGATGCAGTTGAAATTTCGTCGCTCCTCGATGGCCAGATATCTTGCCACTATACGCCCCTTCGAAGAAGTTGCGATATGGAGGATATATAAAAACCTAAAATGAGACGAGAACCAATCTGGATTCTCTTTCGATGGGAAGAGAGTCAGATACCTTTTGTTGATTACCAATGGTAATAGAGCATATCTGGCTTAATTGTTCGATTCTCGATTACGTATGTATTCGAAGTTCTGAAGAACCATTTCTTTTCCCGTCACGACCTCTCCATGGCCCGGAAGCAAGAGCTCCGTATCCAAATGGGACATCCTTTCAATACTTTCCTTGATTAATTTGGAATTGCCTTCCAGAAAGTCTGTCCTTCCAATGCCGCCATAAAAAACAAGATCGCCGGTGAAGAGGACCTTCCTCTCCGGCCAGTGGATCGAAAGGGAACCAGGGGAATGACCCGGGGTCTGGTAGATTTGAAAGAGCTCTTTACCTAAATGGAGTTCTCCTTCCTTCAAATAGAAATCGATTCGAAATTCAGGCATGGGTTGTCTCATCATTTCAAAGAGGAGTTTCCCACTCTCCAGAAGGTAGCGTTCTTCCTCTCGGTTCATGGCGATCTTAACCGGTTTATTCATAAAGGCTTCGAGGCCTTCGAAATGGTCTGGATGAGAATGGGTCAGGATGACGAGATTGATTTCCTCCGGAGAAATCCCATCTTCTTCCATCTGATGAAAAAGATTGGGGACGTGGCGGGAATGACCTGGATCGATGAGAACGGTTACCTCTCCACGGACTAAATAAGTGTTGCAATTGTTTTCGTAAGGATTTTGCCATAGGTAGGCGTAGAGGTTTTTTTCGATTTTCATCTTATTCCAATTGCTTTTGTGGACCCGCATTTTTCAACAGCTTTTTTATGTATCGATCCCCCTTCTGAAAAACCCTCCCCAACCTTTTCAGGCGGTCTAAATGTTTTTTCATTAATGCCCGCTCGCCGAATTCGAAAAAGGCTTTGGGTTCTCGTTGGCGACCGTATACCATCCATTCCCCTACGATCTCCTCCATTGTCTTGGGTTTAATTAAAAAATTTAGTAACCTCCGTTCCCGGTCGTAGATGACTCCTAAGTAATCATCCCAAAGTTTACCTGGTTCTCCCATAAATACCCCGGTTTCGTGGCTTGTTAGAAAAACTTTTGCGGGTATTTTTCGAAGAAGGTTAATGGAATCGATCGTCTCTTCGATGCTACCGTACACATCACCATACCAGGGACCGAATTTAGCCAGATCATAGTCTCCCATAAAAAGCACCCCCGGCTCTCGAAAAAAGAAAGCGAGATGTCCAGGAGTATGTCCGGGTGTGGAGATGACTTCGACCGTGACCATCCCTAAATCGATGATCTGCCCGCCCTGAAGAAACTTCGTTGGCTTTCTGGATTCGAAGTGAAACTCTTCCTTAAGCCTTTGCCTCCAATACTGTCGGTAATTCTTATTATCTATTCCATACCAATCCAAAAAAATTTCTAAGCTTGAAAGGGGAGGTGAGTCTTTATCTGAAATCCATAGGGGAAGGTCATCAAATAGGTCAAGGTGCATGAAATGATCCTCATGGGCATGACTGAGCCAGACCATCTTGACCCCTTGAGTCTCACGCAGTCGGACAAGCCTTTCTCGATCCGAAGCGGGATCGATGAGAATACCCGCACCTTCGATATACAAGGAATGACAAGAAGGGTACTTCCCTCGGTTATTCCCTGGAATGAACCAAATCGGACCAAAATGCTGCTCTTCCAAATCTTCCATCTCAATGCTGGAAGCTTTATGACGATTCACTTTTACCCTTGATATCCGCTTAAAAACGAATCCTGG
>CAVXFA010000047.1:0-11040 GCA_963760605.1 uncultured delta proteobacterium | reverse complement strand
CAAGTGCCGCACTGTGACTTTTAGTACAAAATATCGCAAATTGATGTTGGCGACGAGGATGGACATATAGTTGCGGTCTGGGAAGGCAAGGGTATCCAAAATAATATGGAAGGGAAGTGGTTTAACGATGGGTGGGTCGATGTAATCAGGGGGGTTTCCGATTTAAACCTTAAAACCGGAGTTGGATCTCTTATTTACTATGGGTATGTAACCGACAAGGATGGTGACAAATACTATTACAAAGGGGAAGTCAAAAACATGATATCGCGGTGGGAAATAGTAAAGGGAACCGGAAAGTTTGAAGGCATCCATGGAGGGGGAACCGCTACTGAACTGTATTTCCCGGCGGAAGGACTGTTTTATGCGAATGCCGAATGGGACGTTGAGCTCCCGCGACGATAGGGCGTTAGGAATGATCCCCTAAGGGCAAGTCAAGCTGAAAGCAGGCGGCTGGAGAGAGGCAGGGTCAGAACTGGCCCTGCCTTTTTATCAACATTTCTACTCCTAGTCGTTGACTCTTATCACTATCCTTTTCCGAGGAGTGGGTGTAAGGTTAGATTAAGGGAGTATTGCAGTTTTCCGAATAAAAGATAATCGAGGCTGATTATGGAAAAAATCAAGATTGACATAAATGCCTTCGTCTATCCTATGCCTATGGTCTTGGTTGGAGCGACAGTGGAAGATCGGCCGAATTTTATGGCTGTCGGCTGGGTGGCAAGGGTGAATGCGAAACCGCCCATGATCGGCGTGGCCCTGGGGAAAACTCACTACACAAACGCGGGAATCCTTGCCAATAAAAGTTTCAGTGTTAACGTTCCCGGGATGGACTTAATTGAAAAGGTGGATTACTGCGGTTTAGTTTCCGGTAAGAATAATGATAAATCCCAACTGTTTGACATTTTTTACGGTGGACTGCCCAATGCCCCGATGATTCGGCAATGTCCTATTTGTATGGAATGCAAACTGGTTAACCCGGTCGATCTGCCCACGAACACGCTCTTCATCGGTGAAATCATTGGGGCCTACGCTGAAGAGCAGTTTCTTACCGATGGCAAACCAGATATCCGTAAAATGATTCGCTTTACTTTAACGATGCCTGATAATAATTACTGGGGTGTAGGAAATACTGTGGGCAAGGCCTGGAGCATGGGCAAGAATTTCAAAAAAGAAGAGAGAAAATAATAGCCGGGTCAAACCCAAAGGATTCATCTGACTTTTATGGCCGGAAAAAGTGAGTTCGTGGAATATCTGCTGGAGTTACTCGAGCCCTTTGGGGGAGTAAAGGTTAAAGCCATGTTCGGGGGTTTTGGCATCTTCCGGCGTGATCTTATGTTCGGCCTGGTGGCAGACGACACTCTATACCTCAAGGTGGATGAGAAGAGCCGGTCTGAATTTCAATCGAAAGGGTTGTCCCCCTTCGTCTATAAAATGAAGGGAAAAGATTGTACGATGCCCTATTACCAAGCCCCCGAGGAGGCCATGGAAGACCCCGAAGAGATGGCTCAATGGGCCAAGAAAGCCTATGATGCGGCTAAACGTGCGGCTCAAAGAAAGCGCATGAAGAGGGGGCGGGGAAACTGAAAATTGTCCATCGTGATGCCGGCGCACGTGGGCTCTGTACCTAGTGTGGTGCAGGGCAGGCAGCCAGTGGTTTAGGATAATTCTGGATTCCCGCTTCGTTAGAAATACGCCTTCTTTCTCAGGCGAAACTTCTATGGATCCGAGGGTGACCTTAGAGCTAACTACTTAATATGGTGTACCATTTCATCCATTCGTGGGTGCCACGCCCCGGGGCATGGGAAATTTCGCGGGAATGACGAAGATGCAGCATGCAAGTATTTTTGCAATTTTTAGGTTCAGTTACGAAAATTCTTCCAATCGGCAAAGATGGCATATTCTTTCGGAAATAGAGCGATTCGGTCACCCGGGTGGTAACAGTTTAGTCCCTCTCTTAGGCCCCGGCCATCGAGGCCTCAGCTTGAATTGTTATACAGCGCAGCTTGAGCCGTTGCGTATCTGCAGTGAGGAGGGTTTGCAGAAACTCTCTTGGATGGACGCCTTGTCTTCTGGCGGTTTGCAGCAGACTGGGAAGGATGCTGTGGGTTTTCAGTCCGCTTTCCGATCTGGTTCCGAAGGATATCTTGCGGAAGATCACCAGATGCCTGAGAGACTGTTCCGCGTGATTGTTCGTGGGCGGTACGCCGGGACGCCGGAGGAAGGTGAAGAGAAATTTCTGCTCGGGTCCTGCGAGATAGGTCCGGAGGGTCTCGGCGGGTTTGAAACGCAACTCCTGTTTACAGATGTTGTTCAGTTCCGTGGCGAACCGTTTTTCAATCTTGGCCGCTGCCTTCCAGGGAATATCGCCGGATTTGAGCTTCTGCCCCGCGTCGCATAGTCGTGAGCCTAGATCCAGGACGCGGTCGCAGAAGGGGCCGGTAGCGGTGTCCTTCTCGGTCGGCGGTAGGAGCGCATGTTCGGCGCTGATTTCCTTGGCCTTTGTGAGGATATGGGCGATGCAGACCTGCCACTCGACTCCGATACCGTTATAGGCGGCATACCGGTCGCGCACCAGCGTCCCGTCAAAGTTTTCTCCGAAGATGCTTTTTGCCACATTGGCGGAACGGTGTCTGTCGATCTGAAAGAAGGCGAGGTTTTCATTGCCTGCGAACCATACAAAATGTCCCACGCCGTCACTGCGCCATGAGGTTTCATCGGCATGGACCACGGCGGAAGCTCTGATCTTCTCGCGCACATCCTCATAGATTGGCGTCCCCCGGGCCGCCGCTTTGCGGTCGAACCCCAGGGCGGAGGCCGGAACAAACTTGAGGCCGAACACCTCCCGGAACAACTCAGCCGTTTTTCTATAAGGAATCCCTATCCCATAGCGTAAATAGAGCGCCACGGATTTGGCGACCGGCCCGATGGGGGAGTGCAAAAGCTCGCCCTCGCCAACCTGAACCACCGGACGATGGCACCGGGGGCACAACGCCTGCCCATGCCGATAGCGGGTCACCAGGGTCTGGGGCCGGATGACGATATCTTCCTGAATGTGCTCCGTGCTTTCCTCCATCGGCGTCAAGCCGGCGGATTGGCAATGGGGGCAGATCGTCGGAGCCGGCACGTGGACGGTCCGGTCAATACGGTCCGGCTTGGGCCGCACCCATCCCGGATGTCCTACCGGCGCCCCGCGTTTTTTCTTCTTCCCCTCGTTGGACAGTGAGGCCCCTTCGATATCCTTTTGCCCCGTCTCCGCGTCTTTCTTCTTATTCAACTTGAATTGCCGTCGATGCAAGGCTTGAAGTTTCGCCTTAAGTTCGGCATTCTCCCGTTCCAGAACGCGTATCCGCTCATCCCTGACTTTTAACTCGCCATCAAAGCCATCGATGATCCGCAAGTGTTCCTGGTACACATCGGCGGCCTGTCGGTACTCCTCCAGGACCCACGTGGTGGATAATCCATTGAGATACGGGCAGGAGTGCCTGTACAAGCATTCAAAATCATGGGGCGGATAGGGGGAAGGCGGCACGCCTACTTGTTCTCCAGGTTCAGGATCTCCCAGTTGACTTTGGAGAGCGCCTGGATAAGCGTCCAAAGCCTCTTGTAACGGTTGCCCATCTCTAAAGCCTGCGGAACAATGTCCTTTCGGGCATAGAGCGTTACGGTTTTCCCTTTCACTTTGGTCGTCAGGCTATGGCCGGTCATGGAAGGGGACTTGGCGACCGTCCCGATAAGAAAACGATCCAGCATGGACGCAATGTCCTCCCGAAGCCGGGCCTGGCGCTTCTTCAGAATGTCTCTTCGGCTCATTTAAGTCTCCTTCTTGTACTTCTTATCTGAGTATTTATACTCCTATTATGAAAACATAAAAACGCCCACAAATCAAGAAAAATGTGGGCGCGTGATCAAAAAAGTTCCAAAAGGACTAAACTGTTACCCCGGGTGGATCGCCTGATCAGGGGACACGGCTCTATGGTTGACCATTACCATTTGGACTCGATCGGAAGCAATTCCAAGGCAATCGAGAAACTCCAGCAGTGACATGGGCGCTTGGTGGGCATAGGGAATCGGATGGGTACCATTCCCTATCCCCTCGTTTCTCAAGGATCCAAAAAGGTAGACTTGCGTAACGGCTCTCATGGCTGCCTCCTCTTCTGAATGCCCATGGAAGGCTTTTGGTTTATTCTATAGTGAACGACAAAAGAAAGTGTGCATTAATTGTTCGGCATTCTACGGACAAATCCCCCCCACCCCCCTTTATCAAAGGGGGGCAAGGGGGGATTTAAGCTGGGAATTTTTGAGTTCCATCAGAGTCGATCTAATGTCAAATTATTTATGTCCTTCCATATAATAGGGCTGACCTCCTGAAACATTGACCTAAGTCAAATGTTTTCATCTGTGGGTTTTATGAACTCTTCCTCGGGCCGGTAGGCGAGATATTGCCAGGAAAGGGAATATCGTCCAGGCAGCAATATTTGCCAAGAGGGTTACAACAGCCCCCTCTTTATGAGAAGATTTATAGTGTGGTCTGCCAGATTCCATCAGGTAAGGTGGCCACCTACGGACAGATTGCCAAAATTGTTGATCGGTGTACGGCTCGCATGGTCGGCTATGCCATGGCGGCCCTTTCTTCTAGGGTCGACGTGCCGTGGCAACGAGTCATCAACCACAGGGGAGAAATAAGCCGCAGATCTCATGGGGATGGCAGTCTCCGCCAACGTAAATTGCTGGAGGAGGAAAGAATTAGATTTGATCCAAAGGGACGCGTGGATCTAAAAAAAGTTCGTTGGGCCGGACCGGATACCCAATTTATTTCACCGCCGAGAACCCGGAGTTCTCAGCGTACTCTGCGGTGAAAGGATTTATTCAGCAGTCACGGTCTCTGGGAGTTTGCGGGTGAGGATTTCCACTGCCTCTTCGACCATCTCCTCGAGAACCTGCCGGGCGGGTTTGATTTCCTTGATCAGTCCCGAAATCTGCCCCGCAAGGCCGCCTACGTAATCCTCTTTTCGCCCCTCGATGAAACTGGCCAGAAGGGCTGAAGAAATCAGAACCTGAGTGGGGAAAGGAAGTGGCTCAAGCCCAGAGGCATCCCAGAGGTCGTGGAACTTATTGTAGCTCGCTCGCAGCGTCTTGCCCGTGTAGGCCTTACTCACGCGGGTGTCTTCATCCGTGGAGTTCAGGATGTGCTGCTTGTTGATCTCCAGAGCACCGCCCTCGGTCGTGGCCAGGAAACGCGTTCCCACCCAAACCCCGACGCAGCCCATGGCCAGAGCGGCTGCCAATCCCCGCCCATCCGCAATGCCGCCCGCGGCCAGGACCGGCACCGGGTATGCGGCGTCGATAGCCTGGGGCAATAAAGCCAGGGTTCCGATTCGGCCCGTGTGCCCTCCTCCTTCGTATCCCTGGGCCACCAAAAGATCTATTCCTGATTGGGCCATCCGCCTGGCGTTCTTGGTGTTACCGGTGATTCCGAGCACCTTCACCCCATGGGCGTGCGCCTCCGCCACCATAAACCCAGGGTTGCCCAGGCCCGCACAAAAGAGCGGGACTTTTTCCTCCATGCAGACCTTGATCGCATCCAGGGGACGCATAGTGGTCGTGTTCATCTTCACCATGATTTCCACTTCGGGCAGGTTCATCTCCTCTTTTATCTTTTTGACCCACTCCTGATGGGGCTGCGGCAGGGTTTTCAGAATCATGCTTAACGGCAGCTCTTTTACGCTCGGCTGTCCAAGCCCACCCCCGACATCGAGCTTCTGGGGCAGGAGGAGGTCCACCCCGTAAGGTTTGTCCGTCTTGGCCTTGATCTCCCGAATCGCCTCCCGCAGGGCATCCACGGTGAAGCCGCTTCCTCCTAGCACCCCTAGACCGCCGGCCTCTGAGACAGCCACGACCAGCTCTACAGGAGCCCCAGTTTTCTCACCGATGAGAGTCGGCCCCATGCCCGCAGCTAGGATGGGGTACTCAATCCCCAGCAGCTCACAAAGTTTTGTCCGAAGAATCCTCTGGCCCATAAACTTCTCCCTAAAATTTCAAATTTCGAAATTCGAATTTTGATTCATGTTTTATAAAACGTCTTACCCCGCCCCGCCATTTCTTGGAGCAGGCTGCAGGGCTTGAATCTCACCCCATATTCTTTCTCAAGCTTTACCAGATGCTGATAGACGTTACCCATTCCCCAGGCGTCCGCATACCGGAGAATCCCGCCGCGGTACGGAGGAAATCCCGTCCCATAAATCATGGCCAGGTCCATATCCTGGGGTCGATCGCAGATCCCTTCCTCGATCATGTAAGCCGCCTCGTTGATGGCCCGGGCCATCATCCGGGCTACAATTTCCTGGGGAGCAACTTCTTTGGGAGAAATCCCTTTCTCCCTTAAATAATTCTGGACAACCTCAACCACTCTTAGATTCGGCACAGGTTTTTCGCCGCTGTAATCGTACCATCCAGCACCGGTCTTCCGCCCGTAGTAGCCGGTCGTATAGACCCGTTCGTAAAGGGGCGACATCTTCCACCGCTCCCCAAAAGATCTTTCAAAATTCTTTCCGACATGGTAGCCAATGTCGATTCCAGTCAGGTCGCTAAGGGTAGCCGGGCCCATGGGCAAGCCAAAATCGATCATCGCCTCCTCCACCTTCGCCGGATTCACCCCTTCCGTTAACAGGAAAGTCGATTCGCCCATGAGGGCAGAAAGCTGTCTGGATACATAAAAGCCAGGGCCATCATTCACGACGATGGGAACTTTGCGAATGGCTCGGCCAAAAGCCACGCTTGTGGCCAGCGTTTGATCGGAAGTCTTCTTGCCGCAGATAATCTCCAGAAGCTGCATCCGCTCGGCGGGATTAAAGAAGTGCAGTCCAATCATGCGGCCGGGATCCGCCAAGACCGAGGCTATCTCCGTAATGGGCAGGGCCGAGGTATTGGTTCCGAAGACCACATCCGGGCGGCAGATTCCTTGGAGACGCTTCCAGATGTCCTGCTTGATTTTCATGTCCTCCAAGACGGCTTCGATCACCAGATCAACGTCCTTCATGGCTTCCAGGGAGGGGGTCGTGGCCAGGTGCTCCTTCATCAATTTGTCCAGCCCCTCCGGGGTCATCTTTCCCTTCTTGATGGGGTAAGCAAAGGTTTTGCGGATGGCCTCGAGACCTTTCCCGACGGCCTCATCGTTGATGTCCCAGAGAATGGCATCGAACCCGTTGCTAAGCAGCAAATTGACGATCCCCGACCCCATCACGCCGCCGCCCAGCATGCCCACCTTCTTGATTTTTTTCGGTTCAATCTTTTCCAGGCGCGGCAGCCTTCCCGCAGCCCGGGTATTCAGGAAAATGCCGATGAGGTTCTTGGCTATATCTGAAACTGCGCAATCGGCAAAGAGTTCGGCTTCCGCCTTCAAGTCCGCATCAAAATCATCCGTGAGTCCCCGTTCCATGGCGTCGATGGCTTTGAACGGGGCAATATATCCTTTGGCCTGTTTGGCGGCCATTCCTCTGGCAAAGGCAATAATCCCCTTTTTTTCTTCCGGTTTCGGCAACTTGCCTTTTCTGTTTCGGGTCAAGCGGTCCTTATGGTTCATCTCACCGGAAATGAATCGGCGAGCGGCATTCAAGGCTTGATCCAGGAGTTTCTCTAAAGGAACCACCTCATCCAGTGCTCCCTTCTTCAGGCCCTCTTCGGCCGGAATTCCTTGGCCGGTTGTGATCATTTGCAGTCCATCGGCAAAACCAATCAGTCGGGGAAGCCGCTGGGTGCCACCCGCGCCCGGGATCAGACCGATCTGGACCTCAGGCTGCCCGATTTGCACCCCCTGGGCTCCAATCCGGTAATGGCAGGCCATGGCGATTTCCAGGCCGCCCCCCAGGCAGTGACCGTTGAGGGCGGCGATGACCGGCTTAGGCGCATCCTCAATCGCATTGATAAAACGATGATTTTCCATCACCCGGGGAAGAAGAAAATCTCTATCTTTAACGCTCTGGAGTTCGGTAATATCAGCTCCGGCGATGAAATTTTTTCCGGTGCCGGTAAGGATTACAGCCTGGATGGCTTTATTGGCCGCAGTCTCGTTGAGTGCTTCGGCCATCTCCCGCACGAAGTGTTCCGAAAGCTGATTTACCGGAGGATTATTCAAAGACAGAATGGCGACTCCATCCTGCACGGCAACTTTTACAGTCTTAAGCTCAGTTTTCATGTCGCCACCTCCCAATAGAATAGGTGCTTAAAGTTCATAAAAAACAGTGCTGCTGGGTCGCCGTGCTGCAGTTCCGCAGTGCCCATCTGAGGAAATCTTACGCCACCGCAATACTGCCGCACGGCCGAACGGCGGTACTTCATTTTTTGCTCTGGGCTTCTTCTTCCCGCAGGATCTTCCGCAGAACTTTTCCGATAGCTGATTTAGGAAGAGAAGTCCGGAATTCGACGAGCTTCGGTACTTTGTAGGCCGCCAACTTCTCCCGGCAGAAGGCGATGATCTCCTCCACCGTGGCGGTCTCACCCGGTTTCAGAACAATGTAGACTTTGACCGTCTCTCCCCGGTACTTGTCGGCGATGCCCACCGAAACTGCTTCCTGGATCTTGGGATGCTGGAAAAGAACCTCATCGATCTCCCGCGGGTAAATGTTGAACCCGCCGGCGATGATCATGTCCTTCTTGCGGTCCACGATGAAGAAATAGTCGTCTTCATCCTGCCGGGCAATATCACCGGTGTAGAGCCATCCATTTTTGAGCTGTCCGGCCGTTTCCTGGGGGTTGTTCCAGTAGCCCTGCATGACCAGAGGACTTTTTATGATGATCTCCCCCGGTTCTCCTCTTGGGACATCATGAATTCCCTCCTGCAGGTCCACCAGTCGTACGTCAGTATCGATAAAGGGAATTCCGATGCTGCCCACTTTTTTCAGACCCAGGATCGGGTTGGAGATCCCCAGCGAGGTGGACTCGGTAAGCCCATATCCTTCGCTGAAAAAGATTCCCATGTCCTTCACCTGCTCGATAAGCTCCACGGGCATCGGTGCGGCTCCAGAATTCAACAAGCCCAGTTTTCTGGACAAGTCCAGTTCCGCGGCCTTGGGATGATTAATGACGGCGTTGATCATCGTGGGGACGGTGGGGAAAAAGGTGATCTCCTTGACATTGGCCAGGATCCCCATGAATTCGTCGAGCTGGAAGCGGGGGACCATAATTTGAGTGGCACAACTGAAAAGGGCCCAGTTCATCACCACGATGTTCCCATACACATGAAAGTAAGGCAGCGTCGCCATAACCACCCGCCGTTCCGGCGGAGTGAGATGAATGGTGGGCATCCCCCAGAGGGCACATTGGAAGGTTGCCGCAATCACGTTGGCATGCGTGAGGATCGCCCCTTTGGGAATTCCGGTTGTTCCGCCGGTAAACTGGATCAGGGCTGGATCTTCCGGGTTCACCTGGACACGCGGGCGCTTGGTGTCCTGGCAGCCCTCCAGAGTTGCCGAGAAGTGATGCCAACCTTCCTCCAGCGCCAGGCTGGCCGCGGTGGACTGGCCCAACCCTTTTATATAATCCGTAACCTTGGTAACGATCACTCGCGGGATCTTCACCGCTTTGTAAAGTGTGCGGATGGCCGGCAGGACCATGTCGAAGGTGAACAGGGTGGTCATTCCTGTATTTTCAGCGATGGCCTTGATTTCTTCAGCCGTGGACATGGGATTCAGGTTTACCACAAGGGCCCCAAGAGAAAGAACGGCATAGTAGGCGATCATGTATTGGGGGCAGTTCGGCAGGTGGATACCCACCCGGTCCCCTTTCTGTACCCCCAATTTCCCCAGGGCATTGGCCATTCGCAGAATTTGCTGGCGCAGTTCCCAGAAGGTCATCTCGGTTCCGTAGAAGCTTAGAGCGGCCTTGTCAGGGTAGGCGCTGGATGGAATTCCCAAGAGTTCTGGAATGGCTAACCGAGGATACCGGATGGTCGTTGGTACGTTGTAATCATAATGCCTGTGCCAGGGCTTCGTTTCCATATTCTTCACCTCCTGAGATGAAGCCTTCAGCTCTCAGCGATGAGCCTTCAGCCGAGATTGAATCAGGAAATCATGATTATTCTATTTTGCTGTTGGCTGATTGCTAATCGCTGCTTTGCAAAGTATTACTAAATGCTATGCGTAAAAGTCAAGAAAAATCTTATCCCTACCGATTTCCTCTTGACAAATGGCTCTTTATTCATTATAAAGGCGCAACGAGGTAGGGGGGTTCCTTCTCAACCGGATTTTCCGGGTCATCACCCGTGAAGCCCTCTGGATGCTGGAGATGGGCGTCGCCACCGTGAAGGACATCGACAAGGCCTGCGTCTTTGGAGCCGGGCATCCCAGGGGGCCATTCCGCCTGATGGACCTCACGGGGATAGACCTTAACCACATCATGCCCATGGAACGGTTCAGAAAAACCGGCGATTTTGCAGATCTTCCAGCCCCGAGCGTCGTCGAGAAATACATCCAGGGGCGCTACGGTGAAAAGACTGGCAAGGGATGGTACGACTACACCCCAAAATAGCATAGAGCAGAGGGCAAGTGTGGGCAAAGGCGAAGAGGACGTTCTTTTCTATTTCTCCACCTCAGAAATGATTTTCTCTTTTATTCCTGCCTTCGTTTTCAAGAACGCTTCTCCCCGCCGAACCGCATTGCTTGCACCAGAAGGACTCAAACGCAATTCTTTCCCAACCCCCAAACCCTTATACCCCTGCTCCCGCACCGTCCAAAAACAAAAAAGGCTCCGCGCCTTATGCCAGACCGCTATCTGTCAAATGAATAATTTAAGAATGTCCACTCCCCTCTTTAAAAATCCCTCCTCCCAGCTCTTGCTACATCCCCTTATGGCGGAATCGCAATTAACAAAGGGCAATCGCTTGACTTTTTGCTCCCCGCTTCATACAATCCTGCCCGACCTACGAGCCCATATTTTTGGCCTTACCCATCGTTTTATGATCCAGATTTTACTGAGACCGTATGCAATCGCGCTTCTATTGGCCGGTTTGTTTATAAATCATCCAAATTGAACAGTCGGACAGGAGTGGCC
>CAVXFA010000046.1:0-8278 GCA_963760605.1 uncultured delta proteobacterium | reverse complement strand
CCCATTCCTGTCAGTTGACCTTTCTCCAAAATCCATCGTCAATTCTTCAGATATATATTTTTTCTTCTTTCGCCTGTCAATGATTTTTGGCAAAAATCCTGCCTTTTGGTCAATCCGGGTATTTCGAGGGCCCCCTACGGCCTAGGATATAACGAAGGGAAAACTAAAATTAGGTATATAGGAAAGGGGCTTTTTTCGCTTGACAATTCGAAAAAAAGGGGTTTAATTTTTAAAATATTTTAAATCCTTGAAGATAGAAAAGGGGGTTTCATCATGGCTGATGTAGAAAGGGGGGTATGGGAAGAAACAGGTAAAGCTGTGCCGCTAGGTAGATTAGAACCTCTCAAGGTCGTAAAAAAATTCCCGGCCTATGTGGGATTCTGGGCTGCTTTCGGGGCGGGAGCGATCTGGGCCTCTTTGGCCCAAGGCAGTGGGGAATTGATCTGGTGGCCCTATCTCGTCGCCAAATATGGTCCGGCATTCATTGGAATTGTCCTGCCCGCCTGCTTGATGCAATATTGGGTGAATCTCGAGATCATCCGCTATACCACGACGACGGGAGAAACCATCTTTACGGGCTTCGCGCGAATCAGCAAAGTCTTTATCGTTTTCATGTGGCTTATGCTTATCATCGCCACCGCCTGGTATGGCGGTTATGCCAGCGCCGGGGGGACAGCTCTGGCGGCCCTGACGGATTTCCCCAAAGGGTGGACTCTCAGGGGTCAGACACTCTTCTGGGCGTATTTAACCATCGTAATATTTTTCTTAGCCCTGACTTTGAGCAAAGTCGTATATCAGACAGTAGAATGGTTCATGGAGGCTGTCGTTATTATTTGTATTGTGGGGCTGCTCTTTGCCGTTTTTGAGGGTGAAGTGATTGCCGGAATGGCGAGCTTTTTTGGATATTTCTTTAATCCTTTCAGTTCCCATATGCCCGCAAAATGGGACCCGGGAGATACAGATATCCTTCTGACCGGTATCTGTTTTGCCGGTATGGGAGGATTCTTCAACCTGATGTATAGCTATTGGGTCAGAGACAAAGGCTTTGGGGTAGCCAGGTATGCAGGCCGGGTGACCAGTCCGATCACTGGGAAGCCCGAGACCATTCCGGCTACCGGCTTTGCTTTCGAAGACACCCAGGAGAATAAGGCTCAATATAAGAAATGGATGAGGCATCTGCATTTCGATAACGTTGTGGCCGTAGGGGTCAACACCTTAACCTTGACGTTAATGATGCTTTTAGCCTGGGCTCTTTTGACCCCCAAGGGTTTGGTCCCCAAGGGATGGGAGATTGCCGTTGTCCAATCCAAGTTCTTTGAGGTAAGCTGGGGGGTTTTCGGAAAGGCGCTGTTCTTGCTGGTAGCCGCCGCTTTTCTGGTGGACTCCTGGCTGGGCAATACCGACGCCATCTCGCGGATGCATACCGACTTCTTTTACTCCAATTTCGCCTGGGCCAAGAAGTTGAGCATCCGAGCCTGGTATTACATCTTCGTGGTGATCCTGACGGTGGTGACTTGTTCAACGATGCTGCTGGCCGCGCCGGGTCCTCTTCTCCTGGCTGGTGGGATTCTCAATTTCATCGCCATGGCGATCTACTGTCCGTTCCTGATTTACCTCAATTATTATAAAATCCCCAAGATCTATCCCTCCTGGACAAGGCCGAAAAGCGCGACCTTGGTGATCATGACGATTGTTACGCTCGCCTATTTCATCCTGGCGGTCATCTACCTGCTCTACAGGATCTTTGGCGTCCGAATCTTCTTCTGAGGAGAAAAAGAGTTTACAGAACCCCCTGCTGGTTTATCTTACTGCGGGGGGTTCTCTTTTTAGGACTCAGGTCATAACCCCTACAACAGTTTTATACTGGGGAATGTAAAAACTTCACCCCTGCCGCACTCTGCAGAGGTAATCTTGTATTGGGCCCTCAGGCGACCAAGATCCCGGCCCGGTTGGCTTTTAAATATTTTAAGCAGAATTCATCCTTTCCCACCAAGGTTTCAGCAACAATAATGTGGGTCATCATCTTTGGGTCTAACGGGTCCACAATGGCACCCGTCAATCCTGCTCCGATGCAAAGAACCATGAACAAGCGGTTCACCAAGAGGCGGTGGGGGAGCCCAAAAGAAATATTGGAAAGGCCACAAATCGACCTGACTCCGGGAAATTCCTGATGCAGCCGGCGGATGGTTTGGACGGCCAAAATCCCATTATCTTTATTCACGCTAATCGGCTGAATCATTGGATCGAGGTGAATTCTTTCAATGGGAATTCCCAGTTGGGTCAAGTTCTCTACCAAGTGGGTACCATTTTCCAAAACCTGATCCACGGATTGGGGAACCCCCCGCTCATCCATGCAAAGAGCCACAATATCGCAATCTCGCTCCTGCATAACCGCTTTCATAGCCTCAAAACGACTGGCCTCTGCCGTGGTGGAATTGACCAGCGGTTTTTGCTTTACCGTTTTCACCATCGCCAGCAACACCTGCGGGTCGGGACTGTCAAGGGCTAGAGGGACATCGACCGCCGCCTCGATGACTTCAACGAGCCAGCTCAAATCCTCCTTTTCGCTGCCAATGCGGGAGCCGGAATTAACATCGATGTAATCTGCGCCGGCTTTGACTTGCTTCTGGACATCCGCTGTAATGTACGCCGCATCACGTTTCTCCACTGCCTCATTTACCGGTTTTCTACTGGTGTTAATTCTTTCCCCCACGATTAACATTGCCCTTTCTCCTTGATCCAAAGTTAAAGGCTCGGCGAACAATTGCCTAAAGGGTTTTTATACCACCTCGATGGGCAACCCGTCCAGCCTGTACTTTTCCCGGGCAGGCAAGTTTGGAAAAGCTGACCCTGGCCTATTCCCCCCCTCCCTTTGTGGAATGGAAGTCTGGATCCTAAAGAAAATTTATCCCCAGGCAACGCTGATTCGCTCATCTCCTTTCCGGCTGGGCCTGGGAATCATTTGAAAGGCAACTCACATTTTTTAAAAACTGGAGGTGGGCAAGGATAGAAAGGGGTTGACATCCTCTTGAAAGTCTTGCTATCTTTTGAATGATCCGCAAGAAAAAGTCCGCACTTTCCGGGAGATTTGAATTTGGCAAAGATTGTGCTCATCATTCTTTTGATCATTCTGGTGGCGACTTTCTGTACGTTAAATCGCCAGGAAGTATCCCTGCACTATTTTTTTGGATGGAATACGGCTTTCTTTCCCCTTTTCCTTTTGATTCTGGCCTCTCTGATCACAGGGATGGTCGTAGGGTTCTTAGTCGGCTGGATAGGGAGATGGAACCTCCGGACTGAAGCACGCCATCTGGGAAAGCAACTGAAGGCCTTAAAAGAAGAAATTGAAAATCTCACCCCGAAGGAGGAGGGGTCTGCACCTTCCCCGCAAACCCCGGAAGTCAACAAGCCTCCGCTTTCTTGAGGCTGACTGAGGCAGGAGCCAGAGGAACCTTGTCTGACATAGGCATCTTCCTCATCAACTACTCGGAACATTTCATTTACGCCGGACTCTTCCTGATCCTCTTCTTCTCCGGATTGGGATTACCGATTCCTGAAGAGATTACGCTACTCACCGGGGGATTCTTAGTCAACCTGGGTTTCATCCGTTTTTATCCCACCTTGGCCGCTGTATTTGTAGGAGTTCTGACTGGAGATATGGCCATGTATTCGATCGGGCGAAGGTGGGGCCATGGCATCCTCACCCATCGCCATTTGCGCAGGATCTTCTCCGAAGAACGGTTAGAAAGAGTTAGGCAATTTTTCCGCGACCACGGGAGTAAAACCATCTTCATCGCCCGGTTCATCTCCGGGTTTCGAATGGCTGCTTTCTTGGCAGCCGGGACCCTGGGGGTAAAGCCAGGCAAGTTCCTCTTCCTTGATTTTCTGGCGGCTTTAATCGCCGTGCCCTTGCTGCTCTACTTGGGCTATTATTTCGGCGAGAACATCGGATGGTTGGCAGGAGTCTTCACCCGCCTCGATTCCCTACTCAAGATGGGAGCGGTGCTGGGTGGGGTAGTTGTTCTGGGATATTTTCTGTGGAAAAGGAAAAAGTCTTCCAAGGGCAGATGAATCCCCTAAACCTAAGCTTTTGCCGTTAAACTTTCTTTATCATCCTCCCGTGCAGCAAACAATCGAGCCAACGGCGCCAGCGACAAGCCAGACAACTTAAGAGTGAGTGAGAATCAGCAACACCATTTCCCTCTTGGTCTATTCTCCTGTTGTGGCCGGGGCGGGAAGCGGATGAGCGAAGACATTTTAGGCAGACAGAGATGTTTGCTGAGAAGATTGGTTAAGAAAATTTTGGGAGAGAAAATGCGGATCCTCTCCCGCCGGAGTCGAGGAAAGGACCGCTGCCTGGTATGTTAGAAGTGTCATCGGGTTAGCAAACAACGGGGTTGACTCGCTGCTACGTAAATGTTAATTTATTTTTTATTGGTGGTGAAGAGGGAATCGTCTTGTTGGACCTTAAGTTCGTTCGCGAGCATTTAGAAGAAGTACAGCAGAAGATCGGCCGGAGGGGCCAGGCCATCCATTGGGAGCTCTTCACCCGGATGGACTCGGAGCGGCGGGAGATTCTGCTGGAATCCGAATCCCTGCGGGCGAAACGGAACCAGTTTTCCGGGGTGATTGCCGCAAAGAAAAAGGGAAGGCAGGAGGCTGCCGCAGAGATTGCTCAGATGAAGGAAGTGTCTGCCAGGATCAAAGAGCTGGAAACCAGGTTGAGCGAGAAAGAAGAAGCCCTGCGTGAGCTGATGATGGGGATCCCCAACATCCCTCACGAGAGCGTGGTCACGGGCCAGGGCGAACGAAATAACCTGGAAGTGCGCAGATGGGGAAAAATCCCAGAATTCTCTTTCCCGCCGAAGCCTCATTGGGAGATCGGGGAGGCCCTGGATATTCTGGATTTCGAACGCGGGGCGAAGATCACCGGAGCACGGTTCACTCTGTATAAAGACCTGGGCGCCAGGATGGAACGGGCCTTGATGAATTTCATGCTGGATCTGCATACCGGGCAACATGGATACCGGGAGGTTCTGCCGCCCTTTATGGTGAACCGCAAGAGCATGACCGGAACCGGCCAACTTCCCAAATTCGAGGAAGATTTGTTCAAGCTCAGCGATCCGGATTATTTTTTGATCCCTACGGCCGAAGTACCCGTTACCAACATTCACCAGGATGAGATTTTGCTGGAGGATGATCTTCCCTTGTACTACGCGGCCAACACCCCGTGCTTCCGCAAAGAAGCGGGTTCTTACGGGAAGGACACCCGGGGGCTCATTCGCCAGCATCAATTCAACAAGGTGGAGCTGGTGAAATTTACCACCCCGGAGAGTTCGTACGACGAGCTGGAGAAATTGACCGCAGATGCCGAGGAAGTGCTGAAGCGCCTGGGTATTCCTTACCGGGTGGTTATCCTGTGCGCGGGGGACCTGGGTTTTTCGGCAGCGAAAACCTATGATTTGGAGGCTTGGCTGCCGGGGCAGGCTGTATACAGGGAGATCTCTTCCTGCAGCAACTTTGAGGATTTTCAGGCCCGGCGGGCGAACATCCGATACCGTCCCCAGGGAAAAAAAGGGACGGAATTCGTGCACACCCTCAACGGGTCGGGCCTCGCCATCGGCCGGACGCTGGTGGCTATCCTGGAGAATTACCAGAACGAGGATGGGAGCGTAACCGTTCCTGAGGGGCTCAGGCCATACATGGGAGGCGTGGGAAAGATCGAAAGACGCAGAGCGCATGGCGCATAGCCCATGGCAAAAAGAAGATTTCACTTATAGCTCATAGCCGATAGCTCATCGTTCATCGTTTACGATTCACCGGTCATGGGTCTTGGCTTTTGGCCCGTGCTCTTTGCCCTTAGCGGCTTTTGGTATTTTGGAGGAGGGATGGCCGAGTGGTCGATGGCGGCGGTCTTGAAAACCGTTTCCCCGCAAGGGGACGTGGGTTCGAATCCTACTCCCTCCGCCAGAAAATTTAATATTATGGGACGCGGATGAACACAGATTTTTGGGATTAAAATCTTAAAAAGAAAATCTTTATATGTGTGGGTCTGCGAAAATCTGCGTCCTGAATGAATTAGAAGGGATCGCGGAGAGATGACCGAGTTGGCCTAAGGTGCTCGCCTGCTAAGCGAGTGTACGCCGAAAGGTGTACCGCGGGTTCGAATCCCGCTCTCTCCGCCATGCACCAGAAAAGTACAATGGTTCTCCTGAACTCAATAAAACCCAGCCCGCTGCGGCGGGCTTTTGATTTTTTCGAGAGGACGGATTTGGGGGAGAAAAAAGCTTTTTCCATCACGGATGTTTACCTACTTTTGGCTGTGATCATCTGGGGCTCAGATTACCTTTTCGCCAAAATCGCTCTGCGAGAGGTGTCTCCGATAAGCTTTTCGGCCATGCGGACCGCCATCTCTACAGCCGTTCTGATACCGTTTTTCGTTAAGCCCCTCCCTTTCCCTTGAACCCTCTCTTTCAGCGAATTGACAAAGTGGAAAGTAATTGGTATCTTAACTGAAAATTCGGCGCGCCCATAGCTCAGCTGGATAGAGCGCCGGACTACGAATCCGTAGGTCGGGTGTTCGAATCACCCTGGGCGCGCCAGTAATCCCCTTTTTCTTTGTTACCCCTTTCCATCATTTTCCTCACCCCTCCGCCCTGATGCTGTTAATTTTCACTCCCCTGCCTCCGAATTCTTCTGCTAGCATCAATATATCTTACCTTTTAATCTTGACTTACCCTTCAAGACAATGTAAGATTTCAACGAAAGGAGGAAATATCGATGGATACGGCAAGCGTGACCAGCAAAGGACAGCTGGTGATCCCTGTCCGGCTCCGCCGGAAGTACGGGATCGAGCCCGGGACCAAGGTTCGTTTTGTGGAACGGGATCATGAGATCTTAATCCAACCCGTTACCAAAGAATATGTGCGGAGCGTTTGTGGTTTGTTCAAGAGTGAAACCTCTGCAACCCAAATGCTTCTCAAGGAGAGGGCTAAGGACAAAGACCGGGAGGAGGGAAAATTTGTCAAGCGTGGTTCTAGATAGCTATGCTCTGTTGTCCTTCCTATACCAGGAAAAGGGCTACAAGGAAATCGGAGTCCTGCTCGAGAAAACCCTAGAAACCGACCAGCTCCTCTTGATGTCTTCTGTCAACTGGGCGGAAATCCGGTATGTGATTGAACGAAAAACGGGGGCCGATGCTTGGAAGAAAGGCCGTCCCAAAATTCTGAGTCTTCCCCTCGAGATTGTTCCGGCCGACCAAGATCTGGCTGAGTTGGCAGGCGAAATCAAGGCATCCAGGAAGATATCGCTGGCGGACTGCTTCGCAGCTGCGCTGGCCAAGGAGAGAGATGGCGAGATCTATACCGGAGACCCGGAGTTTAAGGCTTTAGAGCCTAAATGGAAGATCATTTGGCTATAAATTCAATCCCCAAGGGATCTTCCTTGATCCAGGCTTAATCCTTCATTTCCAAGCCAATCGCTAAGGTGCTCTTGGGGAACCCACAAATGGGTGCCCTGGCGGCGGTCATCCGGGACAGGCGCAGGAGGGACAAGAAGTTGGCTGCGGCGGTGCAGCGTCATGGATACAGGCAGTGAGAAGTGGCGGATTACCTCGGCCCAGGAATTTAGTTCAGTGAGCAGAATCATGAATCGAACGAGTAAAATGCATAAAAAATAGACCTGACCCCGGCCCTGCTGGAGATTCAAGATGGGACGAAGGCGTTGGCGGAAGAATTCTCTGTCCTCCTGAATCCCAAGACTATCTCTGACCCCTCATCTCTGCAGGAAAGGGTGCAAGCATTATGATTCCGTGGGGGACCAAAAGAGTGCGGAATTCAGAGAATTTTGCTGGAAATCAAAGGAAAGCCGAATAGAACGTGATTCCGTCTGTGGGAATTTTGAAAGCAAGAACCCAAGTCTCCCGGAAGGGGTATTGACGTTTTGAGTGAGGAAGATCGAAGGAGGAAATATAGCGGAGGTTCGTTCAGGGAGCGTTTTTGACCCCCCTAATTTTAACTTTTAAAGTTTTGGGGGATTCTATCAGAGAATCTTGAATTTCTTAAAAGTTTAAAAGAATGGAGTCCCCAAGAATCGCTTTGGCCCTTCCTGGAGGTGAAGAGTTCATCTTCAGATATTCCAAAGCCTAATAATCAACAATTACTAAGTGAAAGCGAAAATAAGGCTTTTGGAGTAATTGAATTTCTGCACCTGCGTTAGGGTGAATATATGTATATCATATCGCATCTTTTCCGAGGAGGGTGAAATACCAGATAGATAG
>CAVXFA010000045.1:0-5588 GCA_963760605.1 uncultured delta proteobacterium | reverse complement strand
TCAAAAAATCGAAGACCATCACCCAGGGAAAATTAGAAACGCCCTGCCTTTGGAGAGCATTCGCGAGAACATCAGCCAAAGGAGCACCCCAGGACCGGTGGTTTACCCAAGCAGGAAAATCGCCCTTTTCGCCATTCCCCAACCAGTCCGAAACGCTCCATTTCCCGAATGCGCTCTGGGGCCTCCTCTACCAAGATTTTCACAAGTTCTCGCGAGTTTATCCCCTTTCCCGCCTGCAGCGTTAGATTAAAGTGGGTTTCTTTGGATACCCCTTCAGCCGCGACCAAGAAAGCCCCTCCCGATAAATATGTGCAGGTGGATTTTCCAATCGGAGTTTTCGAGGCCAGGAAAACTTCAGGCCCTTTTTCTTTTGCAGCCAGCGCGGCCCTCATGCCCGCCCCTCCCCCTCCGATGACCAGGATATCTGTTTTGATGATTTCCATAAGTGATGATCTCTCCTTCAAGATTTTGGAATCGCTTTACCAAACTGGGCGCAATGAGGTAACAGCTTAGCACATAACTCCCAGAAGAGTGAAGAATGAATCGCTTTATCAAAAATCGAAGTAAGAAAGATCAGCCGGCTTGACACAAATTTTCTTATCCAATAAGATGCTGGCTAAAAAGTATTCTTGCAAGAGGAGGCCTTTTTCATGGAGGCGATTCTTAAAGAAATCGAAGAAATAGCCGGCTTCATCGCCGGTAAGACCAAAGAGGAGCCCAGCGTGGGAATTATCTTGGGAACAGGACTCGGGGGCCTTGTGGAAAAAATCTCAATTACTCAAGCCTTGCCCTACGAAGCGATTCCTCATTTTCCCCGCAGCACGGTCGAGGGACACGCCGGCCGTTTGATCCTCGCCCGATTTGCCGGGAAGAATATCTTGGTGATGCAAGGAAGAGCCCATTTTTACGAAGGGTACCCGCTAACGCGAGTGGCCTTCCCTGTGCGGGTCATGAGAAAGTTGGGCGTGAAGATTCTGATCATCTCCAATGCCGCCGGCGGATTGAACCCGATGTTCGCCCCTGGGGATGTGATGGTCATCTCTGATCATATCAATTTTACGGGGCAAAACCCCTTGATCGGTCCCAATCTTGACGCTTTGGGCCCGAGGTTCCCTGATATGGCTGCCGTTTACGACCGAGTTCTGATCGATTTGGCCGAGCAAACGGCTATCGAAGAAAAAATCAAGCTGCAGAAAGGGGTTTACGTTGGGGTTACAGGACCGAGCATGGAAACCCCGGCAGAAACACGTTTTTTGCGCATGATCGGTGCGGATGCTGTAGGAATGTCCACCATCCCGGAGGTCATTGTCGCCGTCCATTGCGGTTTGCGCATTCTGGGACTTTCAGCCATTTCTAACATTAACCGTCCTGATTGCATGAAGCCAGCTCCCCTAGAAGAAATTTTGGCGAATGCCGCTTTGGCTGGACATAAAATGATCAGAATCGTGGAAGGGGTCCTGAAAAAAATTTAAGGGAGTCTTTCTTGAGCCCGCAGATAAAAAAACGAGCAGATTTGCTTCTGACCAACGGCACCCTTTTGACTCTATCTCCCGGTTCCGGACCCATTTCCCATGGGAGCTTGGCCATCGCGGATGGACGGATTATTGCCCTGGGAACGGAAACCACCGTGGAGAGGTTTTTCGAGGCGGCAAATACCATTGACGCGCAGGGTGGATTGATCATGCCCGGGTTAGTGAATGCGCACAACCATGCAGCCATGACTTGCTACCGGGGAATAGCTGACGACCTTCCCCTGATGGAGTGGCTGACTCGGTATATATTCCCTGCTGAAAGCAAATCCGATGGCGACCAAGTGTACTGGAGTACGCTTTTGGCCTGCGCCGAGATGATCCGCTCCGGGACGACGACATTTTGCGACATGTATCTTTTTGAGGATCGAGTGGCCCAGGCGGCCCACGAAGCAGGGATGAGGGCGTTGGTGGGAGAGGTGCTGTATGATTTTCCTTCCCCTAATTATGGCTCGCTGGAAAAAGGATTCGAATATACTGAGGCGCTGATTCATCGCTGGCATGGAGATTCTCTCATTCGCATCGCCGTGGAACCACATGCCTTATATACCTGTTCGCCGAATCTTTTGAGGCAGTGTAGGGATTTGGCAGACCGGTATGGTGTTCCCCTGATTATTCATCTTGCTGAGACCAAAAGTGAAATTGAAGAAGTTTCGAAGAAATATGGTAAAAGCCCTGTAAATCACATGGAAAATTTAGGACTTCTATCTCCCTCCTTGATTGCCTGCCACTGCGTCTGGCTCACTGAAGCGGAGATAGACCTTTTGGCTCGCCGGGGTGTTAAAGTGGTGCACAATCCTGAGTCCAATATGAAGCTGGCCTCCGGAGTTGCGCCTGTCCCGGAGCTTCTGGCCAGGGGAGTAACGGTAGGGCTGGGCACAGATGGGTGTGCCAGCAATAACAACCTAGACCTTTTTCAGGAGATGGACTCTGCGGCCAAGTTACACAAAGTGCATCGGCTGGACCCCACGGTGATGCCGTCCAGTGTGGTTCTGGAGATGGCTACTCTCGGGGGGGCGAGGGTTTTGGGTTTGGAGAAGGAGATCGGTTCTCTGGAGGTAGGCAAGAAGGCGGATATAATCATTCTGGACCTTAACCGTCCGCATCTTCAGCCCGTATACAACATCGTCTCGCAGCTGGTATATTCCGCCGTCGGTGCCGATGTGCGGGATGTAATCATCGACGGCAAACTGGTCATGCATGACCGCCAGCTCCTGACTCTCGACGAAGAAACGGTTTTGCAGAAGATGCAGGAAATCAAAGGAAAAATCCTGCAAAGGGTTGCTCCTTGAAACAAGATCTTTCGGCTGATCTTCTCATTCGAGATGTAAGCCTCCTTCCTCTTCCAAACTCATCGCAGTTCGTCCCCAAGGCCTGGCTTTCCGTAAAAGGCAGCCGAATCACCGCGTTGGGCCCTGGGGATCCCCCCCAATTCGCGCCTGGCAATGCCTGAACGGCCATGGGGGTTTGGCCATGCCAGGATTGGTCAACAGTCATACCCATGCGGCCATGGCCCTCTTCAGGGGACTGGCCGATGATCTCCCTTTAAAAGCTTGGCTGGAACAGTACATCTTCCCTACGGAAGGGAAATGGGTAAACGAAGAGTTCGTCTATTGGGGAACGCTTCTGGCCATTATAGAAATGATTCGTTCCGGAACGACTACCTTTGTTGACGGGTATTTTTTTGGAGAGCACATGGCCCGCGCAGTCGGACAATCAGGGATGCGATCCTTATTAGGGCAGGGAATTCTGGATTTTCCTACCCCCGACTCCCTTTCCCCGTCTGAAGCTCTAAAAAAGACTGAAGCCCTTATTGAAACCCATGCACGATCTTCTTTGATCCGCCCTACCCTATTCGCCCATTCCGTTTATACCTGTTCGCCGAATCTTTTGAGGCAGTGTAGGGATTTGGCAGACCGGCATGGTGTTCCCCTGATTATTCATCTTGCTGAGACCAAAAGTGAAATTGAAGAAGTTTCGAAGAAATATGGTAAAAGCCCTGTAAATCACATGGAAAATTTAGGACTTCTATCTCCCTCCTTGATTGCCTGCCACTGCGTCTGGCTCACTGAAGCGGAGATAGACCTTTTGGCTCGCCGGGGTGTTAAAGTGGTGCACAATCCTGAGTCCAATATGAAGCTGGCCTCCGGAGTTGCGCCTGTCCCGGAGCTTCTGGCCAGGGGAGTAACGGTAGGGCTGGGCACAGATGGGTGTGCCAGCAATAACAACCTAGACCTTTTTCAGGAGATGGACTCTGCGGCCAAGTTACACAAAGTGCATCGGCTGGACCCCACGGTGATGCCGTCCAGTGTGGTTCTGGAGATGGCTACTCTCGGGGGGGCGAGGGTTTTGGGTTTGGAGAAGGAGATCGGTTCTCTGGAGGTGGGCAAGAAGGCGGATATAATCATTCTGGACCTTAACCGTCCGCATCTTCAGCCCGTATACAACATCGTCTCGCAGCTGGTATATTCCGCCGTCGGTGCCGATGTGCGGGATGTAATCATCGACGGCAAACTGGTCATGCATGACCGCCAGCTCCTGACTCTCGACGAAGAAACGGTTTTGCAGAAGGCTCAGGAGTGGAGGAACAAGATAGCGGGTTTATAGGGAATAGGAGATGGTGCGTTGGGGTTGGATAGTGGCTCGTCAAAGAGCGCCGGAAGCGAAAGCATTAATTTTGCCAATGATTTCTCGGGCATAAACCGCGAACTTCAATTTTATTGTAATCGTTGCGTGAGATAGGAGCCCGGGTTCACGGCACTCCCGTGCAGGCAAACCACATAATGAAGGTGTGGCCCATTGGTCTTCCCCGTGACGCCCACTTTGCCAATGATTTGTCCTCTTTTAACTTTGGCTCCGGTTTTGACTAACAACTCCTGGAGATGGCCGTACCTGGTTAAAAAGCCGTGGCCGTGGTCGATGCAAATTAGGTGCCCGTACGTTGCCTCCCTACCTGCAAAACTGACAACCCCGTTTGCAGGGGCTAAAATGGGGGTTCCACAGGGAGCGGCAATGTCCAAACCCATGTGGGGTCTTGTTCCACCGGAAGAAACAACCTGGCGGATTTCTCCAAACCCCGAGGTGATGCGGCCGGAAACCGGCCACAGAGATGGAATGGCCAAGAGAATAGATTTCCGAACTTGGAGGAATTTCTGGATCTCCTGAATATGATGCTCCCTTTGGAAAGCTTGCTTTCGTAACTCCAGCAGTTTTTGGTGCAGCTGGCTAACGAGTGCCGTCCTCTCTTTCTCCAGAACGGAGACCTGGTCCTCCCTGAAAGAGGCTTTCCTCTCGGTGACTAACTGGGCCCTTTTGAGAATGGTCAAGGGGAAGACCCTCATTTTCGTCCTTAATCCTTCAACCTCCTTAAGGTCCTTTTTCACCCGTTTTCCCAGATCCTGAAGCTTGTTCGCTTGGTCTTCCATCAAGGCAATCTTTTCTGCAACATAGACGATCTCGGTTTTTTGAAAGCAAGTATCTGCCCGAAGCTTTTTCAGTTCAACAAATTTTATTCTCAATACCATGAAATCATAAAGGATAAATGCAAATATCAAGATAGCAATGCCCAGCAAAGCAATCAAAATTTTGGGCAGAAAGTATGGAAGGGTAATTCCTTTAACTTTAATGGCTTCGGGGGGGACGATCAGAATCGTATAATCTTTTTTATCCAATCTTTCGCTCCGAACCAAGAGAAGTCATGGGCCCCAAGACTTCAACTTGTTTTTCTTGAGCTAGCCCATACCCCATGGAGAAAAAAGCCCTTTATGAAACATCAACGCTCTTAATGGCTAAGCCTCTTAATTCTCACCCCTTTGTATGATTTATCGGAATCCATCCCCAAAAGCTTTAGCCCTTCCCCTCCTCAGCTGAGGGGTTTAAGGACGAAGCTGTACCCCCATGAGGAAAGATTTAGCAGTCCCAAATAAAATAGGATTTTGCCCCTACTTTTAATGGGAGAAAATATCTATATCTATTTTTTATTAATAATTTAAATGAGTTGTAAAATTTGATTTTGGGGAAGGATACAATTTAGGGGGGCCGCTAGTGCCCTTCATTCTT
>CAVXFA010000044.1:0-55514 GCA_963760605.1 uncultured delta proteobacterium | reverse complement strand
CCCGACCCTCTCCCCCTAAGAGGCTGTGCCATAATTCGTCATGCCCGCGTAGGCGGGCATCCAGGCGGGTCCGGTCATAGAAAAATATCGTGTGATTTCCAGTAACTTATTCTTTTTCAAAATCCCTGGATTCCCGCTTTCGCGGGAATGACGGCCCTTTCTCTTCATTGCGACACAGTCTCCTAAAGGGGGAGAGGATAAAGGTGCGGGGGCGGGGAAAATGAGACGGCTTAAATGTCAACAATTTACCGCTCCGGATAATAACAAAACTGGAAGGTCAATATGTCCTTGCGGGGATCTTTACGCCCAGGAAAGTTTGGTGAAGGGAGTGCAATTGTTCCCTTGATCCCTTGGGGAAGGAAGAGAAAATGATGTAGTTATCGATGGGAATAGAGCAGCCGCCTCAGTCATTTAATTCCCAGTATCAATCTGGGTAAGAACAGAGATAAATCCGGCCAATAAGTAGTAATCAACACCACTGGCAGAGAGCCAAAAAGCAAATAAACCGTCGAGGGTACCAAGACTTTGTCAATGGTCGTATGACCGATCCGGCATCCCAGGTAGAGGATGGGCGCGCAGGGAACGGTCATGTTCCCCATCCCGAGGTTGGTGCCTAAAATGGCGGCGAAATGAATCGGGTGGACTCCTATGGATAGCATTAAAGGGTACAACAGAGGCGTCGCCATGAGGGTGCCGCTGAAATCATCCATGAGCATGCCAACGGCGATCAAGAATAAATTGACCAAGAGTAGGATCATATATTTATTTTCTGAGACCCCTTTGATTAACTCAATCAGCTGCTGGGGAATATTCTCCATAACATAGATCCGGCTCAGAATCATCACAAAAAAAACCATCGCCACAACGACTCCTGTGGTAACGCCAGCCTCTACTAATGTTCTTACAAAGGTCCTGAAACTCATCTCGCGATAGATAAAGAAACCTATAATAGCGGTAATCAGTACCCCCAGGGTTGCTGCTTCGGTGGGGGTGGTAAGCCCTCCAAAAATACTGCCTAAGACGGTAATGGGTATTAAAAGCCCCGCAGATCCCCGGCGGACAGTTTTGCCGATCTCTCCCATCCATTTGGTGAATTTTTCGGCCGGGGCGACTTTTACCTGCATCTTGCGAGCATATAAATAATTAATGAAGCTATATATGATCACTAATAGGATTCCGGGTCCTATGGTGGATAAAAAGCAGGCCGCTACAGACTGCAAGGTTACCCAGGCATAAAGCACTTGGGGCACACTGGGGGGAATGAGTTGGCCGAGTACCGAAGCACAGCTTATTAGGGCTGAAGAATATCCTCGGGAGTAACCGTCTTTCTCCATCCGGGGGATCATTACGGATCCAACGGCAGCAACGGCTGCGGAGCAGGTACCGGCGATAGCCCCAACCATTGCGCAGGCTACGACGGAGACAGCCCCCAGGCCACCTCGAAACCGACCGGTAGCGGCGTTCGCCATGTCGATCAGACGAACTGCAATACCCGTGGCATTCAGGAGCGATCCCAGAATGATAAACATCGGGATGGATAGAAGAACGATGGAATTTATTTTATAGAAGCCAACGGGCAGAAGAAAATCCCAGCTATACCCATGGACGAGGCTTCTTGAAACAACAACCGCCATGAAGCAAAAGGGTATGGGGACACCCAAGACAAGAAGGCCCACTAGAATTGTCACGTCAAAAATAAGCAGGTCCATTTTTTATTTGCTCTCATCTTCTTGCAAGAATATCGGGTTTTTCCCCGCTGCTTGCCGCAATCGATCAATTAACTCGGCTAGAAAGTAAAAAAACATCAAACTCGCACTCAGGAAAATACTGATTTGGGAAAAGACCATGGGGATCTGAAGAATTCGAGATCGTTCCCCTTTTGTAATGCCCCAGATGAAGTAAAGGTACCCCCAATAAACCATAAGACCGGCCAATGCCAGGGTTAGAAAAGTGGCTATAGCCCGGGATAGAGCTAATTTCCTGGGATTCTTAAAAACAAGATGCATCATCTCCGCCTTGATGTGAGTGCGATTATAGGCGCCGTAGGAGGCACCTATAAAATAGAACCAAAAGGCAATCAGGGTGGCGATCTCTTCAACTTCCATGCCAGGATAGTGAATTAAGTAGCGCATGATCACTTCACTGGTAATGAATAAGATCAGGAAGAAACAAATCGCAAATATTAAGAACCTTTGGGCATTCGCCAAAGCCCGCCAAGCGATCCACGCAATTTGCCTCATCCTTTCCCCCGTTAAACTCCTTTTCCGCTCCCCTTAACGCCTTAGCGCTTTAGGCCTAGAGCCGTATAGATCCTATCCATGAGGGCTTTGCCAACGATTTTTTCCATTTCAGGCCATACATCCTTACGGATTGCCGCAGCACACTTCTCGAGTTCCTGATCACTGAGCATGAGGATCTCTAGGCCGGCCTTTTTCATCTCATTCCGGTATTTTTCATCTTCCTCCACTATAGTTTTCCAGCGACCTTCGCACTGCCTTTGCGCCGCCTCCACAAGGATTTTCTTATCTCCCGCACTTAGCCCATCCCATAATTTTTTGTTCATGTAAAACCAGTAGATCTCAAAGTAATCGTTATACTGAATCCAGCACTTTTGCACATCCCGGACCGTATAACCTTGGTAAGGAGGGCCGCCCATTTGTCCATCGGCAACGCCGGTCTGGAGGGCAGGATATACTTCCGCCCAGGGGATCGCCGTAGGAAGATAACCCAGGCGTTTCCAAGTCAGCTCGCAGAGCTTAATCGGCATGACCCTCATTTTCATATTTTTTGGTACGTCCGGGTCTCCGGGGCTGGGGGGTACCTTATTTAAGGTGCATCCAGATGATCCGACTGGGTAGATCGCCAAACCTTTCATATTTAGGGGTTCGATAATTTCATTTACGAGTTTGTACATGAAGCTATCCCGTGAATAGATCTTCTTTGCCTTTTCCATCGTCTCCGCCACATAGGGCATATAATAGGTTATATTTAGCCTTGGGTCATAGGTCGGAGCGATGGGGTCAAGAGCCATCTCGATGGCACCCCTCATCACCATCTCGGTGGTTTCAATCCAGTCTCCCAGTACCGCGCCGGAATAAACCGTAATGTCAATGCGTCCTTTTGTTCTTTCTTTCACCTCTTTAGCAAAAGCCTTGGCTCGAATATCATGGTCACTGTCAACAGGAAGAACCTGAGACAGACGCCACTTGTACTTTTTTGTCTGGGCGGTACTCATGGAGGGAAAGGCCAAAAGAAACACAAGTACGAGGCTCCCCGCTACTAATAACCCTTTTTTCACCTCTTTCGTTTTCATTTTTTCCTCTCTTTTCAGTTATTAGTCAGTCCATAATTATGTAGACACCGGATACTAAATCCCTCCTTCCCTCCCTTTAGAAAAGGGAGGAATTCCCCTCTTTGGAAAAGAGGGGTAGGGGAGATTTCAGAAGAATATGTCTGCTCAATTACGGGCTCCTTTGTAATTTGATTCGCTCGACGGAGATGATCCCAAAACTTTTTATTTGTGCGACAATATTCTCTCTTTTTTTATCGCGTGCTCGAGTAAAGAGCTTTTATTTCTTCGAAAGAATTGCGCATTTCTTTATAGCTTCTCAATAACATTTCACAATCGACGGAATAAATCATGTATTTCATCCCGATCCCGATGAACTTCTCCAATTGTTTTTCGTTGGTGACAAAGGTTCCGGCATACTTTCCCGCTCGAAGAATTTTTCCGGTAATTTCTTTCACAGATTCGAACAACTGGGGGTTGTCTACTTGTCCCGGAATACCCAAGGATTTCGAAAGGTCATATATTCCAATAAATACTATATTGATCTCCTCCACTCGCAGCAGCTCATCAAAATGGTTAATGGCTTCCCGCCCCTCGATATGAATGGCCAACAAAGTGGAATCATTCGCCTGGGTCATGATTGCCGGAGTGTTTTCGTGTGAATATTCCCCGGCACGCGTGAATGGTGAAAAACCTCTATTCCCCACCGGAGGATATTTGGAAAAATGGATCACTTCTCTAATTTCATTAAGATGGGTTATATTGGGAATCTGAACGCAGTGAACTCCGATATCCAGAGCTCGCAGGATTTCGGCACAAATCACCCCTCCCACTCGCATAACCGGCGATACACCTCGAGATTCGCAGGTAATCACCATGTTTTGGGCTGTTTCAAACCCGATCGGACCATGTTCGTAATCAATCATAATGAAGTCGAGGCCGCTGCTGGCGATGACATCCATTGCAATCGTGGATGGCAAAATAGCCACCGTTCCAATAACAGGGCTACCCGAGTTTAATTTTTCCTTTAAAAAGTTTTGCCTTAACATTGAATTCCCCTTTAGCTTCAAAGCGGGCCTAGCGAAGTTTTGACCAACGAGAGAGCAGAGGCGACCCACATAAAAGGGCGATCCTATAGGGAGCAGTTTAAAAAGATACTTTTGGGCTTGTATTTGAAGGTTATCATAGAAAACTCGATATATACTGTCAATAAAAAATTATGTAAAGAATCCATTGTAATGGGTAACCATAGAGGTATCCTTGTTTTCTCCCTTGACTTCCCCCCAAAAATTTTATATAAACATCTGGGCCTGGAGATAATCCTGACCACCCATTCGCAGAAGGTAAGGAATCAAGGGGTATTCATGGAAGCGGAATCCGTCTTCCCGAAATTGCGCAATGTTGATGTATTTCCGGCAGAAGTCTCGGGCCAGAAAGTCATCTGCCTGCGGGATCCTTTGAACCTTTCGGAGAAAATTCTTTTCATCCCCTATCCCGTCTTCTTTATTGTCCACCTTTTTGATGGACAGCATTCCATGGTGGATATTCAAGTCGAATATATGCGCCAGTTTGGCGAACTTCTATACCGGGAGAGGATTCAGGAACTCATCGACCAATTGGATGGGCATTTTCTTCTTGACAGCGAGCGATTCCGGCAATTGGAGAGGAAGATCATCGAGACTTTCAAGCATACCCCGGTGAGGCCAATGGCCTTGGCAGGCGAGGCTTATGAAATAGATTCAGAAAAATTGCGGCAGACAATCGAGGCCTATTTTTGTGAACCCGAGGGCCCCGGGTTGCCCATCGGTCACAAGGAGTCAGATGGTTTGGTTGGGGCCATCGCCCCCCACATTGATTACCGCAGGGGAGGGTCTTGCTATGCCTGGGCGCACAGAGCGATTCAGGAATCCTCTCCGGCCGATTTGTTCATTATACTGGGCACGGCCCACTCCCCCACCCGACAACCCTTCGCTCTCACCCAGAAGGATTTCCAGACCCCCTGGGGACCGGTGGAAACCGACCGGGCCTTCCTGGCTGAGATCCAAGCCCATTGCTCTTTCGACTATTATGAAGATGAATTTGTTCATAAAGCGGAGCACTCCATTGAACTACAACTCGTCTTCCTGCGGGCTCTATGGCATAAGAGGGATCCTTTTCAGATTATCCCCGTGCTTTGCGGTTCCTTCCACGAGGCCATCCTTAAAAACATCAGCCCCATGGATTTACCGGGGATTGCCCGGTTCATCGAAGCTCTGAGGACAGCCATCGAGAAAAGCAAAAGAAGGGTATGCCTGCTGGCCAGCGCGGACCTAGCGCATGTTGGCTTGCGCTTTGGAGATGCAGAGGCGCCGAATCGTTTCAGCCTGGAATCGTTGGGCGAAGAGGACCGACGTCTACTCGAATTTGCCCAGCGGGTCGATGCGGAAGGGTTTTACAGTTCCCTTCTCCGGGAGCGAGACCAGCGCAGGATCTGCGGCCTTCCCCCCATCTACACCCTGCTGCGGGTGATCGGTGCCCGGGAGGGAAAGCTTTTGAAGTATGGCCAGTCCATGGATCCGGCTACTCAATCCGTGGTCACCTTTGCCAGTCTGGCCTTCTTCTCCTGAGCGGCCCTTTTAAGATTTTTCAGCATCCTTTTCTGAAGAAAGAATAGGCAGTTACTACAGAGTCCATAATTGACCAGACATATTCTTCAAAATCTTCCCTGCCCCCCTTTTTCCAAATCCCGCGAAACGCGGGACTCCCTTTGGGAAATGGAGGGAAGGAGGGACTTGGTCTTCGCTGCCTATGTAATTATGGACTGACTAATAATTCCAGGGGGGTATTTAGTAGAAGGAGGGAGGGTCATGGAAAAGAAATATTCCTTAGATTTCAAGACGGTCTTTCTCTCAGCCATTTTGATTTTGAGCCTATTGGCCGGCGGGGCGATTCTTTTACGGGAATCGTCCAAAGCTTTTGGGGGAAACTTCGGGCCGCAGATGGGGCAACAGGGAGGAAGGTACCAGATCTCCGGGTGTAATGCCAATTCCGCCTGGGTGATTGACACGGCCATGGGGGATGTTTACATGATCTATTCCAGCGGGAAATGGAAAGAGGTTGGTAGCATCATGGATGAGGCGAAACGGATAAAAAAGTAAGGAGGGGGAACGTATTTCCTGGCAACCTTTTCCTCTCTACGAATATTCTTTGCAGCTCATTCACTGCCTTGGTTCACCTTGCTTTGGGGGCCTAAGGAAAAATCGCTTAAGAGGCAAGACTTATTAGTCAGTCCATAATTATATAGACACCGAAGACCAAATCCCTCCTTCCCTCCCTTTACAAAAGGGAGTCCCGCGTTTCGCGGGATTTGGAAAAGAGGGGTCAGGGGAGATTTTGGAAGAATATGTCTGGTCAATTATGGACTCCTTAGTAAGAAGGAGGCTAAAAAATGAGTGAAGAAATTTCGGCCAAAATGAGCGAAGAAGAATTTGTTTTGCGGGCGATCAAGCGGCTGCGCAAACCGCCCTATCGAGGAATTCATAGCGTATATAGTGGGTTCAACCAAGCTTTCAAGGAACATTTTGCTAAGAATCCGGTCGACGTCACCAAAAGGATGGCGGAGGAAGGAAAGATCGTCACCCGTCCTGTCCGGGGAGGTGTGATGCTGTACGTTCCGGACGATGCCCCAAAGCCCAAAGAAAGCGTTCTGCAGAAAATCTTGGCTTCCGAAGAGGATTCGTAGGAAGATCAGAGAGGCCCATTGCCTATCTTGACAAAAATTCTCCGCTGGGCTGGAAGCCTGGGGGATAAAATTCAGCTTTCCTGTATCTCATGAAAGCAAGGGGGAAATGGGAGATAAGGCTGCGCGACCTTACTTTTGAGGGTGGGTCACGAACTCCCAGAAATACGGGAATCGCTGAGGCTTTGGCTGATTGTTTAACAAGGTACAAATGGGCTCTATCCCCGGAAATTTCAAAGGCCATCCGAAGGGGAAGAACAATCGGGGGTGGGGGTTACAGGGGTAAATTAAACGATCCCCAAATAGGCTTCCTTCACATGGGTATTATTCAGCAATTCCTGTCCTGAGCCTTCTATCATAATCCTACCGTTCTCTAAGACATATCCTCTAGCGCAAAGATTCAGAGCGCTATGGACATTCTGTTCGATGAGCAGAAGGGTGAGCCCTTGTTGGTTGAGCTTCTGCAATACATCTAACGTTTTAATCACCATCATAGGCGCCAGCCCCAAGGAGGGTTCATCCAGCATGAGGAGCCGCGGTATAGACATGAGTCCGCGAGCCACGGCGAGCATTTGTTGCTCTCCACCGCTGAGGGTACCGGCCAATTGATCTTTTCGTTCCTGCAGCACCGGGAAGAGTTCAAAAACGTAATGGAGGCTTTCTCCGAATTTGTGCCTCGCCTTTTTCGTAAAGGCGCCCAGTTCCAAATTGGCCAGGACCGTGGAAAAAGGAAAGAGCCTGCGCCCTTCCGGGATATGGGCGATCTGTTTTTCCACAATGAGGTATCCCGGAATCTGGTCCAGTCGTTCACCGTTAAATTCAATCCCGCCCGAGGATAGACGGATCAGGCCGGATATGGCCTTCAAAGTGGTACTCTTTCCAGCTCCATTGGACCCGACGATCGCCACGATCTCTCTTTCTTCAACCCGAAAGGATACATCCCAGAGAACTTTGGCAAGGCCATAGGAAACGTTGATATTCCTTACTTCCAGCAAGGTCGTAACCCCCTACGCATGGTAACTCTGGCCAAGATAGGCATCGATGACTTTTTGATTCTGAACGATATGGTTCGGTGCTCCTTCGGCAATCTTCTCTCCGTGGTGGAGCACCATGACCCGATGGGATACAGACATGATGGCTTTCATAACATGTTCAACGACGAAAAGGGTCATCCCCTCGGCATGGACCTTCCGGATTAGTTTTAAGGTATCCTCCATCTCCTTGGGGTTTAATCCCGCCATCACCTCATCCAATAACAGGAGTCTCGGCTTGGTGGCGAGCGCCCTGGCCAATTCCAGCCTCTTCCGGTCCTCCAGGGTCAGGTTGGCCGCCAAGAGATCCTTTTTGGAGGCCAAGCCGACAAACTCTAAAAACTCCAGAGAAATCTTCTTTCCGGCCGCCAGGTTTTTCTCCTTGGATAAAGCCCCGACCATCATATTGTCCAGGACGGTGATATTAAGAAAAGGCTTGGTAATTTGAAAGGTTCTGGCAATTCCCTTCAAACTGAGCTCAAAGGGAGGAAGACCGGTGATTTCTTCGCCATTAAATCGGATCTTTCCGGATTCAGGGCGGAAAACCCCAGCGACGGCGTTGAAGAGGGTCGTTTTCCCGGCTCCATTGGGACCGATTAATCCCAGGATTTCCCCGCTGTCAATGTAGAAGCTCACATCCCGAAGGGCCATGAGCCCTCCAAACTTTTTCGTTACCTTTTCTGCCTCAATGAGCGGCACGAGTTGCTGACCTCCCGGATAATTGTTTGGCGAGGAACCTATAGGTTTCTTCTAAGAGTCCCATCACCCCATCGGGTCGAATCAAAACGACAGTGATGAGAAGCGCTCCGTAGAGCATATACACTCCGCCAATAATGCCTCCCATCAGATGAAAACCTACGACCTGAGACAACACTAAAATGACGGCTCCCACGAAGGGACCCCATACGGTTCCCATCCCTCCCAGGATCCCGGCCAAGGCGATCTGCACCGAAAATTCTACACTGCATACAGCATCCGGATCAATATAGCAGGTCCACTGGGCATAGATCGATCCCATAGCGGCCGTAAAAAAGGCGCTGATCATGAGGGCCTTTAATTTTAAACGGCGAATGTTCACCCCCAGGGCTTCGGCCGCATCTTCGTCTTCGCGCAGCGCGAGAATGAAATAACCCATCCGGGAGTAACGGACTTTCCAGCCGACATAAATGACCAGCAGAGCCATGATCAGAAATAGGTAGTAATATCCGGTTTCATTGGGAAACTGTAACACTTTGAAACTTCCCTTGAAAGGCAGAAGAATTCCACTGCTTCCTTTGGTTATCCCCCTGAAGTAAATGAGCATCCGGCGCAAGACTTCCGCCAGGGCAATCGTGGCCAGCACAAAATAAGATCCCCGCAGGCGAAATGTGGGGTAACCGGCCAGCCAAGCGATGGGTAGAGAGATCAAGGCTCCAATGACCATCCCCACCCATGGGGTAATCCCATACCCGGTATAAAGGAGGGTCGAGGTGTAAGCCCCGACCGTGAAGAAGGCACTGTGCCCCAGGGAGAGTTGGCCGGCGAACCCGGAAATAATGTTCCATGCGGCCGTAACCGCGGCAAAGAAAAAGATCAAATTAATATAATGGATAATCCCTTCATAGGGCAAAAGGAATGGCATCGCGATCATCCCTAAAATAAGGATGCTGAGTGACGTCTTGGGTCTCATGTTGATTCCCTTATTCCCTTGATTCCCCCTCACTCCATCCCTCTCCCCAGTGGGGGAAGGGGAGGGTGAGGGGACCATGGTCAAAGAATTGCTAAGGAGCCCATAATTGACCAGACATATTCTTCCAAAATCTCCCCTGACCCCTCTTTTCCAAAGAGGGGAAATTCCTCCCTTTTGTAAAGGGAGGGAAGGAGGGATTTGGTCTTCGGTGTCTATATAATTATGGACTGACTAATAAATGCGTTCGTATTCGTTTTCGTCAGTATTCATCAGGGGCCAGGGCCTTATCACTTGATCCACTTGCCAAAAATACCCTTGGGCTTATATAAAAGAATGGCTACAAAGACGATGAAGATCGCCACCCAGGCTAGTTCGGGGGTCAAGAGCAAGGAAATCACGGACTCGATGACGCCGATGATCAGCCCCCCAATGTACGCTCCGCTCACACTGCCCAATCCTCCCATGATGACGATCACGAAGGCGATGAGAGTTAAACCACCCCCCACTGTGGGGAAGATGATTTGAAACGTGGAAAGGAAAGGGGCAGCTCCCGCGGCCAGAGCAATTCCGAGCCCAAAACAGATCATGTACATTCGTTTGGTATTAATTCCCATCAGAATCGCTGCCTCCGGGTCTTGGGCTGTGGCCATTAAACCCTTGCCCGTATAAGTTTTATTCAAGAAGGCCATCACCAGCAGGGTCAAAACGATCGATCCAATAAAGCTGAGGAGTAAGGGGACCCGAATGATGAAGGGGCCCACATCTAACGTGGACTTCCAATAGCTGGTCTTTAAAAGCAAATGGATGGTGCCCCATTTAAACATGGCGATGTTCAGAAGCAATATGGACAACCCGGCGAAGGCCAGCAGTCGAGCGGGAGTCGATGCATTCACCGCAAAGAGCCGGCGCAAAATCACATTATAAACGATTAAACCGACGATAAAGAACAGAGGGATGACAATGGGGAGGGAAAGAATCGGATCCAACCCGAAAGTCGCCCATAGGAAAAAGGTGGCATACATCGCCAGCATGACAAACTCACCGTGGGCGAAGTTCGGGATATCCAACACGCCGAACGGCAAGGTCAGCCCGATGGCGACTAAGCCGTAGATGCCGCCCAGAAATAATCCGTTGATTACAGCTTGAATGATATTTTCCATGACAGCACCCAGTAGGCTCGTCTCACCTACGGCCGGTGAAACCGGTGAGGCACTTCTCCCTCCAATACGGAAGAGATGAACTGAGATAGGGGAGGCAAAGATTAGGATTGAGCCTAATCTTTGCCTCTTCGTCCTTCCTGATATTTATCCGCAGGCACTCTATTTTTTGAATTTCAGCCGATAAGGGGTATTCGCCTCGGGATAGATCGTCACCGGCTCCATCTTGCCCTTTACCTCCTGCCATTGAACCAGGCAAGCGCCCATATATTTATTATCCCCTCTCTCATCAAACTCCAACCCCATCGGGATATTTCCACCCATGTCAAAAAGTCCCCGGGGACTGATAATGGCTCCGTCCTTCATTTTTCCTTCATCCTGGGCGGGGCCCATGACGATCTTGAGTTTATGGAGGGCATCTTTTACATTGACAGGATCGGGGACTTGGCCAACTCGACTCCGTATTTGGCAATCCATGCTCCAGAGTAGCCGGAGATGGCATGTTCCGGGATAAACAAGAATTTGCTTTGTTTCTTAATGAATTGGGCGTTCACTTCATCCGCGATCGGGTTAGACCAGCGGTGATTGCAGGACATGGCACTCACCGCCCCCTCCACCCCTTTGGGCCCCATCTCCTCGAGGAATTCCTGCTGCACAAAGAATCCTCCTCCACCCACCCATATCGGTTCATAACGGGCCGCATCCGCTGCCCTCATCACATATAACACATCTGCATAGCCGTTCAGTAACACCACCTCCGCGCCCGAAGCTTTCAACTTAGAAACAATCGGGGTGGCGTCGACCATCCCTTTGGGATAGCCGACGTCCGCGGCGAGCTCGATGGGAAGCTTGTATTTATTGAAAATCCAATCCTTGGCCTGCGCAGCCAGGTCGGTGGGCCAGGCCGTCTCCTCGTAAGCGAGTGCCATTTTCTTTAAATTGGGCTTATACTTTTCCTTCACCGCCTTGACAAAATCTGCCTGCGCTTTCGACCAGTTTTCATTCCTCGGAAAAATCCGGAAGAAGAATTTGTTACCCATCGCTGAGAAATCGCTCTTGGCTACGGAAGCCAGAAGGGGAATGCCGTATTTTTCGGCGATGGGGATGCAGGGACCTGTCATGCCGCTGATGTCCATCGTAGCAATGGCCGAAAGTCTCACGCCCTTTTGTTTGGCTGAGGCTAGGGCGGATTCGAGCGCAGCCGCTCCCATCTTAGGATCACTGGTTAAGTCCACCTTATTCCATATTTCTATCTTGGCCCCGCCGAGAGATTTGATTCCGCCCATCTGGTTGATATGTTCAATGGCGAGTTCGGTTCCCCATAGCTCTTGCTGCCCTAGCCAAGCATACGTTCCCGATAAGGAATGGGCGAACAGGAAAAGCACCTTGTCAACTTTCTGTGCGGCTGCAGGAGCCGGGTAGAACATTAGACCCACAAGTAGACTGATGAACAAACCCGAAATCAAACTACGAATCAATCTTTTCATTTTTTCCCCCCTTTAGGCGGTGACGATATTGCTTGCACACGAAAATCGCTTGATCGGACCATTTACATAAGGCGCTTGGCCGGCTGGAGAAGCATCCGCCCATTCCTTCCAAAGCGCCCCTATTTCTAACCGATTCCCAAATCTTTAGGCTCTTCTCCTTTCACCTCCTCTCATAGATGGTCGGTATAATTCCTCCTCCTTACACCCTTGGCAAGAAAACTTTTTCGGTTCTCCCTATCGGGATCGTTGAATTCAACCCCCCTAATCCATGAACTGTCCCCCATTGACATCAATGATCTCGCCGGTCAGGTAACTCGCCTCATCCGATGCGAGAAATAAAGCCACCTTGGCGACCTCATCGACGACTCCGATGCGTCCCAAGGGGATGGTAGAAAGATAAGCTCGCCAATCTCCTCTGGTAATCATTTGCGTCATGTCCGTCTCGATAACACCCGGCGCAATGGCATTGACGTGGACCCCGTAGGGGCCTAATTCCTTGGCCAAAGACTTGGTCAAACACATGACCGCTGCCTTGGAAGCCGCATAGTGAGCTCCGGTCGCGATGCCTCCAACCTTTCCGGCCAGCGAACCCATGTTGATGATTTTTCCGGCCTTCTGCTTCTTCATGATTCCCATGACCGCTTTTGAACAGAGGAATACACCTTTCAGGTTTACCGCCAGCACCCGGTCCCAATCTTCCTCTTTTATCTCCTCAACCGAGGGGACCACCTGACAGATCCCGGCATTGTTGATGAGAATGTCTATTCGGCCGTATTCCCTGAGGACCCTTTGCACGGAGGCATTTACCTCTTGAGCGTTAGCGACACTCATCCGGATGGCGATTGACTTGTGGCCCATTTCCTGGATGGTTGACGAAACCCTCTCAGCGCGATGGCCGTCCAGATCCCAAATCGCCACGTGAGCCCCTTCGCGGGCGAAGGCCAGGGCAATTGCTTCTCCGATCCCTGCCCCACCTCCGGTCACGATGGAAACCTTTCCCTGAAATTTCATAGTTGAATCCTCCCATCTTTGAAGCGATTCGTAAGCAGTTCTTCTCCCTTTGGCAAGTCTGGGGCGGCTAAAAATGTTTGCAAGTTCAGCTAAAGATGGGGTCTTCTTAGCACGCAAGACCCGCGGTGTCAAGAGATCGTGGACCCTGCCTGACCCTTGCCCTTATGAGCTTTCATCAAAGTCTTCAAACCGAATTACCCCCCCTTCCAAGGTAGACTTCCTTCACCTTTTCATTTCGGAGAAGGTTCTGCCCGGAATCGTGAAAAGCAATCTTCCCCGTTTCCATGACATATCCTCGATGCGAGATTTCCAGAGCCGCCTGGGCATCTTGTTCCACAAGGAGAATGGTCACCCCTTTTTTATTGATGTCCACAATCAACTGGAATATCTCTTCAATGATCACCGGAGCAAGACCGAGAGAGGGTTCGTCCATAAGGAGAAGCTTCGGCCTGGCCATCAGCGCCCGGCCAATCGCCAGCATCTGCTGCTCTCCTCCTGAAAGCTTACCCCCCAACTGATTCTGCCGTTCCTGGAGATTGGGGAAGAGCTGGAAGACGACCCGCAGATCCTCTTCTCTCGTGGACTTTCCGTGCCCTTTACGCCCATAGGCCCCGACTTCCAGGTTCTCCAGAACACTCAGGTTCGGGAATATCTTCCTTCCTTCAGGAACTTGCACAATCCCTCGACTGACGATCGCCTCTGCGGGGAGGTGGTGGATCTCCTTTACTTCAAAAAGAATGGCTCCTGAAAAGAGTTTAAGAAGACCGGAGATGGTTTTAAGTGTTGTGCTTTTGCCGGCTCCGTTGGCGCCAATGAGGGCGACAATTTCACCCTGAGAAATCTCCAGGTCGATCCCTCGGAGGGCCTGGATCTTTCCATAGTTAACGATTAAATCATGAATCTTAAGCACGCCTCTTCCCTCGACCTAGATAAGCTTGGATGACTTCGGGGTTTTTCTGAACCTCTGCGGGAGTTCCTTCGGCAATCCTTTGACCATAGTTCAAAACAAAGACCTGCTCGGAGATGCCCATGACCACGCGCATATCGTGCTCCACCAGAAAGAGGGTCATTCCCCTGTCCCGAATCTTCCTGATCAGGTCCATCAATTCTTTGGATTCATGGGGATTCATCCCCGCTGCCGGCTCATCGAGAAGCAGAAGTTTGGGATCCGTGGCCAGAGCCCTAGCGATCTCCAGAAGACGTTGAGCTCCATAGGAGAGATTGCGAGCTTCCTGCTCCTCCATTCCTTTCAGTCCGACCAGATCTAATAGAGCTTTCGCCTTTTGCCGGACTTCCTCATCCTCCCGGGCCCTAGCCGATGTACCCAGGAGAACCCCAAAGAGACTCGAGCGACAGTGAAGGTCCTGCGCCACCATCACATTTTCGAGAACGGAGAGCCGCTGAAAAAGCATGATATTCTGGAATGTGCGAGAGATTCCTTTTTTGGCAATCTGGCTGGGGATCATCCCCGTCAGGCTCTTATTTTTAAAGATGATCTCTCCTTCGTTGGGGGGGTAAACTCCCGTCAGCAGATTGAAAAGAGTCGTCTTTCCCGATCCATTTGGGCCAATCAAGGCCGTGATTTTTCCTTCCTGCACAAACAGGTCGACCTTATGAACTGCTGTCAGCCCACCGAATCGCTTTGTTAACCCCCTGGTTTCCAATAAATAACCCATTCAACCTCCGACCCGGCTAGAAGAAGATCGCCCCCAAGGAATCTTCTGGAGAGTGGAGACGATGCCAGACCTCATAAAGACCATCATAAAGATCAGCCCGATACCGAAAACAGCCCGGTAGTATTGCTGCATGAAACGCAGATATTCGGGGAGGAGAGAGATGACGATCGCTCCGATCACCGAACCCCAGACGTTTCCCAGCCCGCCAATGACGATCATGACCAAAACATCAATCGAGGTTCCAAAGGTGAACGCATCGGGATTGATGTAGGAGACATAATGGGCGTAAAGACTTCCGGCCAACCCCGCGTAGAAAGAGGAGACCGCAAAGGCCAAAATCTTATAATAGGTTGTCCGAATCCCCACGGTTTCGGCCGCCAATTCGTTCTCTCGAATGGAAAGAAAAGCTCGGCCAAAGCGTGACCGAAGGAGCCGCAGGCTACTGAATATCGTGAGGAGGGCGAAGAAAAGAATAAGATAATAAAAACTTTGAGGGGTAGAAAAGGAAAAACCCGCAATGGCCGGCCGCGGAATGCCATAAATCCCCCTTGCGCCTCCGGTGATCGATTCGAGATTTACGAGGGCCAACTGAACCATCAAGCCAAAACAGATCGTCACCACAGAAAGGTAAATATCTCGAACCCGGAGCGTTGGGATCCCTAAAAGAATGCCAAAAGCCAGAGAAACAATCCCGGCGGCAAAAATTCCGAACCAGAAAGGGATACCCCATTTAACGGCAAGTAGAGTCGATGTATAGGCTCCAACGGCAAAAAACGCGGCATGGCCAAGAGAGATCTGGCCGGCAAATCCCACGACGATGTTGAGACTGACGGCGAGGATAACAAATATCCCCACCATACAGGCAAGATGAAGAGGATAGTGAGGCACCCAGAGAGGAAAACTCAAAAGGATAAGAAAAATTACCAGCCCGCAGGATTTCTTCATGAGCTTCCTTATTTTCTTAAAAAGAGCCCCGCTGGTTTAAAGATGAGAATGGCAATTAAAACCGCAAATGAAATTACATCCTTGTAATCCGAGGAGATATAAAAGGCGCTTAGATTCTCGCTAATGCCAATGACAACCCCGCCGATGAGTGCTCCCGGAAGGCTGCCAAAACCTCCAATGACCGCCCCCATGAAAGCTTTTAAAACCAGAGGGAGGCCAATATCGGCTGCGACGTAGATGATGGGGGCAAGGAGGATGCCGGCTAACCCTCCCATGATTGCCGAAAGGCCGAAAATCATTCCAATCATCCGGTTGACGCTGATGCCCATCAGGCTTGCTGTTTCCCGGTCCTGGGCGACGGCCCGCATCACTTTCCCGGTAAGGGTTCCGAAAAAGAAAAAATATAAGGAAATGACGAGTGCTGAAATGATCCCTATGATCCAGAGGTTTTGGGGGATTAACGTTATTTTTCCCATCTGCATCGGTTTATCCCCAAAAACGCTGGGGAAATGAAAGGGGTGCGTTCCCCATACAAATTTAGCGGAATTGGAGAGGAAAATAGAGACACCGAGGGTGGTGATGATGGCGGTTAGCGGATCGGCGCCCCGGATGGGGCGGATGGCCAGGCGTTCGACGATCACTCCGAGGACTCCGCTCAGGAGAATAGAGATGAGGAAGGCCATAGGGAAGGGCCAGCCCCAGTTGACAAAGAAGGTCAATATGAGGAACCCGCTGATCATGCAGAATTCCCCCTGGGCGAAGTTGACGACGGCGGCCGCATTCCAGATAAGGGTAAATCCTAAGGCAACGAGACCATAGATCCCCCCCATGGCGACGCCAGCGATAATTTGTTGAATAAACATCCTCCGACCTCCAACCGGCTTTTCTCGGAGGCTTTCCCTCTCCCCTGGGGGAGAGGGAAGAAATCAGGGGTGGGTCTGCATTAATACCCGTATCGTTTCGAGATGAGGGTTTTTAAGCCCTTGGCCACGGTTACGCACTGGAACTGACCGCAATCGCCATTTATATCATAATTAAAAGCTCCGGTTGCCTTCCTAAATCCTTTTACGTTATGGAGGAAATCTTTAACCTTCCCCCGTTCAAGACCTGCCTTCTCGAGCGCCTCTTTGAGGATATAAACCGCATCATAATAGGCGCCGGAATGAAGATCTGGCTCTTTCTTGAATCTGGCTACATAGGCTTTTCTGAATTTCTGGGCTGCGGGTCTCTCATCCGTGTAAACATAGTTACTGATCCCCAGGACGCCTTCGGAAAATTCCTTGGCTACGCCGATGAAGATGTCATCCAAGGAACTATAGAATAATTTTCCTTTGTATCCCATCTGAATCAATTGGCGAAAAAGGATGGAGGCCTCGGTCTGAAGTCCCCAGTCAATAACCCCCTCTGCCTTAGATTCAATAATCTTTGCAGCCGGAGGCGTAAGGTCTCGGTCGCCGGCCGCATGGCTTACCCTCAGGACCGGCTTGACGTTGAACTTGGCTAAATTCTTCTCCGCCTCTTCGATCCCGCTGATTCCATATTCAATGTTTGTATAGGAAAGAGCAACCTTCGTGAGCTTCAATTCATTCACAAAATAATCCACGATCACAGCGGCTCCCACGACGTCGCTGGGCCGGCTGCGAAAGATCCAGGCGTTCCCTTGGGCGGTGATCTTCGGGGCCAGGGAGGACGTAATTTGAACCACTGCGGCCTGCTGGGCCACAAACATACTCGGAAAGGTGATTGAGCTATAGTCGGGTCCCAGGAAAGCGAAAACCTTATGCTGGTGGACCAATTTATTGATTGCGTTGACGCCTACCTGGGGAGTTCCGCCATCATCTTCGGCGATAAGCTCTATCGGTCGGGCTTTCGCCTCCCCGGCCGGTTTGATCCCGCCCATCGCATTGATCTCTTCGACAGCCAGCTTAGCGCCTTCGGAGCAATACTCGCCATTCAAGGCATTGGGCCCGGTCATGATACCCACAAAGCCGATCTTGATCGGATCGGCGGCCCCGACAGCGCTGGTTGTCCCGAACATTGCCCAGCAGTACCCCCATGAGAAATAACATCGCCAGTTTAGAAAATTTGATTCGTCCCATACCTTTTTCCTCCTTTCCTGTTGGGGTCCATTTTTTACGAGTCCTGCACCGTTTCCACGATCCTCCTCTCTGAACCGGGGAAATAAGTCGCCTTCACCCCTGGACGGATTCCCTGGGCAGGGGCATCGAAAAGGACAGCATGGCTTACCAATTTTTCATATCGTTTGTCAACGTCATTTACCTCGAAAGCCAGATGGCTGATCCCTTTGTCGCGCTGCGTGACGAAATGATTCTATCATGGTTTCCTTTTCTGCCCTAAAACCTTTGCCTCTAAACCGATGCCTTCTGAAGTCGGTGTTGGCCTTGGAAGGAATTCATTCCCGGATGTTTCGGGTTGCCTAGTCCGCGCTGGATGAAGAACCGAATCACCAGAAATTTTCATCTCTCTCCCGTTTGGGGGGCTTCTTCGATGAAAATTTCCTTAGTTGAACTTCATTCAATTGGAGGCCTGTGGCGACCTCAACGATAAGAGAGAGGCGTTCCCAGGAAATATCCCGGTAGAATCGGCACAATATCAAGGAATGGTGGCTATGGCAGCGATCTTTGAATTCAAAAAAAAGGCTTAGGTGAGACCGAAATGAAGGAATGTAAGAAAAAGTCAGAAGGTCAACTTCATCCCGTCCTCTGCCAGGAAAATTTCGCCAGAAAATTCCCTCTGGCATTCCCGGAGGATGTCGTGCCCCTGAAATACAGGGTAGAAGTGAGTGAGCAGAAGCTTCTTGCAGGAGGCCTCCCGGCCGATCTTCCCCGCCAAAGAGGGCGTAAGGTGTCCTGCAGTCTTCCTTTCATCGGGGAAGGAACACTCCAGAATCAAAAGGTCCGCATCCCACCCCAGTCTTACGACGTTGGCACAGTAATCGGTATCCCCAGAATAGGCCAGCGATCGACCGGCCGCCTGCACTCGAAATCCAACACTGGCAGCCGAATGGGCCATGGGGAGTGTTTCTATTTCAATATCCGGGAACGTCAAGTGGCTCTCCCCGACTTCATGGAAAAAGAGCGGGTAGGTTTGGGCTTCGATCCAAGGCCCAAAAATTCCGTGGAGCTGATCATAGAAAGCCCGCAAGCCATGGGGGCCAATCATCTGCAGCGGAAGAGAGCGAATAAAATCCACCGTGTAGTTCATGGCAAAAAAGAAGGGCACGAGGTCGGAGACGTGGTCAGGGTGAAAATGGGTGACGCAGAGATAATCGACTTGGCGAAAATCGAGGCCCAGCCTGGCCATCTGTCGCAGAGACCCGCCCCCGCCGTCAAAAAAAATGAGATGAGAATCTAAAGTTAAGGCCAGCCCCGAGGGACCGCGCTCGACCGTGGGAACGCAAGTTCCTGATCCCAGGACAAAAAGATCCATAGAAGAGGCCCTAAGCGAGTCTTTGCAAGAGGTAGGCTTCAATGAACGGGTCCAGGTCGCCATCCAAGACCGCATCTACATTCCCCACTTCCAAGTTGGTGCGGTGGTCCTTGACCAAGCGGTAAGGCTGCAGGGTATAGGAGCGAATCTGACTTCCCCAGGCGATGTCTTTTTTCGTGCTATGGAACTGCTCCATTTTCTCTTCCTGCTCTTTCCGTTTCAGCTCGTAGAGGCGAGCTTTGAGAACTTTCATGGCCATGGCCCGATTCTTGTGCTGGGAGCGTTCGTTCTGGCATTGAACCACGATGCCCGTGGGCAGGTGCGTGATGCGCACAGCCGAGTCGGTCTTGTTGACGTGCTGGCCGCCAGCTCCGCTGGAGCGGAAGGTATCGACGCGTAAGTCGTCTTCATTGATATCCACCACGATTTCCTCTTTGATTTCCGGGTAAACGAAGACCGAGGCAAACGAAGTGTGGCGACGTTTTCCGGCATCGAAAGGAGAAATGCGCACGAGGCGGTGGATTCCGGATTCTGCCTTGAGGAAGCCATAGGCATAATCCCCGTTAACCGTAAGGGTCACGCCTTTGACCCCGGCTTCCTCTCCGGGCAGGTAGTCGAGGATCTCGGTATGAAACCCCTTCCGCTCGGCCCAGCGCAGGTACATGCGCAAGAGCATATCGGCCCAATCCTGAGCTTCGGTTCCTCCGGCTCCGGAATGGATAGAAACAATGGCATTGTTGGGGTCGTTTTCCCCCCCGAGCATGCGCTGGAACTCGGCGGCTTGAACGTCCTGCTCGGCCCGGGTGACTCCGGCCGAGACCTCCCGCAGGGTTTCCTCATCCTCTTCTTCTTGGGCCAGCTCAAAGTATCCTTTGGCTTCTTCCACTTCCGACCTTAGTTTTTCCCAAAAGTCCACGGCCGACCTGAACGCGCTCCTCTCCTTGAGGATTTTTTGGGCACTCTCGTTATCGTTCCAGAAATTGGGTTTGAGGATTTCTTGCTCGATTTCTCGGAGGCGAGCGATTTTGGAGTCTAAGTCAAAGATGACCTCGAAGGGCCTGGATTTTGCCCTCGAGGATAGAAATCTTATCTTGTATTTCGTTCCACACGATAACCCCTTTGGCAGCGGATCAAGATCAAAAATATCACCGTGAACCCCAGGCACAAATAGGTAAATAAATCCCCGAATTCCGTATAAAAGGTTCGCGATCGATTTAGATATATATTACCCGAAAGAATTTCCCTTGTAAAGAGGTGTGTAGAGAACAGGACTCGACCACCGGTATCGATCACTGCGGAGATTCCCGTATTTGCTGCCCGGGCGATGGGGACACGGTTTTCCACGGCCCGCAACGTGACCATGGATAGGTGTTGGTAAGGGGCAGCGGTGCGCCCGAACCAAGCATCATTGGTGATGTTGACGAGGAATTGAGCACCTCCCTTCACGAAACTGCGGGTGAGGTCTGGAAAGATCGCCTCATAGCAGATGAGCACCCCAAAAATCCCCCCCGGCAGAGCAAGGTTATGGACCCCTTTACCGGGCGTGAAATCACCGATGGCTCCGATGATATCCCGGGTGAACCCGAGAATGCCGGAAAGGGGGGCGTACTCCCCAAACGGAACGAGGTGGATTTTATCATACCGGTCCAGGATTTTTTTCTCCGGGGAGATCAAGAAGGCGCTATTGAAATAATTTACTCGGGGGCCATCGCGCTCAAAGGCTGGCGCGCCAAAAAGGAGGGGAGACCCCATTTGATGCGATAGTTCCAGGAGGCGGGACTGGAATGGGTAGGCGCTCTGGAAAAAAAATGGGGCGGCGGTCTCGGGCCAAATGATTAAATCCGGGCGTTGTAGCTTCACCCGCTGGGTCAGATCCGTGTAGATCCTTACAGTTTCCTCCTGGAATTGGGGTTCCCATTTGATATCTTGGCGGATATTGCCTTGGATCAGAGCGACCAGAAAAGACTTTTCCTGCTTCGTTTTATGATCAAGGTCTATTAGGCGAAAATGGCCATAAATGCCCATCGTGGCCAGGATGATCCCTGCAGCCAGGACCTCCTTCAGGCCTGATTTCCACCGTCCATTCATTGATGCGGCAGTCAATCGGTAAAGGGATACGTTGACCAGGACAATGACAAAGGAGACCCCGTAGACTCCGGTAATATCAGATATCTGCACCATAGGGAAGGATAGGAACTGGGAATAACCTAAAAACCCCCACGGGAAACCGGAGAGGAGGACTCCCCGAAGATATTCCAAGGACACCCATAGGGGAGGGGCGAAGAGGGTTTCCGGAAGGTCAATTTTGTCAGTCACCCAGCGTAACGAAAAAGCAAAGGCTGAGAAATATAGGGCCAGATAAGCTGTGAGAACGATTAAGAAGAAAATACTGACGGGGGCGGGCAGATGGCCATATTCTGTGAGCACAACATGGACCCAGTAAAGGAGACCGGTAAAGAAGACCAAGCCCGCGACCAAACCCAGGTAAGCCGCCTGGGAAGGGGATTTCTTTTTAATGGCCCATAGCCAGGGGACGAAGGCCCCCCAGGCTAAAACTTCCAAGTTGAACTTGGGAAAGGCCAGAACCAAGAGAAAACCGGAAAGAGCGGAAAGAAAAGCATCTTTAAGCTTCATAATTTTTCCTAAGATCTATCGCTCCCTTTCACCCCTGTCAAGTTATCACAGGAGGAAAGCCTATTTCGTTTCTTTCCCGGTGGATGCGAGGGAGGTGAGGTTCTGCCTATATAGATGGTGCTGAAATGTTTGCTCCTGACCGGAAAGAATCAAAGAGGAGCATCAACCGCCAATCTTCACCATGGGGCGGTGGCACCTTTTCATCAATCCCCCGATGGCCCCATGGCGGAGAGGTTTTGTCGAGATGGCTTCGTCCAGCTTCCTTTCCAATTCCTCGTCGCTACAGCCTGAGCGTAGGAGTTGCTTCAAGTCCATTTCTTCCTCGGAGAAGAGGCAGGTCTTCAACTTGCCATCGGGCGTGAGGCGCAAACGATTGCAGGAGTTGCAAAAGTGATCGCTGATAGGACTGATAAAGCCGATCTCTCCCCTCGCCCCAGGAAATTTAAAGAGGCGTGCTGGCCCGCCATGGTCATTCACTCCGCCATCCACTGGGGTCAGGGGGTAGAGGGATTCAATCCGCCGTTTGATCTCCCGGGAGGAAAGGTAGCGCTCGGGGCTCCATTCACTGGAAACCCCAATGGGCATGAATTCGATGAAGCGGACTTGAAAAGGATCTTGCATCGTCAATTGAGCAAACTTCAGGATCTCCCCGTCATTTAACCCGGTGATGGCCACGACGTTGATCTTGATGGGAGAGAGGCCTGCGCGCCTGGCCGCCTCAACCCCCGCCCACACCCGGGAGAGATCCCCCCCGCGGGTAATCTCGCGGTATTTCTCTGGGCTCAGGGAATCCATACTGATGTTCACCCTCTTCAACCCAGCCTGGAAAAGGGCGGGAGCGAATTCTTCGAGAAGAATGGCGTTGGTGGTCAAAGACAAGTCTTGAACGCCCTTGAGCTGGGAGAGCTGCTGAATGAGCTGGACCGCATCCTTACGAACCAATGGCTCCCCTCCGGTAATGCGGATCTTCGTGATCCCTTTCTGCACGGCGAGCGCAGCCAGCCGCAAGATTTCCTCGTATCGCAGGATCTCAGAATGACCGAACTGCGAGACCCCTTCCTTGGGCATGCAGTAATGGCAACGGAGGTTGCAACGGTCGGTGATGGAGATACGCAGATAATTGATTCTTCGGTTGTGGAAATCTAGTAAAGGTTTCATCGCAGAAGTGCCTGAGCCAGCGGCCAGAAATCAGGAAAGAAAAAACGAAAGCCATTATTCCGCAGAATATTGGCCAGAAATCCGTCAGGTTTCATCCTTTTCTCCTTTCCACGTCCGGGAGGTATGGCCGTTTCCAACCATACCCTGGCCCGCTTCCCGATACCCTTCTTCGTGACCTCGAGAAGACGTTTAGGGATCACAGGCTAGGAGAATTTTTTTCATTATAAACCTTTATTCTTTTTTTTAAAAGGAAATTTAAAGATTTCATTCTGAATGATTCGGAAAATTCAATTGATCTTTTGCCGGAGATGGGTTAAGAAAGTCAGAAAAAGGGAAATTCCAGGAAGATGCGGAAGCTTTGGCCGATGAAGCAGGGGAGAAAAAAAGAGGGGGCGGAAATCATCACCATCGATGGACCTGCAGGGGCTGGAAAGAGCACGGTGGGGAAGATGCTGGCTCGGCGGCTCCATTACCTTTACCTGGACACTGGCGCGATGTATCGGGCGGTGGCCTTTCGCGCCAGAAAGGAGAAAATCGACCCGGAAGATGAGGTGGCGTTGGAGCGCTTGTGTTGGAACCTGGATATTTCTTTTGAGGAAGATGGCGAAGCCCAACGGGTCATTTGCCAGGGGGAGGACGTGACGGAGAAGATTCGGAAGCCGGAGATCGGATCGATGGCGTCTACCGTATCCAGGAAACGTCCTGTTCGGCAGGCGATGGTACGCCTGCAGCGCAAAATCGGGGCGAATGGAAGGATCGTAGCGGAAGGCCGGGACACCGGTACCGTGGTTTTTCCCCGGGCAGAATACAAATTTTTTTTGAACGCTCGACCCGGGGAACGAGTCCGCAGGCGTCATGGGGAGTTGACGTCGAAAGGCCTTTCCGTAAATATCAAGGAGGTAGAGAAGGAAATGAAGGAGAGGGATGATCAAGATTCCTTCCGGGAACTGGCTCCGCTGCGCCCGGCAGCAGATGCCCAATTCCTCGATTCTACAGAATTGACCGCCGAGGAGGTCGTGGAGCAAATGTTGAAATTCATTCAGAGGGGTAGGAAACATTGATGCCCATTGGGAAGTTTCATAACCCTTCAATCGCTATTGACTCTTTTTATAGTTGTAGTTTTTTCTTGCTTGTAATATGATATAATTTCATCCTTGATTCATGAGGAAAAAGTGTGTGAGGGGGTATGGAATGTCGGTAAAAGAGGAAGGGCTTATTAACGAGAGAATGGAGGATCGTCCTCCCACCGAGGGAAGCGAAGAGCCAACTGAAACCAAAGCCAAAGCCGATGAAGGAGAAAGCTTCAAAGAGCTTTACGAAGAGAGCCTGCACGAGGTTCAAGAGGGAGAAGTGGTTCATGGACGGGTCATTCACATCGGGCCTGAATTCGTAACGGTAGATATCGGTTTTAAATCTGAGGGGCAGGTCCCTCTGCGTGAATTTCCCACGAAGAACGGCACTCCGTTGGTGGTCGTCGGCGACCCCATCGATGTGTTTGTGGAACGGAAAGAGTCAGAAATTGGAATGGTTAGCCTTTCGAAGGAAAAGGCGGATAAATTTAAATTTTGGGAGGAGATCAGCCGCGCCTGGAACGCGGACCAAGTGATTGAGGGAAAGATCGTTTCTCGAATTAAAGGAGGCCTCACCGTGGATATTGGGGTCCAGGCTTTCTTGCCGGGCTCCCAAATCGACATTCGCCCCATCCGCAATTTAGAGAAGCTCATCGGCAGCACCTTTAAGTTTAAGATCATCAAGCTCAACCGCAGGCGGGGGAATGTCGTCCTATCGAGACGCATTCTCCTGGAGAAAGAACGGGAGTCGCTACGCCAGCGGACCCTGGAGAAGCTGGAAGAAGGGCAGATAGTCGAAGGGATCGTTAAGAATATCACCGATTACGGTGCCTTCATTGACCTCGGGGGAATCGACGGGTTGATGCACATCACGGATATCTGCTGGGCAAGGATCAACCATCCTGCGCAGGTTCTCACCCTCGGATCGAGGATCAAGGTTAAAGTTTTGCAATTTGACCGCGAACATCAGCGGGTGTCATTAGGACTGAAGCAGACCCTCCCAGACCCCTGGCAGAATTTGGCCGAAAAATTTCCCGTGGGAACGCGGGTGAAGGGAAAGGTTACTTCCATCACGGATTACGGGGCTTTCGTTGAGCTCCAAGAGGGAGTAGAAGGCTTAGTGCATGTTTCGGAGATGTCCTGGACCAAAAGGGTCAGGCATCCCTCCAAGATTTTATCCATGGGAGACGAGGTGGAGGTGATGATCCTGGACGCCGATCAGGCTCAGAAGCGGATCTCCCTTGGGTTAAAGCAGACCACCCCCAATCCCTGGGATACCATCGCCGAGCGGTATCCAGTGGGGACGAAAATCCAGGGCCGGATTAAGAACATCACCGAGTTCGGCATTTTCATCGGAATCGATGAAGGGATCGATGGGCTGGTACATATCTCCGACATCTCCTGGGTGCAGCGCCTGAAGCACCCCTCCGAGGTCTTCAAAAAGGGGCAGGAAGTGCAAGCCATTGTCTTGAACATCGATAAGGAAAACCAACGGTTCTCTTTGGGCATCAAACAGATTCAAAAGAACCCATGGGACGATGTCCATCATCGCTTCCGGGTAGGACAGCTGATCAAAGGCCGGGTAACAAATGTCACGAAGTTCGGGGCCTTTATAGAGATTGAACCAGGGATCGAAGGGCTGGTGCATATCTCCGAGCTCAGCCACCAGAAGGTGGAAAAGGCCACAGAAGTGACCAAGGTGGGGGATGAAATTCAAGCTGTGATTATCAACGTGGACCCCAAGAAGCATAAAATCGGCCTCAGTATAAAAGAGGTGGACCGTAATCAATCGCATCCCCCGCAGAAAGAACCTTCTACCGCTTACTATGACGATACCTCCGACTTCGGTCGCATGCTAAAGGAAGGTCTGGAGAGAAGGGCACGCGAAGCGGATACCCTCCGGGAGCCATAACTCGCAGATGAAAAAACACCCGCTATTGCTGGGCATGCTGGTTATCGGAGTGCTGCTCAGTCTTTTTGTTATCAGCATCTGGGTTCTGTCTTATTTTTCCAGCCGAGAAGAAAGCCTTTGGGGGAGTGAGAAGATCGCCATCATCGAGATCAAGGGCGTGATCATTGACCCCCAACCCGTCGTCGAAAAGCTGATCAGGTTCCGCAAGAATGAAAAAGTGAAAGCCGTCGTGCTGCGTATTGACTCGCCGGGCGGAGGGGTGGGCCCGGCGCAGGAGATCCATGCCGAAGTAAAAAAAGTCCAGCTGGAAAAGAAGGTCTTGGTTTCGATGGGTTCAGTCGCCGCTTCCGGGGGCTATTACATTGCCTGTGCGGCAGATAAAATTATAGCCAACCCTGGCTCCATCACCGGCTCGATGGGCGTGATCGTTGAGAGTTTAAACGTGGAGGATCTATTTCGAAAACTCGGCTTGCGCTCTACCGTGATCAAGAGTGGAAGGCATAAGGACATTGGTTCCCCGCTGCGCAAAATGACCCCAGAAGAAAAAAAATTGCTCCAGGGGGTGCTGGATAGCGTTCACGAACAGTTCATCCGCGCAGTGGCTGAGGGCAGGAAGCTCCCTTTGGAGAAAGTACGTAGCTTGGCGGACGGAAGGATTTTCTCGGGCGAGCAAGCCAAGACTTTGGGGTTGGTAGACGATCTGGGAAATCTTCAGGACACGATCGCCATGGCGGCTAAGATGGCTGGGATCAAAGGAGAGCCTGAGGTGATCTATCCGGAGAAAAAAAGATTTTCTCTTCTCGACCTGATATTACAGGAAACGATCCTCAAATTTTTAGATCGCGCAGGGGAACATTTCCCCCAGCTTTTTTTCCTTTACACGAATCCCCAGGGTGCGGTCCCTTAACCCCTTCATGTCCTCACCTCGATATGCTTCCTTAGATGTCGGCTCGAACACCCTGCGACTGCTGATCGCCGAGAGAATGGCAGGGGGAGAGATTCGCCCCCTGCGGGTGGAAAGAAGCATCACGCGCCTGGGAGGAAACTTCTCAACCGCAAGGGAACCTCGATGAAAGCGCCATGGGAAGAACCCTGGAGACTCTCAGCGCTTTCGCCGATTTGCTAAAGCGCGAGGGGCTGGTGGTCTCTGACTCCGGGTTGTTGGAGGGGGTACTTCTCGACGGCCTAGAGCAAGGAGCATACCGCTCATAGCCCATAGCCGTCAGCTCTTGGCGATCCGCTATGAGCGATCAGCTTTTTTGTATCCTTGACATCCCCGGTTGACCATAATAAAGTATCTTAAAACCTCCGTTTTTCCCCACGGATAAGGAGTACAGGGTGGTCCCCGAAAAAATTCCCGAGAGCCTTACCTTTGATGACGTCCTTCTCATCCCGGCTAAATCTGCGGTCCTGCCCCGGGACGTGGAGATATCTACCAACTTGACTAAAACGATCCGCCTGAATATCCCGCTGATCAGCGCCGCCATGGACACGGTCACGGAAGCTCAGACGGCTATTACGATGGCCCGGGAAGGGGGAATCGGGATCATCCATCGCAACATGTCCATCGCCGCGCAGGCAGCGGAAGTGGACAAAGTGAAAAAGTCCGAGAGCGGAATGATTGTCGACCCCATTACCATGGATCCGGATCAGAAGATCTATGAGGCCTTAGAAATCATGAAGAAGTACCGCATCTCGGGAGTGCCGGTGACCCGGCAGGGGAAGCTTTTAGGAATTCTGACCAACCGTGACCTAAGGTTCGAAACCCAGTTAGACCAACCCATTGCGGCTGTGATGACCAAGGAGAATCTGGTTACGGCCCCCCTGGGCATCACCCTAGAAGAGTCAAAGAAACTGCTGCACAAGAATCGGATTGAAAAACTCCTGGTTGTGGACGAGCAGAACAACCTCAAAGGTCTGATCACGATCAAGGACATCGAAAAAACCATTAAATATCCCGATGCCTGCAAAGATAGCCTGGGCCGGTTGCGGGTGGGGGCTGCGGTGGGCGTATCTGTAGACCGGGAAGCCCGGGTGGAAGCCTTGCTCCGGGCCGGCGCCGATGTCATCGTCATCGATACTGCCCATGGCCATTCCCTTGGGGTGGTGGAAGCCATCCGGGATACAAAGCGGGTTTTCCCAAGCTGCCAGCTCATCGCGGGCAACGTGGCCACGGCCGGAGGAGCTGAGGCCTTGATCGAGGCTGGGGCGGATGCGGTGAAGGTGGGAGTGGGTCCGGGGTCGATCTGCACGACTCGGGTCATTGCCGGTGTGGGGGTTCCGCAGATCACGGCCATCCAGGAGAGCGCCCGGATCACGCAGCGATACGATCTCCCGCTCATCTCCGATGGGGGTATTAAGTTTTCTGGCGATATCACCAAAGCTCTGGCTGCGGGTGCGGACACGGTTATGATCGGGGGGCTTTTCGCTGGGACTGACGAAAGTCCGGGAGAAATGGTGCTCTACCAGGGACGGAGCTATAAGATCTACCGGGGGATGGGTTCTATCGAGGCCATGAAGCGCGGCAGTAAAGACCGCTATTATCAGGACGAGGTGGAATCGGAGATCAAACTCGTACCCGAAGGTATTGAAGGGCGAGTCCCGTATAAGGGACCCCTGTCCTCCAGCATCTATCAACTTCTGGGGGGCCTGCGCGCAGGAATGGGCTACCTGGGATGCCGGAATCTGAAAGAAGTAAAACAAAAAAGCCAATTCACCCGCATTACTTACTCGGGCTTGCGAGAAAGCCACGTCCATGACGTGATTATCACCAAAGAAGCACCGAATTATAGCGTAGGGTCAGAGGGCCCCTTTGAAGAATTTTAATTGATGCCGGGGAAGGATTTTCAGGGTCGCATTTTAATCCTCGATTATGGTTCGCAGACCACCCAGTTGATTGCCCGCCGAGTGCGGGAATGCCACGTGTACTGCGAGATCCATCCTTTCCATGTAGGCTTAGAAGCGGTGCGCGCTTTCCAACCGAAAGGAATCATCCTATCCGGAGGGCCTGCCAGCGTGTACGAACCGAGAGCTCCTCTGAACCCGCCGGAGCTTTTTCGCATGGGCGTCCCCACTCTGGGCATTTGCTACGGCATGCAGCTCATGACCCATGTCCTGGGGGGAGAAGTGGGCAAGTCACGGAAGCGCGAGTATGGCCGGAGCGAGCTCGTCATCGACGATACCGAGGATCTTTTTGCCGGCTTAAATCATGGGGCACCCATTCAGGTGTGGATGAGTCATGGCGATCGGATTGAAGTCCCCCCGCCCGGTTTCCGGGCCATCGCCCATTCGGCCAATTCCCCTGTGGCTGCGATCAAGAACGAAGGACTCCGAGCCTACGGAGTGCAGTTTCATCCGGAAGTCGTCCACACCCCGCTGGGGAAAGAAATCCTCAAAAACTTCCTTTTCCGCATCTGCCAATGCGCGGCCGACTGGACGATGGAATCTTTCGTCACCCGGACGGTTCGGTCGTTGCAGGCGGAGATCGGCGCAGGGCGGGTGCTCTGCGCTCTGAGTGGCGGAGTCGATTCTTCGGTCGTAGCGGTTCTGCTCCATCGGGCCGTAGGGAACCAGGCGACAAGCATCTTCGTGGACAACGGGTTGCTGCGCAAGGACGAAGCCAAAAAAGTGCAGGAACTCTTCGGGAAGCACTTAGGGTTGAACCTGCAGACTGTAGATGCAGGGGAAATCTTCCTGGAAAAATTAGCCAGGGTCGTGGACCCGGAGATCAAGCGAAAGATCATCGGGAATGAGTTTATTTTCCTTTTCGAAAGAGAAGCCCGGAAAATTGGAGGAGCGACCTTCTTAGCGCAAGGGACCCTTTACCCCGATGTGATTGAGTCCACCTCTTTTCGGGGGCCTTCGGCCAAGATCAAGAGCCACCACAACGTAGGCGGCTTGCCCGACCGCATGCACCTCAGGTTGATTGAGCCGCTGAAAGAACTTTTCAAGGACGAGGTGCGCGAGGTAGGCAGAGAAATTGGCTTGCCGCAAGAACTGATTGAGCGGCAACCTTTCCCCGGTCCCGGATTGGCCGTGCGCATCTTGGGGGCGGTGACCCGGGAGGACTTGGCCATCCTCCGGGAAGCGGATGCAATCGTCGAGGAGGAGATGCGCCGGGCCGGGTGGTACACGAAAGTTTGGCAGTCCTTTGCAGTCCTGCTTCCCGTGTGCACGGTGGGGGTGATGGGAGATGAACGCACGTATGAACGCGTGGTGGCCCTGAGAGTGGTCCAGAGTTTAGATGGGATGACCGCCGATTGGGTGCCGTTACCTGCCGAGCTCCTGGGGACCCTCTCCAACCGGGTGATCAATGAAGTGAAGGGCGTTAACCGGGTCGTTTATGATATTTCTTCCAAGCCCCCCAGTACGATCGAATGGGAATAATGCGCGAAGAGCATAGCGCAGAGAGCCTAACGCAAAAAATGAGAGCCTAGAGCTTCGCGCATCAAGCATAGCTTAAAAACCAGAACGCTATGCCCCATGTCCTATGCGCTTTGCGCTATGCGGGTTTAAACTTATGAAGCACGCGAACTTTGTCCATCTCCATCTGCATACCCAATTCAGCCTTCTGGATGGCGCCATCCGTCTGGAGGAGCTTTTCAAACTGGCCAAGAGTTACCGCATGCCCGCGCTGGCAATGACCGACCATGGCTCCATGTTCGGGGCCATCGAATTCTACCAGCAGGCCGAGCGCAACGGAATCAAGCCCATCATCGGGTGTGAAGTCTACGTGGCTCCCGGCAGCCGTTTTGAAAAGGCCTCCCGCGGGATTTCCGAAGCTTCTTTCCACCTGATCCTTCTGGCCAAGAACCTGCTGGGCTATCGGAACCTGATGAAGCTCGTTTCCGCGGGCTATTTCGAAGGTTTCTATTACCGCCCGCGGGTGGACAAGGAATTATTGCAGCAATACAACGAAGGGCTCATTGCCCTCAGCGCCTGCCTCAAGGGAGAAATCCCCTTCTATCTGGCCAACGGGGATAAAGGCAAGGCCTGGCAAGCAGCCGAAGAACTGAAGTCGATTTTCCCTGACCGGCGCTTTTACTTAGAGCTGCAGGAAAATAAAATTCCCGAGCAGCAGAAAGTGAATGCCGGATTGATGGAAATCTCCCGAGAGCTCTCCCTGCCCTTGGTCGCCACAAACGACTGCCACTACCTAAGAAGAGAGGATGCGAAGGCCCACGAGATCCTTCTTTGCATCCAGACCGGGAAGACGCTGCGGGATGTGGACCGGATGCATTTTTCCACCGAAGAGTTTTTCTTCCGGACGGCGGAAGAAATGGAAGAATTATTCGCCTACTCTCCGGAGGCATTGCAGAACACTGTGGAGATTGCCGAGCGCTGCAATCTGGAGCTGACGCTGAACGAGCTCCAATTTCCGGAGTTCCAGGTTCCTGACGGGGAAAGCCTGGACTCCTTCCTGGAGAAATCCGCCCAAAAAGGGCTGGAGGGACGCTTGGGCGAGATTACGGCAAGAGGGCAAACTCGCCCCGTGTCTACGGATTTTTATCAACAGCGGCTCCAAAAAGAACTGGGCATGATCCAGAAGATGGGTTTTGCCGGATACTTCCTGATTGTTTCCGATTTCATTCGTTACGCGAAAGGAGAAAACATTCCCGTAGGACCCGGAAGGGGTTCAGGCGCCGGTTCCCTGGTGGCCTACTGCCTGGGTATTACGGAGATTGACCCCCTGGCCAACGGTTTGCTCTTTGAACGTTTCCTCAACCCCGAGCGGGTTAGCCCCCCAGACATCGACATTGATTTTTGTATCCAGGGAAGGGATAAGGTCATCCAGTACGTCAAGAACAAATACGGTGCAGACCACGTGGCCCAGATCATCACCTTCGGCAAGATGCAGGCTCGGGCTGTGATCCGGGATGTCGGCCGGGCACTGGATATGCCCTACGGCGAGGTGGACCGGATCGCCAAGATGATTCCCAACACCCTGAATATTACCCTGGAGGAAGCCCTCCAGCAAGAGCCGCGGTTGAAGGAGCTCGCCGAAAGTAACCCGGATGTCCAGAAGCTTCTGACCTTAGCTCAGGCCCTGGAAGGGCTGCCCCGCCATGCCTCTACCCATGCCGCTGGAGTGGTGATCTCCAGCAAGCCGTTAGTTGAGGTTGTGCCCCTGTACCGCGGCCAGCAGAACGAAACCGTCACCCAGTACGCCATGAAAGATGTGGAGATAATCGGGCTGATCAAGTTCGATTTTTTGGGCCTGAAGACCCTGACCATGATCGCAGACGTGCTCCAGCGGGTGAATCGATCTGAGAAAGAAGGACTGGACATCCGGAAAATCCCCCTGGATGACCGAAAGACCTATGACCTGCTTTGTTCCGGAGACACCTCGGGAATATTCCAGCTGGAAAGTTCCGGGATGCGGGATCTCGTTGTTCGGTTGCTCCCAGAACGCTTTGAGGATCTGGTGGCCCTCTTGGCCCTCTATCGCCCCGGACCTTTGAAAAGCGGGATGGTAGATGATTTTATCAAGCGGAAGCAGGCGAAAACCCCCATTGTTTACGAGATTCCGGAGCTGAAAGAAATCCTCGAGGAGACCTATGGGGTGATCGTCTACCAGGAGCAGGTGATGAAAATCGCCACCAAGTTGGCCGGATTCAGCTTGGCGGATGCCGACATCCTGCGGCGGGCGATGGGAAAGAAGAAGGCCGATGAGATGGCCAGGCAAAAGAAAAATTTTCTAGAGGGAGCGCAGCGGAACAAAATTCCAGGGAAGAGAGCAGAGAAACTTTTTGACCTGATGGCCAAATTCGCGGAGTACGGGTTTAACAAATCTCACAGCGCAGCCTATGCCCTCATCGCTTACCAGACGGCCTACCTAAAAGCTCATTACCCCGTGGAGTTTATGGCGGCGTTGCTCTCCAGCGAAATGGGAGACGCGGACAAGATTTTGCGTCACCTGAGTGAGTGCCGGGAAAAGAGCATCCAGGTCCTTCCCCCCGACGTCAACGAGAGTCAACAAGATTTTACAGTCGCGGGTGGGAAAATTCGCTTCGGTTTGGCAGCGGTCAAGAATGTGGGCCAGGCCGCTATCCAGTCCATCCTGGCCGCCCGGGAAGGGAAGGGAGAATTTACTTCCCTCGCGGATTTCTGCCTCAAAGTGGACCTGCGCAAAGGGAACAAGCGAGTCATCGAAAGTCTGATTAAATGCGGAGCATTCGATAGGTCCGGTCCCCACAGGGCCCGGCTCCTTGCTGGGCTAGAGGAAGCCATGGAGTGGGCCCAGGAATTGGAACGGGAACGAAGCAATTCCCAGATGATCATGTTTCGGTCTTTTCCGCAAACGGGCGGGAAGGTCGAACCCCGCCTTCCCGATGTTCCAGAATGGCCAGAAGGCCAGCGACTGGCTTTCGAGAAAGAAACCCTGGGTTTCTACCTTACCGGTCATCCCCTGACTCCCTATGCGGAAGCACTGCAGCGCTTGGCCACCATAGATACCCAGCGCATCCGGGAAGTCGCCGACGGCAAGGAAATCATCATCGGGGGGGTGGTCAATGCCTTGAAGGAGATTAACACGAAGAAAGGCGATCGCATGGCCTTCGTGACCCTGGAGGATTTGAACGGCGTGGTCGAGGTGATCATCTTTTCAGATTTATACAAGAGCTCAACCCTATTCCTGAAGGGCGAGGACCCCATATTCATCAAGGGGCGGGTAGATGTTGGCGAAGAGAGCATCAAGGTCATCGCCAGTGAAGTGTTCCCTTTCGAGCAAGCCGTGAGTAAGTTGACCACCCGGGTTCACTTGCGGGTGCGATCCGAGGGTTTGGGGCGGGAAGACCTGGTCGCCATCAAGGAGATCTTGCAAGATTGCCGGGGGAACTGTCCGGTGTACCTGCATGTGATCCTACCCGAAAAGCGGGAAGCGGTCATCCTTCTGGGGGAGGAGTGGAAGTTAAGCTCGTCGGACCAACTGGTCCACCGGATGCGGGACCTTTTGGGGTATGAAGCAGTGAGTTTCCAGGCCTGAAGAAAGGTAAATTTCAGTGAAAAATGAAAATGGCAAAATGAAAAATGTAAATGGGAAGGGGAAATGGGCGATCATTTTAAATTTGTAATCTAAATTTTGCATTTTGGACTGACCGTTAGGTAATTTTTCAAAAGGCGAAACTGTTACAAAGAACGAATCAAATAAGGGCCGGAGAGTGGCCCAGGGATCTTTGGAGAACAACCCTGGATCAAGGCTGAGGGGTTTTCAATTCGTACGGGGAATGAGAAAGGGAATCGGAGAATATCGGGAAAGAAGCTATCGCAATCTCCTCCCGGATCAAGGCCTGGTTTCTTTCCAGGTCACCGTGAAAGAAACGGACCTTTACATTAAGGCGGCTCGGGATCTGCGGGAAAAGGCACGCCAGTCGGTGATGCGCTACCGTTATCAACTCGAGCAATACATCTTCCGGCACCCTGAATTTTTCCGGTCCCTGGTTCCGCTGGCTGCCGATGAATTTGCTCCCCCCATTGTCCAGGATATGATCCGAGCAGCTGGATATGCTGGAGTCGGGCCCATGGCAGCTATTGCCGGGGCAATGGCTGAATTTGTCGGGAAGGATCTTTTGGGAGAATCGGCGGAGGTCATGGTGGAGAATGGCGGGGATATCTTCCTTCATTCCTCAAGAGAATTGAAGGTGGGTATTTTTGCCGGCAGTTCTCCCTTGACTTTCCGGGTGGGCCTGAGGGTCCCAGCCACAAATCATGGGTGGGGGGTGTGCACCTCTTCGGGCACCGTCGGCCCTTCTCTAAGTTTCGGCCGGGCGGATGCGGTCTGTGTCCTCTCTCCGTCCGCCTCCCTGGCGGATGCGGCGGCCACGGCTGTCGGGAACAGGGTCGCTTCTTCCGCCAACCTGTCCCAGGGTTTGGAAAAAGCCAAGACCATTGAAGGCCTCACCGGCGTAGTCATTATCATTGGGGACAAGTTAGGCGCCTGGGGTGAAGTGGAGTTGATAGAAATTTAGTCCGGCCTGGGCGTAAGCATCGTTCCGAATCAACCATTAGGCGATTGTTTCTTCTTCGGCGGGGGCGGGGCTTCAGCCGAGGATGCCCTGGATTCCTCCGATCCCGCCTTTCCTTCCTCCTTGATCGCCCTCCCCCCGGTTCATGAGTAGGCATTCGGGACCCCCAAAAGGGAAGGGGGCAAGGGGGAGAAAGTCCTTGTGTTGGGGGGAGAAAAGAATATAATAAAAGGGGTTGTCGCCGAAGAGGCCGGGCGGATCATGAAACTGGGAGTCATCGCGGATACCCATCTTGCGCAATCCACGCGGGAGCTTGAGGAGCTCATGGCCGGGCCATTCCAAGACGTAGGGATGATCCTCCACGCCGGGGATATCACTGAACTCGTCGTCTTGGAGACTTTCACGCAGAAGGAGATCCGGGCGGTTTGTGGAAATATGGATTCGCCAGCCGTACGCAGGCAGCTACCCACTCAATGCACCTTCCATGCGGGAAAGTTTAAAATCGGTCTGATCCACGGCTGGGGTGGACCGCAGGGAATCGAGGAACGAATCCGACGGGAATTCGATGGGGTGGATTGTATTGTCTACGGCCACACCCATACCGCCTCTCAGGTCAAGCGCGAAGGGGTTCTTTTCTTCAACCCGGGGGCATTTGGGGGCGGATTTATCAACGGAAAAAAGAGCGTCGGGTTCCTGGTTCTGGGAGAAACGATGTTCGGTCAGATCCTCTACTTATGAATCCCCAAAGGAGTCAAGAAAAATGGAACTGCTGTTCGCCCCATGGCGCATGGAATATATCATCGCTGACCGAAAAGGCCGGAGATGCATTTTTTGTCCCATGGCAGGCCAGCCAGATCCAAAAAGGCTGATTGTATACCGAACCCCTTTTTCCTTAGTGATGCTCAACCGCTATCCTTACTCTTATGCCCACGTCATGGTGGCGCCCGTCAGACACGTCCACCAGGTCAGTAAACTGAAACCGGAGGAGATGACCGACATTTTCCAAAACTTAGGACATTCGATGAATATCTTGAAGGAAGCTTGTCGCCCGAATGGGTTCAACGTCGGGATGAATTTAGGTCAAGTGGGTGGAGCGGGCATTCTCCGGCATCTTCATTTTCACGTCATCCCTCGCTGGAAGGGGGACGTGAATTTCATGCCGGCGCTTGCGGAGGTTCGAGTCATCCCCGAACATTTGGACCAGACCTATTGCCGGCTGCGCCCTTATTTTGAAAAGTTAGAGAGTTGAGGGGGAAAGCCATGAGCCTATTGAAATGGACTTTTCTTCTCCTCATTTTGATCGCAGCGATCAGTTTCGCCATCCAGAATGATCCACTCGTCTCGCTGAAGTATTATTTCGGCTGGGAAAGCCTCCCTCTGCCTCTCTACCTGTGGGCATTTTTGTCCTTCTTCATCGGGCTCATCCTCTCTGGGTTGATGACCTCTCTCTCCAAGATCAGTCTCCTTTCCCAGATTCGCCAGCAAAAAAAAGCGATCGATGAATTGGAGAGAAAACGCAACGCTTTGAGGTCAGACCCGCCTACCCCCTAATCTCGGCAAGGGAAATCGCCTGGGAGCGGAGTCTTTTGCTTTCTCCGGGTGGGTTTGGGGGCGAAGAAAAAGGGCGATTCCCCGGCCCCCGAGCGGGAATATAGGAGGGTGGCTATTTTTCGATCCTGGCGTAGGGAACGGTGAAACCGGCGGCTTCCAACGCTTTCCTGATCGGTTCGAAGTAAAACGTCTTCAGTTTAAAAATCACTAACCTCTTCCCCGCTTCATCCGCGACATCCGTAACCACGCTAATAATATTTACGTTGTGCTCTTTGATGATCCGGGTTACCTCGGCCAAGGCCCCAGGTTTGTCCTCCAAGAGAACCTCCAGCCGGCTCCCTTTTTCCTTCATCCCCATGACGTCGATGAGAATCTCCATGACGTCGTTTTCCGTAATAATGCCCACCAGATTTCCATCTTCAACCACGGGAAGACAGCCGATTTTGTTGTCATGAAGAAGCGTGGTAGCTTCCTCCACAGATATATCCGGCGAAATGGTAATCACGTTCCGGGTCATGATTTCGCCGATTGTGAGCTTATCCAAAAGGTAGTGGAGCTCGCGGATCTCCAAAGAAGTAGCGGGGGAGGCCTCCGCTTTGCGGATGTCCATATTTGAAACCAAACCGACCAATTTCTTTCCTTCAACGACCGGGAGATGTCGAATGTTTTTCTCCTTGAGAATTTTTCTTGCTGTCGTCATTCGCTCATCCTTCGTGATGGTAATCAGGTCCTTTTTCATCTTTTTTCTTACTAGCATATCGTTCCCTCCTATCTGCGGATTTCAAAGAAAGTCTCTGGAAATTTTTGTTCAGTTTATTGGATCTAAGCACAGCAGTCAAGGTGATATTTCCCCCGCTTGAATTTTTGTCTGTCCTGGTGTAAATTGAAAAAAATTTGCTGAGAAGACCGATCCGTGAATAGCCTGACGCCGATGATGAAGCAATACCTTGAGGTGAAGAATAAATACCCAGACGCCATCCTCTTCTATCGCCTGGGTGATTTTTATGAAATGTTTTTTGAGGATGCCAAATTAGCTTCTGAAATTTTAGGTATTACTTTAACTTCCCGTGACAAGAATAAAGAAGACGCAGTGCCTCTTTGTGGGGTTCCCTACCATGCAGCTTCTGCTTATATCCAAAAGCTGGTCGACCGGGGCTACAAGGTGGCCATCTGCGAACAGATGGAAGATGCGGCAAAAGCTAAAGGAATCGTCAGGCGCGAGGTGGTGCGGGTCGTTACGCCAGGAATGGTTCTGGAAGATGAGCTCCTGCAGCCCAAGGCCAACAATTTCTTGATGGCGTTATTTTTGGGGGAGGCGCGGTTTGGATTGGCGTTCCTCGATGCCTCCACGGGTGATTTCCTGGCCGCGGAAGTCCACACCGTCCAATCATTGATGGATGAAGTCGTGAGGATGGAACCGAAGGAAATTCTCATTCCTGAATCTGCCAGGGGGCAAGCACCCGTCAAGCAATTGATGAAAGTTTTCCCGAATGCTCTTTACAGTCCTTTACCAGAGGATTGTTTCGCGGAAGACCGTTCGCAAGAACGCCTAAAAGCCGTTGGTCTCCCGCTTGCGGCGGGGAAAGAGGAGGCCTTGAGGGCTGTGGGAGCAATCCTCTTCTACGTGCAAGAGACCCAGAAAGCCCATCCTGGCCACCTCTCCCGACTGGAGGTTTACCGAGTTCACGATTACATGGTTTTGGATGAGACCGCCAGAAAGAACCTGGAGCTTTTCGAAAACCTGCAGACCCGCAGCCGCAAGGGTTCCTTACTCGGAGTCCTGGATGAAACGGTGACCCCTATGGGGGGCCGGAGGCTCAAGCGCTGGATGAGCTTTCCCTTGATGGATTTGCCGCGAATCAATGAACGTCTCGATTCCGTCGCGGAGCTTAAGGAAAAAGATGTTCAGCGACAAAGGCTGCGGCAGATGCTCCGCTCGATAAGAGACGTAGAGCGTTTGACCGGCAGGATTTCTCTCCAGGCCGCCGATGCGCGAGATTTGGTAGCCTTGCGGTCTTCCCTGGGGCTTATCCCCGAGGTCAAAAGCCTTCTTTCCGGACTGGAAGGTCCGAGCTTCCGGAGGCACCTTGATGAATTGGAGGAGCTCCCGGAAATCCGAGACCTTTTAGAACGGGCCGTTGAAGACAACCCGCCGATCGCGCTCAAAGAAGGGGGTCTGATCAAAGCGGGGTTCGATCCCGCCCTGGATCACTTGCGGGAAGTTAGCCACCAGGGAAAAAAATGGATCGCCGAACTGGAGACGGGGGAGCGCATGCGTACCGGGATCTCTTCTTTGAAAATCCGCTATAACAATGTCTTCGGTTATTACATCGAGGTAAGCAAACCCAACCTTTCGGCTGTTCCTGCCCATTATATGCGCAAGCAGACCTTGACGAACGCCGAGCGATTCATCACTCAGGAATTGCAAGAATATGAAACCCAGGTGCTGAACGCCGAGGAGGAAAAGGAAGCCTTGGAATATCAAATCTTCCTTAAGGTTCTCGGGCGAGTTGCCTCAGTCATTCCGCAGATCCAGAAGATTGCTCAAGCTTTGGCAGAGGTCGATGCGCTTTCCGCCCTGGCGGAAGTGGCCGAGCGCAACGGATATTGTCGGCCGCAACTCGATGAGGGTAATGGGTTGAGGATTTTGGAGGGAAGACACCCGGTATTAGAACGAGTGGGGTTAGAAGACCGCTTCGTCCCCAACGACCTTTTCATGGATGACGATGAAAGGCAAATCCTAATCATCACCGGCCCCAACATGGCCGGGAAATCGACCCTTATGCGACAAGCAGCCCTGATCGTGATCATGGCCCAGATGGGCAGCTTCGTTCCGGCGAAGGAAGCCCATCTAGGCTTGGTCGATCGGATTCTGACGCGGGTCGGCGCCTCAGACGACCTGGTCCGTGGCCGCAGCACCTTCCTGGTCGAAATGGAAGAGGTGGCCAATATTTTGAGGAATGTCGGTCCGCGCAACCTAATCCTGCTGGACGAGATTGGCCGCGGCACGAGCACGTTCGACGGCCTTTCGATTGCCTGGGCCGTGACGGAGTATCTTCATGATTTATGTCCCTGGCGGGCCAAGACCCTGTTTGCCACCCATTACCATGAGTTGACGGAGTTGGCTTTGACCAAGCCGCGGGTAAAAAATTTCCATGTGGCTGTCAAGGAATGGAATGACCGGGTGATCTTCCTCCGGAAGTTAGTGGAAGGGCCCACCAGCCGGAGCTACGGCATCCAAGTGGCCCGCCTGGCCGGACTTCCGGAAGCGGTTATTGATCGAGCCAAAGAGATCCTGACCAATCTCGAACAGGGGGAGTTTACCGAGGGGGGAGTTCCCAAGCTGGCGATCTCCCGGAAGAGAAGGGCCATAGGGGATTCCCAGCAGATGACCCTTTTCCAGCGGCCCCCTGACCCACTGCGGGAAACCCTGAAAAAGCTCGACCCAGACCGCCTGACGCCTTTGGAAGCCCTCACTCTTTTGAGTGAACTCAAAGCTCAACTGGACTCGGAGAGAGACTGAAACAGGGGAGAGAAAAGTCTAGTTGACATCCTTGGGGTTCCCGAATCATCCAGGGGCCCTCGGCGATCTCCGCGATGAACGGATACAATGCTGCTGGATTTGCTCGCGCATGGCGGTAATGGTTTTGCGATAATCGGTAGTCTGGAAGAGCCCCGACCCACTGACAAAGACGTCCGCCCCCGCTTTAGCCACCCGCCCGATGTTATCCACTTTGATGCCGCCATCTACCTCCAACTCCAGCCTCCAGCCTTTTTTGTCGATTAGCTGGCGAAGTTGTCCGATCTTGGAGAGGACCGAGGGGATGAATTCTTGGCCACCGAAACCCGGGTCCACGGTCATCACCAAGGCCAAGTCGGCATATTCCAGGGCTGGCTCAAGCAAGCACAGGGGAGTGGTCGGGTTCAGGCAAACACCCGCCAGGGCCCCCTTTTTTTTGATTTCCATCATCGTTCGATGGAGGTGAACGGCGGCTTCTACATGGATGGTGAGAATGGCGGCCCCGGCTTCGATGAAGGCTTCCAGGAAATCATCGGGGCTTTGGATCATCAGGTGTACATCCAATGGGAGGGAGGTGATTCTGTGCAGTGCTTCCACGATCGGGGGGCCGACTGTAATATTCGGGACAAAATGGCCGTCCATGACATCAACATGAATGTAATCAGCCCCGGCCTTCTCCACAGCCTTCACTTCTTCTCCCAGTCTGCTGAAGTCGGCCGAGAGGATTGAAGGAGAGATCTTTTTTGGGGTGGAAGGGTTCTTGGATTCATGGGTTTGCCTCTTCCTTCTTTCACCTTTGAATTACTAAGGAGTTTATAATTGACCAGACATATTCTTCCAAAATCTCCCCTGACCCCTCTTTTCCAAATCCCGCGAAGCGCGGGACTCCCTTTTGTAAAGGGAGGGAAGGAGGGATTTGGTCTTCGGTGTCTATATAATTATGGACTGACTAATAAAACTGTTCACTCTCTAATCATGCGGGCGGCGAAAAAACCGTCCAGGCGATAGTCGTCTTTGGGTATGGTTATTCTCGGGTAAGTGCGCAAGAGTCCTTTTTCTTCGATCAGGGGGTGAAAAGAGTGCGCCGCCACGAGGCGCAGGTCTTGGAGATGAAAATCTTTGTGATGGCTCAAAAAAGCATCCACAACAAAATCGTTCTCCTCCTGAGTCATCGTACAGGTACTATAGATCAAAACTCCCCCCGGTTTCAAGCGCGAAGAGACATTTTCCAAAAGGGCAGCCTGAAGGCGCTGCAGGCGTTGGACGTCTTGGGGCTTTTGCCGCCACTTGGCCTCTGGGTGGCGGTGGAGGATGCCCAGCCCGGTACAGGGGGCGTCCACCAGGATCCTGTCGAAGGTTATTTTCTGGGGAAAGGGAAGGGGTTTTGAGGCATCCACTCGAAAAGCCTGGATTATGGAGATTCCCAGGCGCCGACAGTTTTCCCGGATCCGGTCAAGCTTCGGGTCATAAAGATCCAGAGAGAGGATTTCCCCCCGGTCTTCCATGAGCTGAGCCATATGGGTGGACTTGCCGCCCGGAGCGGCACAAGCATCCAGCACCCGCTCCCCTGGTTGAGGGTTTACCAGATGAGAAATGATCTGAGAGGACTCATCCTGCACGAAGTAGAACCCCTCGCGAAAGAGCGGATCTGCCGGGAGGGATGGACTTTGCCGCAAAACTAACCCCTCGGGAGAAAAGGGAGTGGGAAGAGACTCGATGCCGGCGGCTGCGAATCGCCCCTGCAGGATTTCCCTGGAAGTCTTCAGAGTGTTCACCCGCACCGTGAAGGGAGGCCGGAGATTGTTCGCCGCGCAGATCTTCCGGGCTATTTCTGGGCCGAATTCTCTCACCCAACGCTCAACCATCCACCGGGGATGGGAGAGGGCTTCGATGATGTATTCTACGGGTTGCGATTCAAAAGGAGGGAAAGGTTCCTGATTTTTGTTACGGGCGATCGACCTTAAAACAGCGTTGGTAAACCCGGATATCTTATCATTCTTAAAGACGGCCTTGGCCAAACGGACAGATTCATTGACTGCCGCGGAATGGGGAACCCGGTCCATGAAAAGGATCTGATAGGCTCCCGTCCTGAGGAGGTGAAGCAGCCTGGGGTCGATTTTTTTCTCCGGCGATTTCGCCGTTCGATGAATGGCAGAGTCTAACCTTGCCCTCCAGCGGAGGGTTCCCAAGACCAATTCTTGGATAAAGGACCGGTCCAAAGGCCGCCATTGAGGATGACTGGAAAAGGTGTGGTCGAGGAGAAGGTCGGCATAAGCCCGGGAGTGCTCGATCCGCTGCAGCAGGCTCCAGGCCTGCATGCGCATGGCATCGAAAGCGGGAAGTCTTTGCTCGCGCATCCCGAATCAAGCTCCCAGATGCACCCCGGGCTTCAATGGATAGCCCCGCAGGAATTCCGCCACGCTCATCCGTGGGCGATTCTCCAGTTGAAGCTCATGGACGAGGAGATAGCCGTGAGAGGTGGCGATGCGCAGCCCGTTTGCCGCAGCTTGAGCCACTGTCCCGGGGGCCTCCATGGCTTCCCCCTCTACAAGCTTCGGGAGAAAAAGTTTCAGAGTTCGGTCGGCCCAGACAGTGAAAGCCCCTGGCCAGGGGTCGAACGCTCGCAGGAGGTTAAAAAGCTGCCGGGCTGGAGTATCCCACTTGATTCGTCCTTCCTCTTTTTCTATTTTGGGGGCGTAAGTCGCTTGGGAGGGGTCCTGCGGGCGGGGTGTGATTGTGCCCTTTTCCAATCCGTCGAAGGTCCGCACCAGCAGGTGAGCGCCCATCCCGGAAAGCCGATCGTGCAGCGTTCCCATTGTATCCGAATCTCCAATCTCGGTTTCTTCCGCCAGCAGGATCGGGCCCGTATCCATACCCCGGTCCATGAACATGGTGGTCACCCCAGTCCTGGTCTCTCCCCCAAGGATCGCGCGGGCGATGGGTGCCGCTCCTCGATATTTCGGCAGAAGAGAAGCATGGACATTCACACATCCCCAAGGCGGGATGGAAAGGACGGAGGAGGTAAGAATCTGGCCATAGGCCACGACCACAATCAGGTCAGGGTGGAGAGATTTTAAAACTTCCAAGAAGGTAGGGTCTTGCACCCTTTCTGGCTGGAAGACGGGAAGGTTTTTTGCTAAGGAAAGAGATTTGATGGGGGAAAAAGCACGTTTCTGACCCCGGCCCTTGGGACGGTCGGGCTGGGTGACCACGGCAAGGATTTCATGAGAGGATGCCAGAAGAATTTCCAGGGAAGGACAGGAAAATTCCGACGTGCCCAGGAAGACAACCTTCAAAACCTTTTTCCTTCTTTGCTCTCCTTTTGCAATCTTTTCTTGAACAGGTCTCTCTTCAATGTACTAAGGCGGTCGATGAAAAGGATTCCGTCGAGATGGTCAATCTCATGCTGTAGGGCAATGGAGAGCAAGTTGTTATCACCGACCACCTCCACATTTTCCCCTTCGAGGTTCTGACAGCGAACGACGATCTTCTTTTTCCGTTTCACTTCCTCGTTGTAATCAGGGACACTGAGGCATCCCTCTTCCCAGAGACACTCTCCCTCAGCGACCACGATCTCGGGGTTAATGAGCACGACCAGGTTCTTGGCCTGGTTTGCGGGGGTGATGTCGAGGACAGCCAGACGGAGCGGGTGGCCTACTTGCGGAGCCGCCAGCCCCACCCCGGGTGCCGCATACATCGTTTCGGCCATGTCTTGGATCAGCCGACGAATGGTTGGGTCGATCTTCTGAATGGGCTGGGTTTTTTTCTTCAGGATCGGGTGGGGATACTGGAGAATCTCGAGAATGGCCATAATTTTTTATAACATATTCACCGGGTCTACATCAACAGTCCAGTTGACCCCGGGGATAGATATTTCTTCTTCGGCTTTTTGCAAGACCTCTTCGGTGAAATCATGGAGAGTCGACCAACTCTTCCCTTTCAGGAGCATCTGGTGGCGGCATTTCCCCTTGAGCCTGGCCAGGGGAGCCAGGGTCGGACCGAGAATTTCCACCTGTTCCTGAAATTTTTTCCCCTGCCGCAACACCCGACGCGCAATTTCCTCCATTAATTTGGCAACCCGAGATGTCTTGGCTTCTGAATTTCCTTTCAGACGAAGGTTGATCAACCGGGCAAAGGGAGGATAGGCCATCTCTTGCCGAAATCGAGCCTCCTGCTGGTAGAAGGCTAGAAAGTCCTGCACTTTAGCCATTTGGATGCTGTAGTGGTGTGGATTGTAGGTCTGAATGATTACTTTCCCGGGCAAAACCCCTCTGCCGGCTCGGCCAGCGACCTGGGTAAGGAGCTGGAACGTCCGTTCACTGGCTCGAAAATCAGGAATATTCAAAGAGAGGTCAGCGGCCAACACGCCCACCAGGGTGACCAGCGGGAAGTCATGCCCTTTGGTAATCATCTGGGTCCCGATCAGGAGGTTGACCTCACCTCGACGAACTTGATTCAGGATCCTCTGATGGGATGATTTGCGGCTCGTGGTGTCGCGATCCATACGGGCGACCCGAACCCGGGGTAGCTTTTTTTTAATCTCCTCTTCGAGACGTTGCGTGCCCAGCCCAAAGAGCATGAGGTGGAGGGAGGCACATTCAGGGCAGCGGGAAAGGGCGGGTATGGAATAGTCGCAGTAATGGCAATGGAACGACTTGTCGGAGAGGTGGTAGATCAAGGAGACGCTGCAATTGGGGCATTGGTAGACGAAGCCACAATCTCGGCAGAGGGCGAAGGTGGAAAAGCCGCGCCGGTTCAAAAAAAGAAGGGCCTGTTCGTTCCGTTCGGCGTTTTGGCGCAGAGCTTCTTCCAGGACCCGGGAAAAAATGGGCCGCTCTTTTCCTTCCCCCTTTTCCTGGCGCATGTCCACCACCTGAATTTCCGGGAGGGGTCGGAGATCGATGCGGCAGGGAAGGGAGAGGTAATGAAATTTCTTCTCCACGGCATTGTAATAAGATTCCAGGGAGGGGGTCGCCGAGCCGAGTACCGTTACGGCGTTCTCCATCTTCCCCCGGACGAGGGCCAAATCACGGGCGTTGTAACGCACTTTTTCTTCCTGCTTATACGAAGGGTCATGCTCTTCATCTACGATGATGATGCCCAAGTGATCCAAGGGAGCGAAGATGGCCGAGCGGGCCCCGAAGACCAGCTTCACCAGTCCCTTTTTAATTCTCCGCCATTCATCATAACGCTCCCCCGGGGATAGCCGGCTATGCAGAATAGCCATGGGGTAATCGATGCGGGACCGGAAGTAAGCCACCAATTGAGCCGTGAGAGCGATCTCCGGAACGAGGAGGAGGGCCTGTCGGCCTTGGGCCACAGTCTCGTCGATCACCCGCAAATAGACCTCTGTTTTCCCGCTGCCTGTGACGCCGTGGAGGAGAAAGGGGTGAAATTTTCGAGAGTGAACTGCCAGGCTTATGGCCGCGACCGCCTGTTTTTGGTTTTCCGTCAAAAGAGCAGGCGGGCCATCGATCCAATTCGCCACCTCTTCCGCGGAGGGTTGGCGGTACGCTTCTTTTTGGATTACTTCTACGAATTTATGGCTTTCCAGCTTACCTAGAATCGATGAAGCATTCCTATATTTTTTTCTAAATTCTTGAGCTGGAAGTTCCCCCACCTGTTGGATGAAATCCAGGGCTTCTTTTTGCAGGGGAGTTAGAGAAGGTTCATCTTCAATATTACGAAATTTAATAAAATTTACTGTTTTCCCTTTAATTTTTAACTCAAATAAATTCTCTTCTTTCTCGATTAACCCTTCATCGATCATCTGGCGAATCGAGGCTTGTATAGGGATAGCGGCATTCTTCGCCAGAAGAGTTGCGAGAGATCCTTTTCCCCCCAGTCGTTTTAGGGATCGTAAAATTTTTCTTTCGATAGATTCCGCAGGAAGAATCTTTAAAGATTGGAGGCCTTTCTCATTGATCGTGTACCTCTCCCGGGGGCGAAGGTGGATGCCGGCGGGGAGGGCGGTCTTAATCACCTCACCGATGGGTTGCAAGTAATACTTCGCGACCCAGACCAGGAAGACCAAGAAGCTTTCAGAGAGCGAGGACTCGTCGTCCAAAACCTGGCGGATGGGTAGGATCTTTTTATCGGAGGGAAGCTTTGGAGCAGGGCCAATCACAAAGCCCGTGAGAAATCGGCGCCCGAAGGGAACCACAACGCTCCTTCCCGGAACGGTCGTGGATCGCATCCCTTCAGGGACTTCGTAGGCAAAAGTCTTCCGAATGGGTAGACCTACGGCCACTTCCACAAAACTTTTCGTTTCTGCCATTGCCCCCTCACCCCCTGGCACGCTGGACCCTGATTCATTCAGCCAAGGGGACCCGAATTAAGAAAGTGGCTCCGACTCCAGGGTGATTGATGACCTCGATCTCTCCCCGGTGCTGGCTGATGATCTTGTGGGCGATGGCCAGTCCTAGGCCGGTTCCGTCCTGCTTGGTGGTGAAAAATGGATTGAATATATTATCCAAAATCTCCAGCTGGATTCCTCCGCCCGTGTCCGTAACTTCGACCTGAATGACATCCGATTCCCCTTGGCGTTGGAGTGAAGTCTTCACCACCAGATTCCCGTCCTGTCCGATGGCCTGAATGGAGTTGACGAAGAGGTTGAGAAAAACTTGTTTCATCCGCTGGGAATCGCTGCAGAAAGGGGGAAGATTTTGGGCCAACTCCTTGCCCACAGAGATATTTCGTTCCTGGAATTCTCCATCCAGGATAGAAAGCGTGTCTTCGATAATGCGGTTGAGGTCATGGTGGCCGGAAGGAATGGAAGCCTCCTTGGAGAACGCCAGAGTCTCGTTGAGGATGTTTTCCAGGCGCTGTACTTCTTTAATGAGGATGCGCATATATTTTTTTTCCGGGGAGTTTTCTTGGAGGTTGCGATCGAGCCGACGGGCGAACCCGCCGATGGAGACCAAGGGGTTCTTGATCTCATGCGTGATAGAGGCCACAACCTCCCCTAAGGCAGCCAGCTTCTCAGACTGGATAAGACGGTTCTGGGTTTGGAGAAGCTGGGTGTTGATCTCCTGGAGGTTGCTGTAGAGACGGGAGTTTTCGATGGCCAGGGCTGCCTGATTGGCCAGCAAGGTTAGGAATCCGATGTCTGAGGCTGTAACAGGGCGCCCCGTGAAAAGGTTATCCCCGGCGATAAGTCCAATGGCGTTGTCCTTGGCGATCAGGGGGATGGTGGCGAAGGACCGGCTGCCAAACCAACCCAGGATTTCGGGGTTCACCTCTGGATCCAAGGCAGCATCTTTGATGTTAAAAGAGCGTTTCTCCCGCAGCGTCTTGAGCAAGATAGATCGTTTCTCATCCAGGGGAATGCGCGTCTGCCGCACCCGCACGTCGTAGGGCGTTTTTTCTAGTTCGACAGGGGCCACCCAATCCGGAGAGAAGATTCGGTGTTCCTCGAGCTTCTGGCGCCAAACCTCCGCCTCTTCGCGGTCTTTTGGACCGATCCCCAGCATTCCCTTAAGTACATTCTCTTTTTCATCGACCAAAAAGAGGGCTGCCCGGTCGAATCCCCTGCGAATGCCCAGGGTTACGGAAATGAGGATGATGCGCAGAAGCTGATCTAACTTGATGGTTGTAAGCATGGACCGGGAAATTTCGTAGAGCAGGGAGAGTTCCTGGACCGCGCTCTCCTTATCCTTGGCTAAAAGCTCGGCCCGCTGCAAGATGATGGCATTCTCGATGGCCATGGCGATCTGCGAAGCCATGGTGCAAAGAAGGTCCTTGTCCTCCTCGTCGAAGATTTTCGCTTGATACCCCTCTTGGGGATAGCTGAGCAGGGCAAGCGTGCCGATGGTCTTGGACTTGAAGATTAAGGGGGCACAGAGAGCCGAAGAAATTTTTTGAGAAAACGTTTCGAAAGAATAGGAGGAAGCTTTGACGTCGCGGATCAGAATCGGCTCCCCTGTCAGAGCCACGATTCCGGCCACATCTTCGCCCAGGGGCACCGGGTTGAGAGGTTCAGTGCCTTCCTCCAGACCGAAAGAAGAGACCACTTTCAGCACGCCTCCCTCTTCGTCGAGGAGACGCAAGATGCAGCCATCGGCCTGAAGGACTTTAGCACTACTCAGGGTAATCCGATTCAGCAACTCCCCCAGTTCAGAAGTGGAGCTGATGGCCATCCCGATGGCATGCAGGGTGCTCAATTCGGCGATCCGCTTTTTCGCTTGCAGGGAAACCTGGGCGCTGCGAATGGTGCCAGCCAACTGGCGGCAGATCACCGGCAGCAGAGCGCTCTCTTCTTCGGAGAGTTGCCGGGGCTGTTCTCCCAGGAGGGCAAGGACGCCATAAAGAAAGATGTCATCCGCGATGGGGAAAGCTGCCAGAAAATTGAAGGAGGTAAAATTCGCCGGGATTCCGGGGGTCCCAAAGGAAAACCTGCGAGGCGTCGTTAATGATGACTGGGATCTTTTGCAAGGCACAAGCTCCCAGGGGTCCTTCCTCTACCGAGAAGCTTAAACCGGGCGGAAAGGCTGGGTGGGGCTTGTTACAGAGCTTCAAAGTCAGGCGAGCGTGTTGGGGGTCCCAGAGAAAAAGGGCGCAGAAGGGGAGGGAGAAGATCATGGCCAGCGTTTCCACCAGGTTCATCAACCGGCGATCGACATCGACGGAAGCATTGGAAAGTTCGATGATCTTGGCTAGAATTTCGCGGGCGTTCATCTTTCAGAGGCTCTGGCTTTTTTTTCTATTTAAGGTGTCTTGATAAACGTTCAGGTATTCTGCGGCGGATCGATCCCAGGAGAAGTCTGCGGACATTCCCCGGATCATCAGCTTTTCCCAAGCGGTTCTATCGCGGTAAGCTTGCAAGGTTCGCTGGATAGCATTTCGCAGAGCGGGAGCGGAATATTCCTTGAATTTGAAACCATTTCCCTCATCCCTCCCGGGGTCAAAATCTTGGATCGTATCATCCAGCCCCCCGGTGGCCCGAACGATGGGCACAGTGCCGTACTTCAGGCTGTAAATTTGGTTCAATCCACAGGGTTCATAGCGGGAAGGCATGAGGAACATATCCGCCCCGGCCTCAATCTTGTGGGCTAAGGCGTTGTCAAAAGCGATTTTGACGCCGAGCTGCTGTGGATATTTCTTCTTGAGGTTCTCAAAAAGCAGGTGGTACTTTTCTTTTCCCGTGCCCAGAAGGACAAACTGCGGGCCCAGCCCCATCAATTCTTCCATGAAGGCGGCGATGAGGTCAAAACCTTTCTGTTCATCCAAGCGGGAAATGGCTCCGATGAGCGGAGTTTCTTCTTGTACAGCCAGGCCGAATTCCCGCTGCAAATCTGCCTTGCAGGCTCTCTTCCCGGCCAGATCGGCAGGACCGTATCTTTCTTTGATGAAGGGGTCCTTTAGGGGAGACCATTCCTCGTAGTCCACGCCGTTAAGAATACCGTAAAGGTCTCCCCGGCGATCCCGTAGTACCCCCTCTAACCCCGCGCCAAATTCCGGCGTCTGGATCTCTTCCATGTACTTGCGGCTGACCGTGGTTACGGCATCGGCGAAAACAATCCCTCCCTTTAGGAAGTTAATCCTGCCGTAGAATTCCAACGCCCGGGGAGTAAAAAGCTCCCAGCCCAGGTTGGTCATTTGTATATCGTAATGCCAGAAAATCCCCTGATAGCCGATGTTGTGGATGGTAAAGATCGAGACCGCCTGTTTCAGCAAGGGAACATTTCGATAGAGAGTCTTGAGATAAACGGGGGCGAGGCCAGTTTGCCAGTCATGGCAATGGATGATGTCCGGGTTTAACTCCAAGCCCAGGGCCGCCTCCACGATGGAGCGGGAAAAGAAAGTGAAGCGCTCGGCATTATCTTCGAAGTCGCCGCTTGGCGTTCCATAGAGTTGTTCCCGGTCGTAGTAGGCGTCTTTGCGGATGAGGAGGGCGTGGAAGTCGGGCGCTAACTCGGCGGAATAGACCTCGGCGGTTTCTACCCTCTGAGAAATGGGAACCTTCAACAAGATTCCGCTCCTGGTTAGGCGGAAGCGGTTTTCATCAACCGCGCGGTATTTGGGTAAGATGAGGAAGACTTTATGGCCCATTTGAGCCAAGGCTCTGGGCAGAGCGCCGGAAACATCTGCTAAGCCCCCGGTCTTCGCGAAGGGAACCGCTTCCGAAGATGCAAACAAGATTTTCATCATTTTTCTCCTGAGGGGCCCAGTTCTCTTAGAAACTTGGCCGCCTCTTCGGGTGGTGTAGGGTTGATGAAAAAGCCTGAACCCCACTCAAATCCGGCGAACTTAGTAAGCTTAGGGATGATTTCGAAATGCCAGTGGTAATATTCCAGGTTTTTTTCCTTAAAGGGGGTCGTATGCAGGGTAAAATTGTACGGGGGAAAATTCAAAGCTCTCTCCAGGCGCTTTAAGGTTTCCGAAAAGATCCCTCCCAGAGACTGAATCTCATGGATGTAGCTTTCTTCGAAAAAGGAGTTGTGCCGTTTGGGGAGAATCCAAGACTCAAAGGGAGAAAAAGAAGCAAAGGGGGTAACGACGATAAATTCTGCATTTTCCAGGACCACCCGTTCTCCCTGCTGGATTTCTTGCCGAATCATGTCGCAGAAGATACACCGTTCTTTGTACTGATAATAATCTTTGGCCCCGGCCATCTCCTCCGTAACCAAGTGGGGTACAATGGGCAGGGCGATCAATTGCGAATGGGGATGTTCCAGAGTGGCTCCGGCAGCCTCCCCGTGGTTCTTGAAGATCATGGCGTAACGGAGGCGCAGGTCCCTCTTTAAATCCATCATCCGTGCCCGGTAGGCCCAGAGAACCTCCTCCAATCCTTTCGCTGAAAGAAGGGAGAGGGTTTCCTCATGGTTGGGGGTTTCTATGATCACCTCATGGGCTCCGATCCCACTCATTTTGTCGTACAGTCCGACGCCCTCTCGGTTCAGGTCCCCTTCTACACGCAGAGCCGGAAATTTATTGGGGACGACACGCAGGCGCCATCCAGGCCCATTGGGCTGACTGCCCTCTTGTCGGAAAGCTAAAATCTCAGGGGGAGTCTTATCCTCGTTTCCCGGGCAAAAAGGGCAAAAGCCACCTTTGGACCTCGTCTTCTCAATCGCAAAATCGGAAGGCCGTCTTCCCCTCTCCGTAGAAATGATCACCCACCTTCCGGTGACCGGGTCCTTACGCAGCTCTGACATGCAATCTTCCCCAGGCCGCGAATTTTCCGCAAAATCTTTCCAATTTAAATTCCTCCGCAAGAGAGGGTGACGGGCAAACGCTTTTTCTCTAGCTTGGCTTTACAATGGCACCCCATTCTGGGCTGGTGATCAAAATTTCTGGTTGCAGATCCTTATCTAGGTCGTAAATTTCATGATCCAGGTATTTTTCCGCTCCCCAGTGGGTGATTTCTGCCAAACGCTCAGCGGTAATTAGGTTTTGATAAACGCTGAGGCGCAAGAAGTTGAAGTAGAGACCGCCAGAAAGGCCGTGCCAGTAAGCGCAGTCGACCTGCCCCTTCCAAAGGGCCTGCATCGCCGGAGGAACCGGCAGCTCTTTTTCCTCCCCGGAAGCGGGACGGCCTTTTAGGGCTCGATGAACCTTCTCGCTTACGTACAGCATCCTCTTGTGCATAGGGTTGCTTTCGGGGTATTTAACTAAGAAATCCTCCCAGGTTCCTCCGCGCAGGAAGGGCCGGTACTTTTCGTAGTGCCCCTCTCGTTTTAATTCACTGATCATATCTTCATAACCAATGGCCGACAGGGCCGGGAGGGCCCACTCCATCGTCTCATCGTAAGAAACCGGAGGAAGATAGGTTCGGCCCTGGGGTGAAAATTTTTCCATGTACTCGCTGAAGGTAAGCATCTGGACCCATTCGTGGTTCTCTTCCAGCCGGGCAATGAATTTTTCTAACCACTTTTCCTCGTAAACCCAGTGATGCGTTCCAGGCCAGAGACCAAACTTTTCTCCATCGTCGGCGTAGGTGACCGCCAGGTTCCCGGAGTCCGTGGCCCAGAAGCGCAGAGCTTCAATCGTCTCTTCAGGAGCCCGAAACGGGATGGCATGGCGTAGGCGCTTGTTGATGGGGAAGAGGACCCTGGAGAGATACCCACTCCAGGGGTAACGCTCCACTTCTAAATCCCCTTTCTCAACTCGCAAAAAAAGTCCGCCTTATCCTGAGGATGGAACCGAAGCTCTCGGAATAGGATGGATCATTCCACGATCTCTGAAAAACCCTTCCTTTCCTCAAAAGTTCACGAATACCCCCTTTTTTCTCCCGAGCCTGGAGGCCCATCCAAGCGAGGTTGAACCAGACTTGGACGTCGCGGAAGTCCGGGGAGGTGAAAGGATGCAAGAGACCGTAACGTTATCCTTTGAGGGAATGAAGCCGTACCCAAGACAGGGAATACTCGCCGCTCAAAGAATCCCGGTAATAGGGCTGATGCATACGCCAAAAGAAGGCAATATTCAAACGACCCATCTTGTTGCTCTGTCTCTGAATACAGTAAAAATATAACAAATTTATACCGGGGAAACAAGTTTTAATTCCCCTGTTCGTGCCCTGAATCGCGTACCCTTCATAGAATTTCCATACCCTATTAAAGCGGACAAAGACCAAGGCAATTGTTTGCTAATTTGGCCCGGCCTGCAAGAGGATGGGGACGCGAGGATTGACTTTCAGTGCATCTATGATATTTTAAATTTTATTGACGGATTCAATCGGAGGTAAGAGGGTGGGGGTTTTGGAGTATGATTTACTGATCGCCGGTGGGGGTCCAGCAGGGTTGACTGCGGGGCTCTACGCTGCCCGGGCAAGACTGCGCACGCTGCTGATAGAAAACATGGCACCCGGAGGTCAGACCGCAAGCACCTTTATGGTCGAAAATTACCCCGGGTTCCCCGATGGAATCTCGGGAATGGATCTCGCGCAAGCGATGGAGAGACAAGCGAAGCGCTTTGGGCTGGAGATCATCAATGCGGAGGTGCAACAATTGGCTTCTCGGGGCCACCTATGGGAGGTGAACCAAGAAGGCAAGAAATTCATCGCCAAGGCTGTTATTGTGGCCACAGGGGTTAAACCGGTAAAATTAGGAATCCCGGGGGAGGAAAAGCTGAAGGGGAGGGGGGTTTCTTATTGCGCCACCTGTGATGGCCCTTTTTTTCGCGGGCAGGATATCGGAGTAATTGGAGGGGGTGACTCTGCCGTAGATGAAGCGCTATACCTGACTCGATTTGCCCGGCTCGTCTACCTTATTCATCGCCGAAACTCCTTCCGGGCGGAGAAGATTCTCCAGGAAAGGGCGTTCCAGAATGAAAAAATCAAAATCCTTTGGAACACCGTGGTTTGCAAAGTTTTGGGCGAGACAGGGGTGGAGGAGCTGGAGCTGAAGAACCTTGAGACACAGGAGAAGCAGACCTTGAAAGTAAGCGGTGTCTTTTTCTACGTGGGCCTGAAACCCAACACGGAATTTCTCAGGGGGGTCGTGAGCATGGATGAACAGGGGTATGTGGTTACCGATGAAAATATGGCCACCTCTGCGCCCGGAATCTTTGCAGCGGGGGATGTGCGTCAGAAGGTTTTGCGCCAGGTGACCACGGCCGTCGGCGACGGAGCCACGGCCGCGTTTGCGGTTGAACGATATGTAGATTCGCTGCCTCGCTGACCAGTGGAATCTATCCACCACGAAGAAGGTTGAGAACGCTGGGATCCGAAAAAGGCCACGTTCATGTTAGGGGTTTGGGTCAACATTTTTCGTTGTCAGAAACGCGGAGACGGAAACTGTTTAATAAGGGAAGGGAGCGGGCTTGAAAATCTTGGTCTCCAATGATGATGGAATTCATTCCGAGGGGTTGCTGGCATTGGGCAGAGCTCTGGAGGATATTGCAGAGGTTTGGGTGGTGGCCCCAGACAGGGAGCGAAGCGCGGTGAGCCACGCTTTGAGTATGGGCCGGCCGCTGTGCCGGAAGAAGTTGAAGGACTTGGGACCCCGGTTTTTCGCAGTCAATGGAACGCCCACAGATTGCATTCTTCTTGGAGCAAGCAAGATTTTGCCGGAGAGGCCCCATCTAATTGTCTCCGGCATCAATAAAGGGGAGAACCTCGGGGAGGATATTACTTACTCTGGAACCGTTTCCGCGGCCATTGAAGGGACGATCCTGGGAATTCCATCTTTTGCCATTTCCCTGGTGGCCAGGGACAACTTTGACTTCACCCATGCGGCTTGTTTCGCCGTCCGCCTGGCCAGGAATATTCTCCGGCACGGCCTTCCCCGGAACACCTTTTTAAACGTCAACGTCCCCTGCCAAAGGAAACAGCCGCGCTCCTATAAAATCACCCGTATGGGCAAGCGGATTTATGGGGAATCGGTGCGCGAAAAGTTGGATCGATGGGGGAGAAAGTATTATATGATTGGCGGAGATGATCCGGGTTACGCGGAAACCCAGGACTCGGATTTTAAAGCCATTGCCAATAATTTTATCTCCATTACGCCCTTACACCTAGATTGGACGAATTATGCCTCCATTGCGACCCTTTCCCAACGCAAAATCTAAAGATCCATCCCTCGCTTTACTATGAAATCGCTAAAGGCCACCCAGAACATAGGAATGGATTTTACCAAAGCCCGGGAAGGGATGGTCAAGGAGCAGATCATTGCCCGAGGCATCAAGGACCCAAGGGTGATCGATGCCATGAAACAGGTACCCAGGCACCTTTTCATCCCTGAGGCCTTGCTTGGGCAGGCCTATGGGGATTTCGCCCTTCCTATCGGGGAAGGGCAGACGATCTCTCAACCTACCATGGTGGCTTACATGAGCGAAAATCTGGGCCTGCGCGGGGATGAACGCGTCTTGGAGATCGGGACTGGAACAGGGTATCATACTGCGGTGCTGTCACACCTTGGCGAAAGGGTGTATTCCGTAGAAAGGATTCGCTCACTCCTCGAACGGGCGAGAAGGATTCTCGAGCAGATCCAGTGTCGAAATGTGATTACCCGACTCTTCGACGGATCTCACGGTTGGAAAGAAGAGGCACCCTTCGATGCAATACTGGTGACAGCGGGAGCGCCTTCTCTCCCGCGGCCTCTGATGGAACAGCTCAAGATCGGGGGAACTATGGTTATTCCAGTTGGCAGCCGCAACTCCCAGAGGCTTCTAAAGATTCGCCGCAGTCCCAGAGGGTTTTTGGAGGAGAATTTAATGGAATGCAATTTTGTGGCCCTGGTCGGTGAGCATGGCTGGGCGAAGCGGGAGAGGTATGACCCCTATTCCCCAAAGGATTCTTTATAATTCCAATTCTATAGGGTGATCTACGGGAGA